>CAZVFJ010000209.1:0-6012 GCA_964625825.1 uncultured Leptospirales bacterium | reverse complement strand
ATGAAGAATATGCCAAATATTTATCGGTAGTGGAAGATGGAAGCTATCTTTTTAATGAGCTTAATAGAAACTCAGCAAGCTATTTTTGCTTAGTGAATGATAGTGTATTTGCCGATGAATATAAGTGGGCTACACATGAGAAGTTAAAAGATGGGCTTGCCGAATTTCATGATCACGTAAATGATTTATGCGTATATCTTTCCAGGAAGCAGCAAGAGGACTGTGAGAAGAGAGGGGTGACGTTATTTGCACCAGAGTCTCTCGAGAAGTGTCATAGTGCCGCATTAGAGATACTAAAGGAATTAGAAAACATTATCGGACTGCATGAGACAGGTTCATCCTTAGGTGGCGATAAATTTGATGTTAAAAGTCCATTGCAGGATCTAGTGTTTAATATTGCTTCCATATTCAGCTCCCAGGCTAAAGAGATATGCGTTACTAGAAAGAATATTTCTCTTGCTTGGTGTTCAGCTTGCGATTCTATCGCAGAGATCAAGGCATATAACTTTGACGAGCTAGAAACTCTTCCCTTTCAGGAATACGCTACTTACGGAGAACTGAAGGAAGCTAGCATAGAGCTTTTAACAAAGGTTAAGGAAATAGAAACCAAATTAAGAAGCATAATGGACATTGAGCGTAGGCTGAAACAAGCTGAAGCTGATTTGGTCAAGATGGAGAAAAGCGGGTTATTTAGGTTTGAATCATTCGATTATATAAAATTCGGGAGCTATGATGCCTTGAATGAATATTGTAAGGACTTGCAGGGCAAGGTAGAAGGGGCAATTACTAATCTGGATTCTTATGAGAGTTTCCATAATTGGATGTATTTTTGCTCCAGGCGCAATCAATTAGAAGGTAAGGTACTGTCAGTCCTTGAGGAGTTGCCGGCTAAGGATTGGAAAGAGCTTTTCAGCGCGTGGTACTATCGTGGTGCTCTCATCGATCATGAAGGTAAAAACACGATAGGTTTTCATAAGACAGACCATAAATTGAAACAGCTCGCTTTGATTTATGAGGAGCTGGGAGAGGAACAGGTCCGGCAGATTAGATCGATTTGGAACTATAAACGGCACGAGGAGATATCCGAGACGTCTTTCAACTTCAACACCTTGTATAATCTAAGAAAGAATAATGCTGGTCCGAAAAATTCTTTAAGACAAATTATCGCGAAAGATTTTGATTTATTTACTACCTTGTTCCAGGTAATTTTAACCAATCCTGCCGCTGCGAATGCTATTTTACCGTTAGAACAAGGACTATTCAATGTGATATTTTTCGATGAGGCGAGCCAGCTTAGGATTTCTGATACGTTTACAAGCTTGATACGTGGCCAGTATAAGATCATCGCTGGTGATGAACATCAAATGCCTCCCTCAAGTTATTTTCGCTCCTCTTCGGCAGTTCTTGATGACGAAGATTACGAAGAGGAAGAATTCACTGAGGAGATGGAACAAAGCGTTCTGGCCGAGGCTGAATCCTTGTTGCAATATGCGGGCGATTTAAAGGATATCAATAAATCATATTTAGATTTTCATTATAGGTCGAATCATCCGGCACTTATTGAGTTTTCGAATTGCGCTTTTTATGGCGGTAATCTAGTTCCATTTCCTGCCCAGCAGGTATACAAACCTATAGAACTTATACCAGTAAATGGTAGGTATGAAACAAGAACCAATCCGGCCGAGGTGGTTGAAGTTTTAAGAATTATCAGAGATGAGATACACCCGGATCAGAGCGGTAAATGCCCTTCTGTGGGTATAGCTACATTTAATATCAACCAAAGAAACTTAATTAAGGAAGCTTTGGGTGAGGCGTCTGAGAGCAGCCCTGAGTTTGCAAGGAAGTATCAGGAATTAGTAGATAGGGGATTATTTGTAAAAAACCTCGAGAATATACAAGGTGATGAGAAGGATATCATAATTATATCCACAACTTATGGAATCAAGCCCGACGGAACATTCTCGCAAAATTTTGCGCGTTTAAACAGGATTGAAGGATATAAGCTGTTGAATGTCTTAATCACGCGAGCTAAGCACAAGCTTTACGTTTGCACCTCCATTCCGAGGGAGAAGTATCTTTCTTATGCAGAAGCCATACAGGCCGAAGGCAACAATAAGAAAGGCATTCTCTATGCATATCTTGCTTACGCCGAAGCTGTCTCAAATCAGGATAATGAATGTGCAGAAAATATTCTAAAATTATTAAAATCTCAGAGCTTTGAGAAACCCAGGGTTATCGCGAACTCGGATGGATTATCTGAATCTCCTTTTGAAGAAGAAGTTTACGACTCTTTGGTAGATCGCTTTGGAAAAGATAAGATTATACAACAACATAAGGTTGGTGGTTTTCGCTTAGATTTTATTGTTAAAACCGGAATCAAGGATATTGTCCTAGAGTGTGATGGCAAGGCTTACCATTCTTCCGAGGAAGCGTATGCACACGATATGTATAGACAAAAAGAGCTTGAGAAAATGGGATATATTGTTTATCGAATCTGGTCATCGAATTGGTTTCGGGATAAAGAAGGGGAAATTAACAAGTTATTGAGATTTATAGAATCTTTACATAAATAAATCGTATCTATGGACAACATATTATTTGCTAGAAATTTAGTCAAAGGTAAAATCGCTGAAACAATTTTTGCTCAAATGCTCAGAGAAACAAAAGATTTTACTGTATTGGAGTTCGGTTATGAAAAAATCATCCCTGAACTAGTACAGCAAGGATGCGATGAAAATAATATAACAATCGAAACTTTGAGGACTGCTCCAGACTTTGCCGTCATTAATCGAAAGACAAAAGAAGTCAGGCTTATTGAAGTGAAATATCAACGTACGATCAATTATACTTATGTATTAAAATATGCCCAGAAAATGAGTCAATCGTGGAATCCATCTTATCTTTTTATTGCCACTCTAGATGGTTTTTATTTTGATGAAATTAATAAGGTTATTAAAAATAGAGGAAAGATTGATTCCTTGAATCATCCTCAGATAAGCAATGATTTACAAACTAAGTATTTAAAAATATTAACAGACTTTGAAAGAGATAACTAGTAAGTTTAATATATGTCTCAAAAGAAAAATAGACGTGAGGAATATTTAGATAGTAGAACAGAAGATAAAGAAACGTATTTCTTTATTGACGAGCAACAGAAAATAAAAATTAAATCACGTGAAATATATTTAAAGGATAAAAAGGTTGTTCATTATCCATTCAATCGAATAGATGGTAGTCAGAAGTATAAAAAGATAACCCAGATTACCTATCAAAAAATTCAGGATCCTTTACCGCGTGGTTTTATAAAGGCGTGGCAAAAAGGATATGGTTTTACGAGAATATTAAGTCCAATACTTTACGCTATTGAATCAAAATATGAAGTATCAAGGGTTGTAGTAAGGCCTAAGGGAAAAATTTTATTAAAAAATAGAACTGTGTATCTTAGTTATGAGGATTTAAATAAGTTCTATCCCAAAATGGATAGCCTTTTAAAAGTTCAGAGTAGTCAAAAAGAACTATTAGTTGCTAAACACCTCAGTCAGTATCTGCCAAAAAAATTTAAGGATAGCAAACAGAAGTATATCAAAGGATTAATATACTCAATCATTAAAGATCAAGTTGGAGAGAGTGGAGCAATCTCTAAAGATGATTATGATGCTATGCTTGAATTAGTAATTTCTAAAACAGCTGATCAGTCAGTAGAATCTAAGAAGATAGTATTAGCAACTAAGGAGAAGATAGAAAAAAGGTTTCTAGAGGATGGAATCGGGGATTTCAAAAAAATCTTTAATTTAAAGACCGTTTCGGGTGGATTTGAAAAAAAATGGCAGCAATTTTTTAAAGATAATACATGGATTATTTCTAATCTATTTTCGCTGCCAGCTTTATTATTTGCCGATCAGGCTTATGTTGGAGGAAAGGAAATCTTTAATACAAACGGCAAGGTGACGGATTTTTTATATAAAAATAATTTAACTAATAACTTAGCAATTGTCGAGCTTAAAACTCATAAAACGGAATTATTGTCTCGAAAACCATATAGGGGAAGTGATGTATATTCTTTATCTGAGGAACTCTCAGGCGCTGTAAACCAAGTATTGGATCAGAGACAAAACATTCTTAATGATTTCTATACATTAAAGTGTAAGGCTAATGAAGCTAATCAATTTGAATCTTTTAGCCCTAAATGTCTTATAATCGCTGGTACGATTAAGGATCTTCCAGAAAATGGTAAAAGAAGCTTTGAAATATTCCGTGCAAATTTGTATGGTGTTGAGATTATTACTTTTGATGAAATCATGGAGAAGATGGAGATATTTTCTTCCTTAATCAAATTGGCTAAGAAAAAATATTAAATTACTAAGTAAAAAATATGCTAGAAAGTATTCAGGCGCGAACTGAATCCGAATATTTGATTATATCCAATAAGCAAAAATGTATTAAATTATTATCAAAAGGTTTATCTAGCGATGAAGATTTAATTGATTTTTATATCAGCTTACACATTGTCATGGAGGTAAGCCTGAATGCTTTGTTCAGAAATTTAACATTATTGCAGATTCATAAATCTATTAGCAAATTGGAGATTGCAGAAAACGTTGATAGGATTAGTTTTATAAATAAGACTATCTTGTTTATATATAATTATCATTATGATTTCAAGGGAAGGGTAGACGAAGCGGATAAACATCATAGAGTTATTAAATATTTAAGAATATTTGCTGAACCGAGGAATAAGCTTTTACATGGGCATTCAATAAGTACACTATATAGTGATGACGGAGAAAGTGATTCAGGGGCAAAAAAGTTATTAGACAATAGAAAGATTCAAGAGCAAATCAATCTTTTTAGGTGTATATTTGAAGGTCTGGCATTTTATGTTCTTCATATTGATTCAAGCCTAACACAATCCGGGAAAGAGAATCTCATAAAAGAATTCTTAAATGATGATTTTCTTAATGTATAGGAGTCTATATACTTCTTATATCTTCTATTGCAAGTTCTGGCACCGGCATTGCCTTTTCCCATTCAAAGGTTCGAAAGCTGTCCCGCCAGGCGAGCTAAAAAAATAAGTCCCATTCGGGGCTTGTTTTTTATTCGTTTGGATAGGGATTCGAACGGAGCCTATCATTACTTAATCATGGCTAATGTTTCGGCGGGGGGGGGCTATTTGTTGATATTCCGTATCCGTGGTATTTTAAGTGTAATCATCGGCAACGAAAAGGAAAAAATATCTTATCCTTAGCGTTACACATATGAATAAAAGTTCGAAATTGGCCGTCTCCATCCTGGCCTGCGAGCTGGCCGGGATCGCGGGGGCGGTGTTCACGGCGCCGGCCATCCCCGGTTGGTACGCCGGCCTCATAAAGCCGGAGCTGGCGCCCCCGAGCTGGGTGTTCGCGCCGGTCTGGACTCTGCTCTACGCGCTCATGGGCGGGGCGGTCTTCCTGGTGTGGGAAAAGGGGCTGGAGCGCAGGGAAGTGCGGAGTGCGCTGGGCGTGTTCGGTGTCAGTCTGCTCCTCAATTTCCTGTGGTCGGTGATCTTCTTCGGTCTGCGCGCTCCGGGCGCGGCGTTCGGGGAGATCGTCGTCCTGTGGATTTCGATCCTGCTCACCGTTCGGGCGTTCGCCCGAATCTCGAAGCCCGCGGCCTGGCTCCTGGTCCCGTACCTTTTGTGGGTGAGCTTCGCCGCGTATCTCAACTATTCCCTCTGGACATTGAACTGATTCGAGCGGGAGAGGGGTACGCGCGGGATCCTGAAACAAGTTCAGGATGACATTGTTGGTGGATGGATACGCTCAGGATCCTGAAACAAGTTCAGGATGACATTGTTGGTGGAGGGGTACGCGCGGGATCCTGAAACGGACGCGAATCCTGAAACAATGCCGGATCAGGTCCGGCACAGGGTTCAGGATGACAGTAAAATATGGTTCGGGATGACGAATAATACGGCAACGGGGGGCTTCTGCCCGCTGACGCCGGGTGCATAATGGGGGGAGGCCAGGCGGCAGC
>CAZVFJ010000208.1:1405-6029 GCA_964625825.1 uncultured Leptospirales bacterium | reverse complement strand
AAAAAGAATCTTCCTTATAGTTGGTTTCCAGATCGCAGGGGACCATATCGAAAAGTAGTGCACCCTTCGCCTGATCCTGTTTGGAGGTTCCTGCAGCAGCATCTCCATTTTATCAAAAATTTCTTTACTGCTGTCTGTTGTAATACAGTTCCCGTGAGGGAGGAGGATCTCCCTTGCCCCCAGATCCCCAAGCCTTCTGTACGATTCATGCATTTTCCTTCTGAAAATCACCGGTAGCGGCAGATAGAATCGTCCCTTCACTTCAATTACACTGTCCCCACAGTATAGGATTTTACGGTTGTTGTTAAACAGGGCTATGTCGTGGCTGGTATGCCCCGGAGTATAGACTATTTTCCAGTCAGGAAAATAGGGGAGGAGGTCATCATGGTCAACCAGAAAGTCCGGGCGTGTAATTCTCCTGCTGAATACTTTTCTGATTTTTGTCTTCTGCCTGACGGCAACTATCTGTGCCATTATACAGTCCAGCTTATGCTGGAACCAGCCGGTAGGTCCCGAATACCATTCGTCTATATTTTTATATGCGGCAATTTTTGTCCCGTATTTTTTGCGGAGAATCGGGGCAGCTCCTGAATGATCAGGGTGCATATGAGTTACAACTGCGAGTTTAATATCAGAAACAGGTTTTTTGAGCTCTTTATTGCAGAAATTTTCAATTAATTCAACATCAGCAGGTGAGCCTCCGTCAAGAAGCAGAAGGGAGTCTTCATATTCCGCAATAAATATTGTAGTTATATACCCCTTGATTTTGTGTATTTTCATAGTGCCCCCGTTAAACACTGTCTTTTAGCATGAACAATGTTTAGTATAATAAATAATGTTTAAATAGTCAAATATAATTCAGTAAAATAAATTGAATTTATAAAATTTGATTTTTCTCTTGCTATAATTAAAGGGTAAAGGCTTAAATTGGAGATGCTAATGATGTAGAAAATTATCACATGGAGCAATATGACGGAAATAAACAGATTTATGGATTTGAAGGAACAGGAAAAAATCCAGAAAAAGAACCTGATCCTTGATGTGGCAGAAAAGGTTTTTTCAGAAAAATCATTTGATGATGTTAATATGAGGGAGCTCGCTCGTGAGGTGGGCATTTCTCCAGGTTCAATTTATACATATTTTCCTGACAAGGAGAGCCTTTATGTGGCAGTCTCTCTCAGGGGATTTCAGCGTGCAGTAGATATTATGAATGAAATGCTCAATTCTGGTAATGATACCCTGGATAAAGTTGCTGTACGATATATGGAAGAAATGATAGATAATTACGACTATATGCGTATTGTTCAGCACTGCGTAATGGATGGCAAATTCAGGACACAGGATTCAATTGATGAACTCAAGGCTATCTCGCGTGAGCTCTTCAGTATTTTTGACAGGATACTTGTTAAAGAGACGGATATACCTGATATCAGGGCTGTAACTCACCTTATATTTTCGGTGTTAAATGGAATTGTTTTTACATTCGGTAAATATCCTGGAAGGACAAGGGAGGAAGGTGTTGACCATATGAAACGTCTTGCCCGTCTATTTATAAAACTTCTTAATAAAGGTAAGGAATAGTAATTACCTTTATTAAATCTTATAAAAAAATTCTTGATAATTTATCAGGCAGGCGAATTTTTATTCATGGAGCCGGTTTTAATGTGTAAATTAAGCAGAAATAAATCAGGTGGTTATGTTATATCCGGAGGTCCTGCTGATTTTGTCGCGGGTGTAGTAGGACGTGCTATTAATAGTTCAGATTATAATGCTTCCCGTGGAGAGGTGAGGAGTGCGGAGAAAGTGCTTCTTGAAAAAATTACTGGAATAGATTCAAAAAAGATTATAATGCTGGAACAGGTTCACAGTGATTCAATAGTTCATGTTGTTTCAGAACCGTCAGAAGACCAGGTTGCTGTCGCAGAGGCAGATGGTTTAATAACAGCTCTTCCCGGAATTTGCCTCGTAATAAGGACAGCAGATTGTGTGCCGGTATTTATATATGACCCCGTTGAAAAAGTGCTGGGGGCGGTTCACTCCGGATGGAAAGGGACACTCCTCGATATTACAGGGAGATGCGTAAGTGATATTGTCAGAATTTACGGCTCAAATCCGAAGAACATACATGCCTTTATATTTCCATCTATCGGGCCGGAGTCGTATGAAGTCAATATGGATGTGGCAAAACATTTTCCCGAAGATTCGGAGGAGAGAAATGGCAGGCTCTATCTGAACCTTTGGCAGCGCGTGGAAAAATCCCTTAAACGGGAAGGAATTTCTGAAGCAAGAATATTTAATTCACGCATATGTAACAAAATGAATCCTGGAGAGTTTTATTCACACCGGAACGGAGATCTGGGGCGGAATCTTAATTATGCTTTTATGCTATAATTTATCTTTAATAATTAAAAAAGGACTATATCGACTGATTTAATGTTTTTTATGGATTAGTAAATAATTTTTGAAACAGGTATTTTAGTTTATAACGCAAAGGATGTCTTATAATAGATTAAAAGTATTTTTTTATTTAATGTAACAATATCTTGACATAGTTGTTATATTTATTATCTGTAGAAACTGTAATATTTATTAGTGCAGATTAAAAAGATCGGGGAAACAATATGTGGGAATATACTGAAAAGGTAAAAGAGTTATATACCAATCCGATTAATGTCGGGAAGATAGAGAATGCTGACGGTGTAGGTCATGTGGGGAGTGTTGTCTGCGGAGATGCTCTCACTCTATATATAAAAGTTGATAATGGAATAATTACAGATGCCAAATTTGAAACTTTCGGCTGCGGCAGCGCTATTGCTTCATCGTCGGCTCTCACAGAGATGATTAAAGGTAAAACCATTGAAGAAGCGGAAAGGATTACCAATAAAGATATAGTTGAATTTCTTGGAGGACTCCCGGAGCAGAAGATACACTGTTCTGTAATGGGGTCCGAGGCTCTTACAAATGCTATAGCCGATTTTCGCGGAGAGAAGCCTCCCATTGAAGATGAACCTCATGGAGAGATCATATGTCACTGTATGAATATAACGGATGATGAGATCAGGAAGGCTGTGCATGAAAAGGGTGTAACAAATATAGATGACATGATGGAACTCACTGGTGCCGGTACTGTCTGCGGAACATGTATCCCTAAAATTGAAGACATCATTGAAGAGGAGAAGGGAAGATGCGCAATGAAAGGTCCCTCGGATTCTGAAACACCTATGACTAATCTTCAGAAGATGAAAAAGATAGAAGAGGTTATTAACAATGTCGTAAGGCCCGGGCTCAGGAGGGATGGGGGTGATATTGAACTTGTTGATATTAATGGTGATGAGGTTATGGTAAGGCTGCGAGGGACATGCTCCTCATGCATGACAGCGCAGATTACCCTTGAAAATTTTGTCCAGGAAGAACTTCGCAATAATGTTTCTAAATCAATAAAGATTAAACGTGTGTAGGTTAACAATGGAAAGACACGTTTACCTGGATAACAATGCAACAACAATGGTGGCTCCGGAAGTTCTTGAGGCGATGCTTCCATTTTATAAGGATAAATACGGCAATGCATCAAGCATGCATTCCTTCGGAGGTCGTGTTGCGAAGGATCTGGAGAATGCCCGTAACCAGGTGGCGCGTCTCCTTGGCGCTGAGCACGATTTTGAAATCACTCTTACCGGCTGTGCTACAGAGAGTGATAATCTCGCCATAAGGGGAATAACCTCCTATTATAAAGATAAGAAGCATGTAATAACTTCTACTACTGAACATCCGGCTGTATTGAATGTGTGCGGTCAGCTTGAGAAAGAGGGTTACAGGGTAACTTATGTTCCTGTGAAGAGAGATGGTATCGTAGATATAGATTTTTTAAAAAACGCGGTGGATGATGAAACCGCAGTTGTTTCAATAATGCATGCTAACAATGAAACAGGAGTTATAAATCCTGTTGAGGAAATAGGGGCTTTTTTGAAGGAGAGAGGTATCCCTTTCCATATAGATGGAGTGCAGGCTGCGGGTAAGATTCCGGTTGATGTTAATAAACTTAACTGTGATCTCTATTCGATTTCAGCTCATAAATTTCATGGCCCTAAAGGCGTCGGAGCGCTATATGTCCGTAAAGGGACAAGGATGAGGCCTTTGCTTTTTGGAGGGCACCAGGAAAAGGGGAGGCGCCCCGGTACAGAAAACATTCCCGGAATAGTTGGTATGGGTAAAGCAGCAGAAATGGCTATGGCTCATCTGATAGATATGCCGAAGGTGGCTGCTCTACGTGATAAACTTCAGAATGGGATTTTATCAAATATAAAAACATCAACACTGAACGGTGCGATTGATAAAAGAACGCCTAACACGCTGAATGTGTCATTTGAGTTTATTGAAGGTGAATCGATACTTCTCTATCTTGACAGGAAGGGGATTTATGTTTCTACTGGTTCAGCCTGCTCAAGCGGTTCTCTTGAACCGTCGCCTGTACTCAGGGCAATGAATCTTCCGTTTTCCAAGATTCATGGTTCGGTGAGATTCAGTCTCAGCAGATATACTACTGAAGATGAAATAGATTATACACTTGAAGAACTACCGGGGGTTATTGATACACTCCTCAATATTTCGCCCTTCTGGGATAATG
>CAZVFJ010000208.1:0-1395 GCA_964625825.1 uncultured Leptospirales bacterium | reverse complement strand
AAGATGGGAAAAATACCACAATAGATATAAAAAAAAGAGAAGGCGGGTAACCTTCTCTTTTTTATTCAATATGATTTATCAGCGCCATTCGATCACTGAATCTCTTTTAGGAGCGCGGTGGTATTTAAAGAGAGGGTATCCCGCAAGCATACTGCCCTGAACTACATTTCCGTCAGGTATGTGTAGAGCCTCTTTTAGAGGAGCGTAAACCATTGCGCACCATGTGAAAAATCCACCCCAGCAGCAGCCGAGCCCCATAGATGGTGCCGCTATTTCAAAATGAGCAAGAGCGATTGTGCATCCCGGGCCTGTATTCGGATTCGCTTTTTTCCCGTGTGCAATTAGTAAAGCCGGGCAATTGTAGGTAACAACATCAATTCCAGCGTCCCATGCTTTTGTTATCATATCAAAATGCATAGCTTTGGCCACTTCAGGCGCGCTCTCTTTCATCGAATTCATCCAGTTGATTACATGTGTAGCAAGGGCTTTTATCTTATCTCTGTCTGAAAAAATGATCCATTCCACCGGGCGTGAATTATGGCCTGACGGAGCAAAGGCTGTTATTTTCATCAGTCTTTCTAGTTTCTCTTTTTCTACTGCGTCTTTCTTGAACCTGCGGATTGACCTTCTCGCCTTTAGATAATTTTCTATAACGTCAACACCTGGATTCCAGTTCTCTTCTATCCTTTCACATTCTTCCGCTTTCATTGTATTGAGACTTAGAGCACCTGTGGGGCATACTGCCACGCAATGGCCGCAATTTATACATATGGCATCAGCATATGGAGATGATTCCGGAACTTCGGCATCTTTTTTCATCATTATTATCTGCATGGGGCATTCCATCACGCAGAGTCTGTCTTTATTGCACTTTGTTTTATCTACTGTGATAACGGGCATGGCAAGGTCCTCTCAATAAAAATGTTTTAAACTATTTTAAAATTCAGGAATCATATGTCTATAATAAAATAGAGTTTGGCATTATACAGTCATGCAGTCATGGAGTGTATAAATATCATTTATCTCTTGATTAAAATAGTGAGTTTTTTTGAATGACTTAGTAAATGCATTCAGTAATAATTTTTAAATTTTTTTTAGTGTAAAATTAAGAATTATATACCACCGCCGCCTTTAGCGGCGGGGGTAATAAAGCATTTTTTACCTGAAATAATGTAAGGAATAAATACTGAAATGCATTAGATTTATTCTAGAAAATTATACCAGTGAGAAAGGTCAGCAAGTCAATGAATGCCCGTAAGTACCTTGCAACTTCCCTTGTCATTTTTATCTGTATAATTGTATCAGCGGGATGCGCATGGGATAGTAAGCTGCATACTCCTGTAGTTAATGGAGTAGCCGATCTGAGTGATAACAGTGTTAGCCACTCTATCATTG
>CAZVFJ010000207.1:0-6108 GCA_964625825.1 uncultured Leptospirales bacterium | reverse complement strand
TATCCCAATCGGTCATCGCCACTTCGAACATATGCTGAATGGGGGACAGCAGTCGTTTCGCTGACTTCGCCGTTATTGGCTTCTCTTTCCCTTTGGGAGAAACCCTATCACTCTTCCACTTGGTAAAATCGGCAGCCGTGAGTTCTGAAAGTTTCCTGTCAGCAAGACCGGCCTGCCAGTACAGGAACCACGCCGCCATGACATTTCCGGTGAGGGTAAGAAACGGGTAACAGTTCACCACAGGTACCATGAATTTTTTTTCTTTCGTGCATTCGGTGAAAAATTCCGCGGTACCGGCAAGGGTTTTAAGCGCATCGGACATTTTTCCGCTTAACTTTTTCAGATTCTCTGACGAACTGAATTTTTCCAGCGTGGAATTCATCTCTTTCAAAAGATTGCCAAAGTTCTTTCCACCATCCTGGTTCAGCTTACGGAGAACAAGGTCCATAGACTGTATCCCGTTTGTCCCTTCGTAGATCGAACCGATTTTCATGTCACGGAGAAATTGTTCCACGGGGTAATCCTTGCAGTAGCCGTAACCTCCATATATCTGCATGGCTGTTTCTGTGATCCTGAAACCGGTGTCTGTACCGTAAGCCTTGAGTACCGGGACCATGAATTCCATTATCCCGTGCCATTTGTCAGCTTCTTCGCCGGTCATTGATTTTTTTATGTCGATTGCATATGCGCAGAAAAATACCATTGCCCGCAGGGCCTCAACATGTGACTTCATCCAGAGGAGCATCCTGCGCACGTCAGGGTGATTGATAATAGTTACTGATGGAGCGTCCGGATTCATCATTGAAAGGAGCGACTTTCCCTGTACCCGGTCTTTGGCGTAGGCAAGCGCATGATGATAAGCCGCTGAACCGGTACTTAAACCCTGGATTCCCATATTTATACGTTCTTCAATCATCATGTTGAACATGATCTTCATACCCTGGCGCTCGTTGCCGAGAAGTTCGGCGTAACAGTTGTCGTTGTCACCGAAGCTCATCGCGCATGTGGCGTTACCCATAAGCCCCATCTTGTGTTCAATACCTGTGATCGTGTAGTCGTTCCTTCTGCCCGGGGTGCCGTCATCGTTAACAAGGTATTTCGGAACAAGGAAGATCGAAACTCCGCCTGTGCCCTGAGGATCTCCCTCAATTCGCGCCAGTATCGGGTGGACAATGTTCTTAAACATGTCGCAGTCGCCGCCGGATATAAATATTTTCTGCCCTTTGATTTTAAATGTTCCGTCGGGCTGCCTGTATGCCTTTGTCTTCAGGGACCCTACGTCAGAGCCGGCGTCAGGTTCGGTAAGAGCCATTGTGCCGCCGTACCTGCATTCAAGCATGCCGTACATATATTTTTTTTTCTGTTCTTCTGTTCCGAAATCGCGTATAAGGTGTGACGCGCCTACAGCTCCGCCTGAATACATGAAGTATGCCATATGACATAGAAAATTTTCCTGCGAAGCTACCTCAATTACGTAAGGGAGTCCCTGCCCTCCGATTTCCTGCGGGGTGCTTATGGTAAACCATCCACCTTCAGTCATTACCTTTTGCAGATCATGATAGCACTTAGGCACTTTTACTTCGCCATTTATGAGCGACGCCCCCTCTCTGTCGGCCTCCATTAATCTCGGGAGTACCTCCTTCTCCCCGAGTTTCTGTGCCATGTCCAGTGTCATGTCGAAGGAATCTCTGGAAAATTCACCGAATCTTTCTGTCTTAAAAAGTGAATCTATACCAAGCATTTCATAAAGAACAAAGTCCTGATCTCTTCTGTTTACTATAAGAGCCATGTTTATTCTCCTTTAATTACTCGTATACTTTCTCATCTGTCTCATGGGCAGAGACAGCATCAAGCTCAACATCCCTTGTGGCATTATTCTTCATACTGCGTTCATGCTCTTTGTACCACTCTGTCTGGATGATCTGCTGCATGATTTCATTCGTTCCTACCCATATCATGGAGAGGCGTATATCACGGAGTATTCTTTCGATCGGAAAAACATTAGTATAGCCTATGCCACCCATTACCTGCATGCAGTTGTTAACAACCTGCCATGAACCTTCGGTGATGAATTTTTTAGTCTGGGAAACCATCCTCCTTATCCTCCCGGCTGATGTCTTCCCGGAGTCTATGGCAAGCGCCGTGGTATAGGCCATGCCCCTCATGGCATCCATTGTCATCGCGCAGTCAGCTACCTTGAATCCCACGGCCTGGAAATCCTTTATTATCTGGCCGAAAGCCTTTCTTCGTGATGTATATGAAGTTGCTATTTCAAGAGCAGGGCGTACTGAGCCGATTGTCATTGCAGCTGTTCCGAGCCTTTCAGGTATCATGTTTGCCATAAATACATCAAAGCCGTTATTAATACCATTGAGTGCATATCTCTCTGGTACGCGTACCTCATCGAGCAGGAGCCTCCCCGCACCGCCGCCGCGGACACCCATTAGTCCGTATATATATCTTGATTCAACACCTTTAGTTCTTGGTACTATAAAGCATGTCATTCTCTTGTGAGGAGGAGCGCCGGGATCAGTAACAGCATATACCATGAACCAGTCAGCACCCTCTGCGCCTACAATGAATCTCTTCTGTCCGCTTATTATCCAGTCACTTCCGTCCTTCCTTGCTTTTGTAGTAGCTCCGAAGAAGTCAGAACCGCCGCGTGGCTCTGTGAGGCACTCTGCCGCGAACGTGTCGCCTCTGAGCAGCGGCACTACGACTTCCTGCTTCAGCTCTTCACTTCCGAATTTTACTATTGCCTCGCAGACTATGTCAGCCCCGACTCCCCATATACAGGCAAGAGAATAACTGGCTACGCCGATTTCCTCCGCAACAAGGACATCATCGACCCATCCAAGACCCCTTCCGCCATACTCTTTCGGGAGCCTTATTCCCAGAAGATTTCTTTTTCCACACTCCTGCAGGTACTCCCTGGGAAACTGTATCTCCTCCGCATCCATTGCAAGGATCATCTCGCGCGGAACCCATTTTGTAAAAGCTCTCGCTTCATCTCTCAGCCTGATCTGCTCATCTGTCATGACAAAATCGAACATGATGTACCCTCCATTTTGTATCTTAATAAGCCGGATTTTATAACTTAAACTTAAAGTTAACTTTAAGTTTAAGTTATAAAATGTCAACTACATTAATCATAAATATTTATGAAAGAATTGATTATAAAAACTTTTGTAAAATTTTATTACTGTATAAAAATAAAAATATGACTGCCGGTTCAGGCAGATATGCATAAAAAGCGGGATCGATAAAGTTTAATATCTGCTGATGACTGATGTGATTAAGCTGGAGATGAATAGATTTATAAATTAGGTTACTACAACTTTAATTCTTTTTTACGAAAATCCCGTGGAGATACCCCCTCATTTTTTGAGAATATTGTGCTGAACATTGATGAAGAACTGAATCCCACTTCGCCTGCTATATCTATTATACTCATATCAGGCTGTTCTATAAGGAGTCTTTTTGCTTCTTCTATCCTGTAGCAGTTTATATATGAATTAAAGTTTTTACCCGTATACCGGTTAAGTATTTCGGAGAGCTGGTGTACTGTTATTTCCAGTTCAGCGGCCATACTTTTTATTGTAATACCTTCTACGGCGTAAGCTCTCTCCTGTTTCATCGCGGCTTCCATCCTGCCTATTATATTTTTAACATCGAGGCCTTTAATCTTTGATTTTATATAGCCGTAATTCTTTACCTCCTCATGAAGGTTCATTCTGAATTCAGGTTCTCTCCTTGCAAAGAGGAATGTGAGAAGCATTGAATTGCTGCCGAGGAAAAGGCCGATTTTTACAATGGTCAGGGAAAATAAACAGCCTATTGCTATTAAAAAAGATGAGAAGCAGATAGACGCTGCTGAAAGATAGGATGCCTTTGAACTGGTGAGCCTATGTTCTGAATTTTCACTGCTCCATATAAAGAATGTTTTTGTCAGAGGAATACAGAGAAGAAACACGTGGTAGAAGTGCATTGCGGGATATAGCAGCATGAGAATTTTATAGTACAGCGGCAGACTTCCGAAGTCCCCGGAGAGAATGGGATTGAACCTGAGCAGATCTTTATTATAATCAATTCCGCTATGGAATGCCGGTATTAATACTAATACAAGCACTGCAATAGCGGGATAGCAGCTTTTAAAATTTTTTTTAGCTGCTTCAGAATCATCTGTAACGAGCATGTTGTACCTGACATATTGCATTGTCGCGGCTGTATATGAAATCGGGAGGAGCGCAGTGCTGAGATACTCATAACCGCTGACCATCCTTGTTGAATACAGGGCAATCTGGAGCATACACAATCCCATGAGGAATAATGATAGTGTATAGATGTCATTTTTTTTGTTCTCTTTTTTTAAAGCAAGGTTTCCTGCAGCAAGTGTTATACCCAGGAAAAAACCGTAAAATAGTATAACATTTATGAGATCATTCATATTTATTAATACCGTCGTTATTTTTTATTAAGATTCAAAATGAGAATACAGATTTTATTAAATTTTTTAAGAATTAAAACATTATTATATATATATGAATGAATTATTATTTTTAATCTGCTAGAATCTCACTCAAAGTCAACATCATTTTTTACAACAAATTTTCCTGTTGCTTCAGGAGAAAAATTTTTAATGAAAAGGAGGAGCAAAATATGTCTGTCTACGAAAGTAATTTCTGGCTTAAATTTTATGATGAGTCCATGCCGAAAAGTATAACGGTAACTGAAGAAGCAGTAAGGGACTGGTTCCTGAGGAACGTAAAAAAGGACCCGGATAAAACTTATCTTTATTTCAGGGATGTTAAACTCTCTTATGGAATGGTCAATACTTTATCAAGAAAGTTTGCTAATGCTGTAAGTGATAAGCTTGGCGCTCTTAAAGGGGACAGAATTGTATTTCTGATGCCGAATATCCCACAGCATGTTATTGCAATCCAGGCAGGATACAAAGCAGGGACAATCAATGTCGGGCTCAATCCTCTTTATACTGTTCCTGAGCTTAAACAGCAGATCAATGACTGTTCAGCTAAAATATGTATTGTTCTTTCATTGTTTGCTCAGAAAGCTTTTGAACTTCAGAAGGACCCGGAGTGTTGTCTCGAAAAAGTAATTATTGTTAATCCGCAGGGCGCTCCAGAAGTAAAAGGCGGTGAGAACTGCTATGATTTTGATACGCTTGCAAAAGAGGGCAAAGATGAAGAACCCGCAGTGGACATAAAGGCTGATGATATAGCAATGCTGCAATATACCGGAGGGACAACCGGTGTTTCCAAAGGCTGCTGCCTTTCGAACAGGAATATACTTGCCATGTGCGCCCAGCACGGTTACTGGGTAGGCGCGGCCATTGATATCAGTGAAATGAAAAATCTCTGCGTAATACCACTGTTTCATGTTTATGGATGGAATACAAATGTAAACATGACGCTTCTCGGTGCGGGTTCAATTATACTTGTCCCGCAGCCTGATGTGGATCTGGTCCTCGAGAATATCAATAAGCATGAACCTACAGTATGGTGCACTATACCGCGTCTTGTAAATGCGATGATACTTCACCCGGATATCGCGAATTCTAAACTTAAAAATATTAAGGGATTCTTCTGCGGTTCAGCTCCTCTTCCGGTCGAATCGATTAAAAAGCTGAAGGAGATCTCAGGAGCAGCTGTAATGGAGGGTTACGGCAGTTCTGAAACCACGAATATTATAACAATAAATCCTGTTAACAGGCCTAAAATCGGCAGCGTCGGTGTGCCTGTCCCGAATACAATAATAAAAATCGTGGATGTTGATGACAGCAGTAAAGAAATGCCGCTTGGTGAATCCGGTGAAATAATTGCGAAAGGTCCGCAGATAATGAAAGAGTACTGGAACAATCCTGCCGAGACTGCGAACGTTTTTACTAAAGACGGCTTCCTTCTCACAGGGGATATCGGATATATGGATGAGGACGGGTATATCTTTATCGTGGACAGGAAGAAGGACATGATAATCAGGAGCGGATTTAATGTTTATCCGAGAGATGTTGATGAGGTGCTTTATACACATCCTAAGTAAGCGTCAAATTCCCCGCATATCGGAACTCTTCCGGGCAAGCATTTCGTTAGA
>CAZVFJ010000206.1:0-6148 GCA_964625825.1 uncultured Leptospirales bacterium | reverse complement strand
TATCCTCAATTACAGGTGCAGTAGCCACCATATTGTCTGTTATTCCATGAATTTTTATTACATTCTCCGGAATGGTTACGCAGGGATTAACAAGAGTATGAAATTCTTCAGTGTAGCCACCTATCCTGAATCGGACAGCCCCTATCTCAACAATTTTATTAAATGCCGGATTTACCCCGGTTGTCTCCAGATCTATCGCACAGAAATCTATAGAAGAAAGCTTTCTTATATTATTCATTCTACCGGAACTTCCCCATAATCCTGATCTCCGTTTCAAGTTTTACTGAGAAACGGAGATAAACGGTTTCCTGAATATGCTGTATCAACCTGTAAATATCGGATGATTGCGCGTTCCCTGTATTTATTATGAAATTTGTATGCTTTTCAGAGACCATTGCTCCGCCTATGGAAAACCCTTTAAGCCCGCTATCATTTATAAGCTTCCAGGATGAATGCCCTTCCGGATTTTTAAAGACAGAACCGGCGGAAGGAAATTCCATCGGATGTTTTTTCCATCTGTCAGCGATTATCTCATCAACTCTGGCTTTAACTGATTCAGAATTTTCCGCTTCAGGAAAAGAAAAAATCCCGCCGAGAATTATACTCCTCTCAGGAATTTCCATATGCCTGTATCCGGATGATTCGCAGGTTACATCAATTTCACTTATATTTCCATAATAATCAGATACTCTTATTTTTCTGAGTATGTCACTGAAGCATCCCATAAAAGTCCCGGCATTCATATATATGCCCCCGCCGATTGAACCCGGGATACCGGCCATGAACTCCACTCCTCCGAAACCTTTCTCAATCACATCAGAGATAAATCTCTCTTTACTTACGGAGGAGGATGCATAAACTAAACCATTATTGCACTCAGCACAGGCCCCTTCATCAGAAAACCTTATAACTACCCCGCGAAGTCCTGAATCGCTTACAAGGAGATTTGAGCCTCCCCCTATTACATGAAATTCGACATTATTTGACTGAAGAAGGGCAACAGCGGATAGGGCTGATGCTTCATTATGCGGTTCGAATAGAAAATCCGTGTTACCACCAGTTTTATAGGTGGTTACAGAGGATAGGGGAAAATCCGGGAAAAGTCTCCCGGCACTTTTAAGCTCGTCAATTACGAAGTCCGGTATATATGTTCTGGTAATTTTCATTTTCTCAAACTAACATGGTTATAATAAAATTTTTTAAAATATTTCATGCGATAAATAAACCAATATACGATTTTACGCATAACTTTTAATAATTTTCAAGGCTGCAATGATGTCAATTAAATTAGATAAATGTAGAGATGCAGTATAAAAAAAGAATCCCCCTGCTTTTATCAGTAGCAGGGGGAGATAAAGAGGAAGCAAAAATGTTAACTCAAAATACTAAGTCGGCATTCAGGAAACATAAACCGCCAAAAAACTTTACTATTTTAATAAACATCCCCTATCAAGATTGTCAAATATTTTTTTTAAAAAATCGTACTAATTGTAAAATTTTTTATCAAAAAATTTTACATAAACCTAATTTTTAATCTCTAAAAGCTTTCTAATACCCATATTAAATGCAAAATTTTCTTAGTTACATTTCATATTAGCAACAAAGTGCATTAAACTAGAATGGTCGGTCATATTTTTATCCATAAATTAGTGCGAAAAATTTTTGATTCTTTAAAATAAAAGAATCAAAAAACAATTATTCTCTCATTTTGTTCATATTTAACCGATAAATAAAAAGAGCTGTAACTCCCTGTGATTGGCGGAAACTGAAAGGATGGAACCGGTTACCCGGCATTCTATTATTCAAATAATAAAACGATGAAAAAAGAAAAAAAAATAATTATACCGGATATAAAAGAATTCATAGACGACACAGGGAAAAAATGGGTTCAGACATCCACGGATGACCTCTTTTCCATGCGCGAACTTAATGAAATAATCAGTGACATTGAAAAAGAACGCGAAAAAGATGAAGTTGTACTTGCAAGAATTGATTTTCAGAAAGTTGACCGGGAATTCTATGAAGCCGCTATCGAACTTCAAAAAAGACTACAGAAACAGACTGTCCTGATCAAAAAGTACATGTCCGAGAACGCCAGAACAATTGAAAAAAAGAATAAGAAGCTGAAGGAGCTTATTGAATATATAAGAAAGCTTCACCAGCTCCTTTCTTATCTGAATGCCAATCCTGATAATATTGATACTATCAGTATAACTCTCCCCGGAGTTGCTGAACAGGAAACCGAAAAAGACGTTGTCTCTGAATACGAAGAAGTCGAAGAAGTAGAGATGCTCCCCAATGACTCTGAATAGTTCTACCTTATGAAAAATGTTTGACATTATCCCGCTCCGAAAGAAATTTTCTGATAGCGGTTAATTCCTCCCGGAGGCCTAAATGACACTTAAAATATACAACACCCTGACTCATAAAATAGAAGAGCTTATTCCCGGCGGCAGGGTCAAAAAAAATATAAGCGAATATTCCCCTGTGACAATCTACTCCTGTGGTCCGACAGTGTACAGCTTTGCCCATATTGGAAATTTCAGGACTTTCATGTTCAACGACCTCCTCAGGCGCTATCTGAAATTCAGCGGTTATAAAGTAAATCACGCCATGAACATCACTGACGTTGACGATAAGACAATTGCGGGTTCTTTAAAAGATGGAGTAAGTCTGAAAGAATACACTGAAAAATACACAGAGATATTTTTTGAAGATTTAAAGACTCTTAACATTGAGCCCGTTGAGCATAATCCGAAAGCCACGGAATCCATTGATGATATGATTGACATTCTGAAAAAAATTGATGAAAAGGGGATTCTCTACGGCAGGGATGGCTCTCTCTATTTTAACATTGCAAAATTCCAGGGCTACGGAAAACTATCATGCCTTGAAAGCAGGGAGACCAAGGCCGGCGCAAGATACGACGCTGACGAGTACGACAAGGATGACGTAAGAGACTTTGCTCTCTGGAAAGCACCGAAAGAAAATGAACCTTTCTGGGAAACACCATACGGCCCCGGAAGGCCGGGGTGGCACATCGAGTGTTCCGCTATGATAAGAAAAATTTTTGGAACAACTATTGATATACACACAGGCGGAGTTGACCTGATCTTCCCGCACCATGAAAACGAAATCGCCCAGAGCGAAGCTGCCTATAATGAAAAATTTGTTCGATACTGGATACACTGCGAGCACCTCCTTGTTGATGGAGCAAAAATGTCCAAGTCAGCCGGGAATTTCTACACACTGCGTGACCTTACGAATAAAGGTTACTCTCCCCGTTCAATAAGATACCTGCTGATGTCCGCACATTATAGAAAACAGCTGAACTTTACTCTTGAAGGGATTAAACAGGCAGACCAGGCTCTTGAGCGGATCGACAACCTCATTGTGCGTCTTAAAGACGTAAAAAAGAGCGGCAATGCCAGCCCCGAAACTGAAATTTTGATAAAGGGCCTCTTCGAAAACTTCAAAGAAGCGATGGATAATGATCTCAACATCTCAGGCGGGCTTGGAGTTTTCTTTGATTTTGTTTCTAAGGTTAATACTTTGATCGCAGAGGAAAAACTTTCAGAGAAAGACTCCGCGATGATTCTTGAAGCTATAGACAGGATTGATTCCGTGTTCGGTTTTATCAGCATCGGCGAAGAGGAGGCGATTGACACTGAAAGGATTAATTCCCTTATTGAGGAGAGGATTCAGGCAAAAAAAAATAAAGACTTTAAGCGCTCAGATGAAATCAGGGACATGCTGAAAGATGAAGGAATTATACTAGAGGATACAAAAGACGGTACAAGATGGAAAATAAAGAAGTAATTACAGGGCGCAACCCGGTAATCGAATATCTCAAAGGAATAAAAGATAATTCAGGAGTTGAGCTCCATATATCCGATTCGGCTCACGGGAAGATAATTGACGAGATACTCGGCATATGCAAAAACAGGAAAATAAAAATAATCCGGGAAGATAAGGTATTCTTCTCTAACTATACATCTTCATCCGTACACCAGGGAGTTGTTCTCTATGCGCCGAAAAAATACGGTAAAGCTGATTCCGGTTCCACGATTCAGAGAATCGCCTCCGAAAAAGGAGTAATTATTCTCCTTGACCAGATTACAGATCCGCACAACCTCGGTTCAATCATACGCAGCGCGGAGGCCCTCGGATGCGGAGCCGTTGCAATCACAAAAGACAATTCCGTCGCGATAAACGACACTGTAATAAAAACATCAGCTGGAGCTACTGCCTACATTGAAACTATCAGCGTGACAAATATAGGCCAGTTCCTTGATGAGCTTAAAAATCTCGGTTACTGGATTGCGGGCACAAGCGATCATGGAAATGTTTCACTGGATAAGCTTAAAGATATCCGCCCCGCATGTATTATTATCGGTAGTGAAGGGAAAGGGATGAGAAGGCTCACTGAGGAGAAATGCGATTATGTTATATCGATTCCGCTGAAGGGAAACATCTCCTCCCTGAACGCCTCTGTCGCAGCCGGGATTGTTATCTACAAAATAATTAATGGGTAATGTAATTTGAAGAAACTACGCATATCATTATACCTGTTAATCATAGTCTCATTTCTTGGAATAACCTATTATCATATAGGTGAAAGAATGTCACTTTCGGATGCTATCTTTATGATAGCTATTACCCTCAGCACAGTGGGATACGGCGAAGTACAGCCGCTTAGCCCCGTCGGCCGGATAGTTACCGTATTCATAATCATATTCGGCATTACAATAGCAGGTTATACAGCAGGTACCTTTATCAAGATGCTCATTGAGGGAGAATTAAGTAAAAAATTCGGGAGAAATAAAGTGCAGAAAAAAATTCTTAAACTCAAAGACCATTATATAATATGCGGATACGGAAGAATTGGTAAACTGATAACAAAAGAGCTGAAAAAACACAATGAAAAATTCGTCGTTATAGAAAATGATGACGCCCAGATTACCGATCTCGAGAGTTCAGGAACACCTTATATGCTTCTTGACGCACGCGATGAAAATACCCTTATTAAGGCTGGTATAATGAAAGCAAAAGGCCTTGTGACAGCAGTCATGTCAGACGCTGACAATGTATTCATCACTCTTACAGCAAGGATGCTCCGTTCTGATATGTATATACTGGCAAGAGCATCTGACCCTAAAAATGAAAAAAAACTCCAGAGCGCGGGCGCTACCAAGGTTGTATCGCCATACCTTATTGGCGGCCAGAGGATGGCTCAGCTTCTCGTGAGCCCTACTGTTGTTGATTTCATTGACATAGCGACAATGGATGACAAATTCGGACTGCGGATAGAGGAGGCAATGCTCAGGCCACAGTCTCCTTACATCGGTAAAACCCTGGTTGAAAGCAACATCAGAAAAGATTACGGAGTTATTATTGTACTCATAAAGAAGGGTAGCGGAGAGATGAAATTCAATCCGAGCCCGAATGAAATTCTGGAAGAGAATGATGTGCTTGTAATGCTCGGGAAAATAACTGATCTTGAAAAAATAAACTCAATTATCTGACCTTCTTAATCACCCTGCCGGTCTCGACAAAAGAGAGCCCAACTCCCTGCCTGATACTTATCATTACAGTTTCAATAACCGGGCTCTGCACAGGAAATTTTGATACCCATTTAACTATAAAGTTTGCCCCTATACCGCCGGATGTGTCATCTTCAGCAATAACAAGATCGAATGTTTCAAGAGGTTTTACCCTGACAGGATTATTGAGAAATTTTTTTACACTGACACCCTGCGAGTTGTTGTAGTTAATTTCCTTTATAAATATATCATTTACAGTATCTATATTCCGGATACCCAGTGTTGCCGTAAGGTTATATACCCTTGTGCTGTCCCTGTAATATATGCTGGAATAAACAGGCACATAAACATATTCCCCTGCTGCTGCGGATGAATCGGGAATATCCTCAGAGAGCTCATGACTGGCAATTTTTTTCATATTAAGTTTCTGGAAAAATTCAAGCCCCGGCTTTTCACCGCCAAAATCTCCGCATGAAATAATTAAAGGGAATATAAGAACTACCAAAAGCCTCTTCATCACCTGCTCCTCTCTGGTCTATTTACACTATTTAAAATAAATTCCTGTATGAAATATTTCAACATAAATTTTTTCAAAAGTCAAATCT
>CAZVFJ010000205.1:0-6168 GCA_964625825.1 uncultured Leptospirales bacterium | reverse complement strand
CATAATCCCGTATGCCACGGCTACATTCAGTGACTGTTTTATTCCGTACATCGGGATTTCAACAGACTGTTCACAGAGAGACACCGCTTCTTCGGAAAGGCCGTCAACTTCATTACCAAGAAGCAGGCAGAGCGGAAAAACATACTCAGCTTCATTATAGTTTACGCTTGAATCAGTATGTTCCAACGCGAGAATTCTATATCCCTCCCCTTTCAATTTCTTAATAACCGAAATTGTGTCAGTATCATGTTCCCATGGGACACTTTCAACACTTCCCAGCGCTGTTTTATCAATTTCCTTTCGGGGAGGGTAACCTGTATATCCGCATAACCATAATTTTTCTATAAAGGCCCCGTCCGAAGTTCTGAAAATTGACCCCACATTATACAGGCTCCTTACATTCTCGGCAATTACAGTGACAGGAAACCTCTTCATTCCCGTTAAGTCAGCCAGCGCCGGCCTTTTTGATTTAATCTCTTCATTGAGTAATTTAATTGCCATCAGTCATTCCTGCTGTATTTTTAGGCAATTCTCGATGATACACTACTATTATGCAATTAATTTTAGAATAAATTTCTTTCAAGGTTCCACTACCCGGATTTACTGACTTTTATACTCCAAAAACAGCTCTTTTTCTAAAAAGCTTTTTACTGCCAAAATATAATTGACTTTAAGTGTCTCTCTGAGAAACTATCAATATACAAATTTTTTGACAATGTATATACTTTTTTGTCCTTAACCCTTATCTGTTTTATATTATAAAGATAGCATAAATCAGGAGCAGACTAAATTTCATGAATCACAGTGAATCGATATATTACTCATTACTCCCCCTGATCATAACTTTAGAGTGTATGGTCTTTCTATTCACCTATTTTGCGTTTACCTGGCAAAGGAGAAAAAGGACCGAAGAAACTCTCTCCAGACTACATAAAAGTTTTATCGGTATATTTATGATAGAATTCTGGTACTGGATAACTATACCTTTTCTTGCTTTTTTCAAACTCATCGGTTTTACTCCTAACAAAATTACATCTATTTCAATCTTTCTTTCATTTATTACAGGTGCTATTTACGCAACAGGTTACTTTTCCGCAGCAGGGTGGATGCTCGTAATAAGCGGGACCCTCGACATGCTCGACGGACGGCTCGCCAGGGAAACAGGGACAGCGACAAAAGCAGGAGCTTTTTTCGATTCATGCAGCGACAGGTATAGTGACTCATTTGTCTTTATAGGAATCGCAATATATTTTCTAAGTAAAAATTTTTCAGAAGGAAACGGACAGTTTATCCTTTCAATCTCCGACTACTTAAGCATAATACTTATCCTGGCATTAATGCTCGGGACAGCGGCAATGAGCTATGTAAAGGCAAGAGGGGAAGCAGTGGGAGTCACAACCAAATCAGGCCTTATGCAAAGGCCTGAGAGGATAATGATGCTCGCAATATACTCCGTTCTTGACCCGTTTATAAGAATAATCCTCGGAAACTACGGGATCAACCAGGATTACTGCCTGATTTTTATCCTTATAATAATGGCGATCCTGATTAACTTTTCCGCACTTGTACGTATGGTAGACATATTCAGACTCATCAGAAAGAGTGAGAGATGAAATACCGTGACCCGCAGTTATCTTGGTAAACACGTTATCGCGGAATTCTATAAATGTAATCCACTCACCCTCAATAACAGTCAGGCTGTTGAAAAAATCATGACAGAGGCTGCTGTTATTTCAGGTGTAAATATAATACACCCTTTTTTTCATAACTTTTCACCTCAGGGAGTCAGCGGGATAATCGTTATTTCTGAATCACATTTTGCGATACACACCTGGCCGGAATACTCATATTCCGCAGTTGATCTCTTCAGTTGTTCGGATTTTATGTTTAAAGACGCGCTGAGACATATAAGAGACCAATTCGAATCAGAGGAGTATTTCATAAGTGAAATTAATCGTGGTTTGCCGGAGCTCCCGGAAGCCTCAAAAGAAAATATTATACTTAAGCATATAACTATATAAAAAACTCCAATTTATATTTTACCATGCAACCGAAAATAATATTATAAACGTCAAAATACACTCAGGTTATGATAATAAAAAACATACGATTAACTCAAAAAACAATTGTACTATTTAATCCACAAATATCTATCCTTAAATTGACTAAATTCTATATTCAGAAAATTTTAAAAATGAAGGTATTTGTTTTATGCGGCTGTATGGTGAATGCCTGCTGTTTAGATAATTAAGATCGGTTATATAAAATGATATTATTAATGAAACTCAGAGAAAGGCTGATGGGAGATTTTGTAATTGATCCCCGGCATGATATTCTCATCTATGATATTCTCGTAAGAGACGGATTCATCCCTGTTACGCTCCTCCTTGGCTTAGTTGTGACAATCTCAATAATAGCCGTGCGTTTTATTACAGGACTCTCTATTTATAATTTAATAGATATTATCTACATATTCATTTTTATCTTTCTTTTTTATTTATATAAGTTTTTCCCGAAACAGGGTATTTTCAGATTACTCATTTTCATGATTATGCTTGTTTCAATCATTTTAACAGTCAGTATTACAGGGAAAACCATGAATGAGTATATGCTGATACTGATTTTCCCTGTAATAACATATAACCTTGCGGGCCAAAAGCAGGGATTATTCTGGAATACAATTTTTGGATTATGCTATGTAATACTTATACTTCTTGCAGGATTCGGAATAATTTACTCAGGTTATAATCCGGCGGATCTTTATACAGGCCTTATCCTTTACATTTGTGTCGCGCTTTTTGCACACTATGCCGAAATGAGGCATTCGAATATTGAAAAACTCCTGCTCCATCAGTTGTACTACGATACAGCAAGCGGCCAGCCGAACAGAAAAATGCTCATGGAGGATCTTTCTCACAAAATGTTTCCCGCACTTTTCATTCTGCGGATTCATAACTTTCATGATATCAATACATTTTTCGGTTATTCACTCGGCGATGAACTTATGAAATTTATAGGAAAAAGGGTAAATCTTTTCAGCACATCCAGAAAAATGAAATCATATAATCTTTCAGGAGGGGAGTTCGCTCTCATACTGGACCTTGAATCGTCCTCACCTGATATCGCCTCCATTGAATCTATCGCAGGAGACCTGATACATCATATCTCCGAAAAAGAATTTATTCATCAGAATACAACTATTCCTCTCGCAGCATATTCCGGAATATCTTTTTACACAGAAGGCGAGAGCAATCTTATCTCTCAGGCTGACATGGCCCTGCACCACGCCATTAAAAGGGGTATGCCATATCATATTTATAATGAAGATGACAGAGACCGTACCAATTTTATTGAAAATATAAATACTCTATCAGAACTGAAACTTGCTCTTTCAGACGGCAGAGTAATTCCCTATTACCAGTCTATAATGAATAATAGAACCGGCGTTAAAGAAAAATTTGAATCTCTTCTCCGGATAGTTGATACAGATGGGAACCCTCAGTTACCACATAAATACCTGCGCACTGCATGCAAAACAAGAATTTATCCGGAGATTACAAGGATGATTGTTGAGAAGGTATTCATGCAGACATATCTCTGTGGTGAAGAGTTTTCGATTAATATTTCAGCGGAAGATATTTATAACCAGGATTTTCTCCCTTTCCTGGAAGAGATGATGAGTAAGTATCCCTCCTGCTATAACCGCGTTATACTTGAACTTGTTGAATCTGAAGATTTTGGAAGCTACAGAATTATTTCGGAATTTATAAAGAGAGCGAGAAAAAATGGTTACAGGTTTGCCATTGATGATTTTGGAGCAGGCTATTCCAACTTTTCCCTCCTCAGGCGGCTTAACATTGACTATGTAAAATTTGACGGAGCGCTTATCAGAAAAATCGATACAGACAGGACAAGTAGTGTTATAGTAAAAAATATTACCGGTCTCTGCAGGGAACTCAATATTAAGACTATTGCCGAGTTCGTTGAGACAGAATCAATATTCAGGATAGTCAGGGATTTCGGAATTGATTATTCCCAGGGTTTTTTTATTGATTCTCCATCACTTAAACCAGACTCATCAATGCCGAGGTAGGATGTCCGGAAAAATTCCCCTTCTTATAATAATTCCCCATCCAGGGCTTATTGTACCTGAAGAATTCTATGGCTATGAAGATATAAGTCCTGACAATATATTTTTTGAATCAGACGTGGGAGCAGATACACTCTATTCAGCTGAAGATTATACCGAGTCACTGATAAGTTCAGATATTTCACGGTTATTTGTTGATATGGACAGGGAATTCAGGATGCTTCACCCGGCAACAGAGGATGGAGTAATAAAATCGAAGACTTCAATGAACAAAAATATTTTCCGTGAAGGGTGTTATCCTGACGAAATAGCTATTTCAAATATACTTAAAAGGTATTATTTTCCGTTTCATGAAAGGTTGCGGAATTCAATTAAAACAGGGAAGATAAAGCTTATACTTGAATGTCACACCCACATGCCGGTAGGCCCCGGTAATTCACCGGATAGAGGGCATCCCAGGCCTCTTGTCATGACAGGTTATACAGCAAACAGTGTTACAGGCATGGATAAAACAGCACCTCCGGAGATGGCAATGGATCTTGCCTCAATAATGGGAAGAATATTTTCCGGCGAGGGTGATACTGTTGCCGGTGATTTTAAAGTATCAGGGAGTAGCAGCGGTTACCTGATGCGAAATTACGGCACACACGGGATCAATATGCTGTATCTTTCACTTTCAAGATCACTTTTCCTCAATGACAGTTTTTTTGATCTGGAGAATCTGACTATTGATGCGGCAAGGATGAAAAAACTCAGGGAAATGTTTATCAGCGGATTGGAAAAGTTCAGGACGAAATATTTCTGATAATGCTTATATCAGCACCGGCTAAAACAGAGATGCCGATATAAGCAGCAGTAAAAATTACTGGAAGAACTTCGCGTTCTCCATCTTTTTACCCATATCAATAAAAGCTTTCTGAACCTTAGGATTCATTATATACTTCTTGATATTATCATTTAAAAATACTGTTGAAAACTTTTCAGTCTGTGCGTTCAGTCTGTCAAATTCATCCTTAAGCTCTACAGGTGGTTCTTTATCCCATTTGTCCGAATCAGGATATTTCTTTTTAAGCCCTATACTCTGCTCGCTCAGTTTGACAATTTCATCTCCAAAAGTATTTACCGCATTAACAACATCGTCCTCGCTTACGGCCTTTTGAACTGAGTTAAGAAACTTATCCTGAGTTTTTATAACATCATTGATAAAACCTTTAATATCGCTGTATTTCCCCCCGCTTCCGCATGAGATAAGAAATGCCAGCATCATAGCACTAAAAACAAAAACAATTTTTTTCATCATATATCTCCTTTTTTTATGTGCAGTAATTACCGGTGAGAAATTCATACGCGCTGAGAGCAGCTGTAGCTCCATCAGCGGCTGCCATTACTATCTGTCGACGTGATCCGCTCCTCATATCCCCTGCTGCAAAAAGGCCATCGATTGCAGTTCTCATGCCCATGTCAACAATCACCTCTTTCTTTTCGTTAAGGAGCGAACTGTCAACGTATGAAGTGCCCGGAGCATAGCCAACAAATATAAATACTCCGTCTGTATCTAGATTACGCTTCTCCCCGGTTAAAACATCATTTATTAAAACAGATTTTACCTTATCATCACCATTAATCGATTCCACTACAGTATTAAAGAGAGTAATAATCTTCGGTTCACCGGCCACTCTTTTCTGAAGAATATCTGCACCCCTTAAACTATCCCGTCTGTGTATAAGGTATACCCTGTTTGAAAACCGTGTAAGAAAATGAGCCTCTTCAAGGGCTACATCACCTCCCCCCACAACTACCGTAACTTTATCCTTAAAGAAAGCACCATCACATGTCGCACAATACGAGACCCCCCTGCCAAGAAATTCATTTTCTCCCGGCACGCCTAGTTTTCTGCTCTGCGCACCTGAAGCGAGTATAACGGATTTTGCGAGGAGTGTGCCACCGGGAGTAGCTATGTGGAACAGGCCGCCTGATTTTAATATGTCAGTGACCTCCGATGATTCAATTTCGACACCTAGCCTCCTTGCCTGGTCCTCCATGTCTGCCATCAGTTTCCATCCCGGCACAGGATCAAC
>CAZVFJ010000204.1:0-6269 GCA_964625825.1 uncultured Leptospirales bacterium | reverse complement strand
AGTTGAATTAACACTATATATATATAAAGCTCTTATTTCATCAGCTGGTTTTTTTTCAGGTTTCAACTTTAATTTCTATCTTCATGAAAACTATCCAGTAATACTTTTCCTTTTTTCAATTTCACTTATTCCGCTTATACCGGCACGATTAACTGCTAAATTAAAATTTTCACCTGTTATACTCTCCCTTATCTTATGCACCGTATACCTGAAGCAGCCGGCTGAAAGCGCTAACCATGAGATAGTTATATCTTCCGGAATATCTTCAGCTGTATTAAATAACAACGAGGTTCCTGAACTTACTCTTGATATTTATGATATAAAAGATATTGATATCATACTCAAAGAGACCAGAGCACTTAACAGAGAAATTAAAATTGTTAATATTAAAAATGGTAGTCGATCAAATCTTCTGGCATGCAGACGGATATGCAGCGATTTTATAATTGATAAGTGCTGTTTTTTTATTTACCCGGATGTAAACAGTAGTTTGAAAAACCTAATCAAGACTCTTGAAATGGAAAATATCATAATATCTTTTCCGGATGAATAGATTTTGTTGACATGTCATCATTTAATTTCTTATAATTAAAAAACTGTTATCACAGTATTAAACTCTATTCCGGGAATTAGAAGAAATCATTTCCATACCGGCACTGAGATGAATTCCAGAATTTCTTCTCATGAAGAAGTTATTGGATAAATACTCTAAAACTTTTTACAAATACAGACCGATAATAATACAGATATATGCTTAAACAATATATTGAAGGTAACATGTTAATCACAGATGGTAAAAGATATTCAGATAGTATTATAAAAGGTGAAAATGTAGCTCTTTCACTGAAATTTGTGGATGAAAAATCTCTCCTACTCATTAATGCTATTCTTGTTAAAATATTGTCTAATCAGGGAAATATCTTTCTTCTTGAAACACTTATAACAATAATAAGAGAGATAATCTTCAACGCATTTAAGGCTAATCTAAAACGACTCTATTTCGAAAAAATGGGTGTAGATATTAATGATAAAGAGAAATATCCTGTTATGATGCAGGATTTCAAAGATGATTATCTCTACAAACTTGATGAAATTGAAGATGAAATAACAGCCCAGGATAATTACCATATTCAAATCAATTTTGCAAAGACTGACAGCGATATAAAAATTACCGTTTTCAATAATGTTTCCCTGATTGAAGAAGAGTATTACAGGATTAAAAATCGAATTGAACAGGCAAAAAAATATCAGAACCTCGCAGAGGCATATAATGATATATACGATCCTACTGAAGGTGCAGGCTTAGGACTTGCATTAATGGTCTTCCTGCTTAAAAATTCAGGTATAGGGGTAAACAATCTCTCAATATCTCCTGATAAAAAAGGCGTCACTGTCTCAGTAAAAATTCCAAAACAGCTTAAGGAGGAAAGTATAATATCCTCCGTCAAGAAAAGAGTACTTGATGATGTGGAGACACTCCCGACATTTCCTGAAAATATCATTGAATTGCAGAATCTTTGCAGCCGCAGGGATTCAACAATAGATGCAATATCAACAAAAATCAGTCTTGATCCGGCTCTTACAGCAGATGTTATTAAACTTGCAAATTCAGCTGGTTTTGTTCCTGGTAAAAGGATAATGACGATAAAGGATGCGGTTAAAATTATCGGATTAAAGAACCTTAACCTTATACTAATTGCAAGTGCGGCAAAAACCATTTTGCAGAACAAATACAAAAAATTTGAAGTTATTTGGGAACACTGTATACGCACTGCACATTATGCAACTACAATCGCCAAATCACAGCAGCTTGGTACTGTAGCAGATTCAGCTTTTATAGCAGGGCTGCTGCATGACATAGGAAAAATTGTACTGATGTCTGTTGATGATAAAATAGTACATACAATTTCAGAGATTACAAGAAACAAGCAACTTCGTTCCTCTTCAATTCTTGAGGAAATATCAGTGGGAATAAGTCACGCTGAACTTGGTGGATTAATCGCCGACAAATGGAATTTCCCAAAAAATCTGAAACTTGCCATAGAGAACCACCACTCGCCTCTTAATGTAGAAGGTAATTGCAGTGACCTGACATTTGCGGTTTACGTTGCCAATATGTTATGTGGTGTTGAAAAAAACAAATACAGTTATTACTACATTGAAACAGACGCCCTTGACTGGCTTAAAATCAGTTCCTATGAAGAATTAGTAAATTTTCATGAAAAACTTAAACATAGTTACTTAAATCAGATGAAAACTACGGGCTAAGCCTTTATGATTGATTATGTTGTCTGTGAAACAAAAGATGGTTCAAAAACGCTCATCAGAAAAAATAGCGGTTCTGATAGAGACATAAAACTCCATTCAGCTTATAACCCCGGGAAAGAAGCGGAGAGGAATGTTGAAGCATTTAATCCTGGTAAATGCTCGATAGTCATAGTATCCGGGATTGCCCTTGGATACCACATATCAGCATTGCGAAAGAGATATCCCGGATTAAAGATACTTGCCATTGAAAAAGAACCTGCCGTTACCATTTTATGCAGAAAACATAATCCTTCATCACTTGATGGTGTCATAATTATTCAGTCAGAGAATGACCTTAGCTTATTTTTTGATAAAATAAATCTGAATGAATTCCGGGGAATATCACATTATATACATCGCCCATCTTATCAGCTCAATCCTGAATTCTATGACAGTATACTCTCCAATATTAAAGTATTTATATCATCAAAGGTAAGCGATCTGCTGACCCGCTTCGAATTTGAAGAAAAATGGATTAAGAATATATTCAGAAACATTAACTGGCTTGACAGCGTTCCCGGCGTATCTCCCTTTTTTAACAGGTTTAAAGGATATCCGGGAATAATAGTGTCAGCAGGTCCGTCACTCAGATCTGATCTTGAAATTTTGCGTGGTTTAAAAGAAAAGGCTGTTATTATTTGTGTAGATACCGCTTTGAAAGTCCTCTCAAAATCAGGGATTGAGCCTCATTTTGTAATGACACTGGATGCACAGAAATACAGTTTCAAACATTTTACTGGAGTAAATCCAGGAGGAACAGTTCTTGTCTCAGACATGGTTAGCTGCCCCTCCGTTCTTGATTATTATAAGGGAAGAAAGATATTAAGCACAACCTCAAAATATTTTCAGGATTCTTCAGGTAAAACTGTACGTGAGACAACACCGGTTATGGACTGGATTGAAAAATTCACAAAGACTCCGGGAGATATTCAGTCGGGAGGTTCTGTTGCTACAAGTGTTTTCGATCTCCTTCTCAATATGGGGTGTGATCCAATAATACTTTTCGGACAGGATCTGGCATATTCTGGACGCGAATTTCACTGCAGCGGTACTTATCATAATGATGACTGGTTGCCACAAATAACACGATTAAAAAATCTTGATACTATAAATCAGAATGTAATCAGAAAAAGAAAAATCAAATACGTCACACGCTTTAATAATGATTGCAAAGTAATCTCTGATTTTGTTTTTGATTTATATAAGTCATGGTTTGAAGATTCAGCTGCAAGAGTAAAAATAAAAGTCATAAACAGTAATTCAAGGGGGGCGAGGATAGAGAATACTGAAGAAATATCTGCAAAAGATCTTAATCTCCCCGCTAATGTTGAGAATCCATTTACCGTTATAGAAAATATATTTAAAAAGGCTACCTTTAACGATACTGAACTTCTCCAGACAAAACTTGAAGAAGTATATAAAAAAATTAGCCATATTATATCAATTACTGAATCAGATATTCCGGAAATTGAGAAGTACTCCTCAATTGACAGACTACTTGATGATCATGATATTAACTCACTTCTCAAACCTATGATGAGAAAAGCCGAATTTTATACTTCAAGACATTCACTTGAGAATAAAAAAATTCAGGAAATGATTTACAATGAAATCAAAATTTCATCTATTAAATTAAAATCATTTATAAGCAGAAATATAAAAGATGACAAAAAATAAATTAACTGTAAAATTTAATTATATGAAAACCATAAAACTTATATCACTGTTATTAATAATAATTACGTGCTTAACCGCATCTGCAGAACCACGTGAGTCTGAAAAAGGAAAAATCGACTGGATAAAAGGTGTAATTATTTCAGAAGGCAGATATTCACTAAGTATAGATGATAAAGGTGATTCCATAGATGAAGAGACAGGAAGTAAAACCTCCATCTCATTTTCACGAGACCAGTCATATGAAAAAGCAAAGGAGAAAGCCATCTACGGTGCGGCATTGGCAGTCAATGACGTACTTATAGATCCGGATACCAGGATTAAAGATCTTATATTGAGAGATACTGAAGTCAGGCAGAAGATATCTCATCATCTACATGAATATTCCAGATTTAAAGAAAAACCATCTGGTTATCTCTCTTCGACCTGTGAACTTGAGCTCAGGCTCAGTTATCTTCTTAATGTTTTAAATATAGCTTTCCCCGAAGATGAATTCCCAACAAGAAATGATAATGAGATACATACAAAATACACTTCTCTTATAATTGATACCAGAGGTCTTAAAATTAAACCAATGCTTCTGCCCTCAATTATGAATGAGAACGGGCTTGAAGTTTACAGTAGAAACCAGATATCAGGCCAGGCTGCTGTTAAAAATCTAGCAGTATCATATACATTAAGCGAGAAAGAAGCTATAAAACATAAAAAGGCAGGCTCGCATCCATTTTTTTGTACTGCACTTAAATCATTAAATGGTAATCCGGTTTTATCAGATGAAGATATAAAAAGAATTTTCAGCCATAAAGAAAACTTTACATTTCTTAAAAAATGTAAAGTGCTATTTATAATAGACAGGTGATGAAATGAATCCGTTAATCAGAATCCTTAGTTCACTAATAATTTCTATTAATAAATTAATAGATTCAATGAGCCTCCAGACAATTCAAACAATAAAGAGAGGATTCTTCTTTACGATATTTATTTTCTGTATAATCGGCATTATTATCGGAATAAATATGGGTAAACATTCTGCAAAGATAAAGAGTGCCCCTCTTGCTGAATATGTAAATGACACTTTCAGAATTGATCTGAATAAAGAGAAGGATGCCGGAGATTTTTCAGAAATGCTTGAAAATGAAGTCATTAATGATTCTACGATTAATAATTTTAATAAAGCTGAATTTCCGGTAAGAGACAGCCTTGATATACAATACAGTAAAGAGCCGCTTGAAATACAAAATAAGGTGCCAATGCCCGATCTCATATCAAAGCCTTCAAAAAGTGAAACACCTATCGATGAAGACCTGAACAGAACTATTACAGAGAATGAAACGACAGTTCGAGCTCTTGAAAAGAATTTGACAGATGATAACAAAAAAGATATTATAATAAACCAAAGTATCGAACCTGAAAAGAATAAGATTCCCGGACCAAATAATATGGAAAAAACCCCAGTCAGAATTCTTGAAAAAAACAAGATCATTAAACCGGAAATTATAAATAAAGATTCGGGTGTAATAAATCAGTGAAAAAAATAATACTGTTAATTCTGATGTTTGCTGTAACATACAGTTACGCAAAAGATTTCCACAAAACAGAGGAAATTATTAAAAACATTCTAAGTGAAGAGAATGAATCGGTATCAGAAAAAAAAGAGAAATCCTCTATAGCGGATAAAACAACAGCTGATACCTTAAATGAAGAAAAAAAACCTGGTGATGAGTCATTAACTGAAGAGGTACAACCCCCAGAAAATGAAGAAGAAGCTCCAAAACAAACAGCTATGACAGGCAAGGATGAAATTCTTCTTAAAACTGGTATACAGCTTTTTGAAAGCGGAATGTACGATCACTCTTTATCAAAATTCAACGAACTTATAAAAGATTATCCGACAAGTAAATTTATTGACAGTGCAAGGATGTGGGCGGGAAAAATTTATATACGCCAGTATAAGTACGATAATGCTGTTAAAGAATTTGATAATGTAGGTGAAAAATCAGGAGAATACCCAGCTGCACTATTTTACAAGGCTGAATCTCTTCGTATTAAGGGTGATTTTTTTGCAGCAATAGAGAATTATCAAAAAGTATCATCAGGTTTTCCTGAGAATGAATTTGCAGATAATTCAATACTCTTGACAGGGAAACTCTATCTCAGAAACGGGAAAGGATATCAGTCTCTTGAATCTGCCCTTAAAATAATACGCTATTATAAAAATACAGAATCTGTTGATGATGCTTATTACCTGATTGCCCGAATATATGAAAAAGATCCAATGCTGAAAGATA
>CAZVFJ010000203.1:0-6270 GCA_964625825.1 uncultured Leptospirales bacterium | reverse complement strand
AGCTAAAATAATGTGAGGAGAACGGCATTTTATCTCCTGAAAGATAAAAATATTTTTAACTGTATCCCCTCACTTTCCAGTGAAGGGATACAAAAATCCGGGTCTATCAGTCCCATTTACCTTCAGACTTAAGCTTTGCAACAACCGGCTCTGCCTCTTTAATCATTGCAGGGACATCTATCTTCCCTACGCGGTTTACATGAAAGCTTTTATCTTCCGGCCAGAGTTCAACATGCAGAGGCCTTTTGTAACCGGCAAGTCCTTTGCAGTATTCGAGTATCTCGTCAGGAGACACTTTCTCTCCAGGTTTCGGTTTAATATATGCGAACACCCCATCAACGTTTGTCCTGTGCGGAAGGCCCACTACAAGAGCCTGCGCAACCTTCGGATGCTTTGTTATAAAATCTCCAACTTCATCAGGAAATACCAGGTAACCCTTAGGCTTTATGACAAACTTTCTCCTCCCGGCGAACTTAAGCCCCCTGTATGCGCCGAAGTCATGGAAATAACCCATATCGCCCGTATAGAGAATCCCCTCTTTCGAGATCATTTTTGCAGTTGCCTCCGGGTCATTATAGTAGCCGAGAAAAACAATGGGGCCGTGAACACAGATATCACCGACTTCACCCTGCTGAAGTTCATCACCTGCCGTACCGTCTTCATTCATCGGCTTTCTTATTGTTACAGGAGCAAGTTCAGGGAAAACCTGCCCAACCTGGCCTGCCATCTCCTCAAGAGGTATGGCTTTTGGTGTGGCAGTAAAATATCCGGCGCACTCGGTCATGCCGAGAGCTGTTCCGAATGATGGAGCCATTTTCTGCATTTCAACAAGAAATGCTGTATCAACAGCGCTCCCTCCGTAGAGGACATAGAGGAGGCTGCTCAGGTCATAATCTTTATATGACGGCAACTGCCACATTAAGTGGAACATTGTAGGTACACCGCCCCACCATGTCGGCCTGTACTTCTCTATATATTTAAGGATAAGTTCAGGCTGGTAGACATTTACAGTTATAACAGTCCCGCCTGTAAGCCATACAGTCATAGGCCCCTGGCATGTCCCCGCAACGTGGCTTGTAGGCATTGAATTCAGATACCTGCTTGCTGTTCCCCAGAGTCCAACCTCACGTGAAAATACCGCGTTGTTTGTGATGGTATTCTCGTTACAGATAAGGGCCGGTTTGGGGAAACCGGTTGTCCCTGTTGTAAATATTATAATATGAGCGTCTCTCTTATCAAGACTTTTATATTCCTTCAGAAGATCAGACGCAAGAGAAGTGTTATTTGCGAGAGCGTTGAGTGAATCCTTGCTGAAGAGATCGCCGAATTTTTTTACTTCACCTTTTACGGCCTCCTCCGGCGCGCCCGGTGTATGCTGTATAATATATTTAAGAGATTTCACCTCACCCACAATTGCTGATGATACTTCCGTAAAATCCCTGAGCGGTGTTTTACCCATGCAGAAAAAAGCCACTGGAGAAATCTTATTCATATCCCTGATAATTTCTCCAACCTGAAGCCTTATATCAAGTGGTGATATAATTGCTCCTACGGTTGCACACGCGTAAGTCAGCATATAAAATTCAGGAGTAGAGAGCCACTGTACCGCTATTACATCACCTTTTTTAATTCCCAGGTCTTTAAGCCTGAGAGCGTACAGTGTAATCATCTCATCAAACTCGCGGTATGTGTAACTCACACCACTGTCTGCGCTCATAAGCGCTATATTGTCCGGTGTAATATCAGACCACTTTTTAACATAATCAGTTATAAGCGGCAGCTTCCATTTTTCCTTAAGTGAATCATCAAGTTTTATTGAAAACATAAAGACCTCCTCATAGTTTATCTGAGAAGGAATATATCATAAAAAATTTATCATGTCTTATGAATCTATATTTTTGAAAAACCGGTTTATTGTAAATATATACTTTTATAAATTTAACAATCGCATTTCTTTCCATAGGAACATAAAATATCGGTTGATCTTTATTATTCAATCCGGTACTATGATTATACTTACCGGAGTCGAAGCCTTTTAATCGCAGAATAAATAAAAGGGAATCAAGCAGTAAATAATATGTCAGTTATACATCAGCATCTGATTTTTATTGGAGCATACTTCTCGCTTATAATTGGCATAGGCCAATTCATGCAGAAAGATAAGCAGGGAGCTGGCTATATATATGGCATATCCTTTATCAGTATGGGGATATGGATATTCCATATATGCTCCTACACAACGGGACTTTTTGACAATGTATATTTAATCAATCTGATTCTTATTCCATTCGGTTTCATCTCTGCACCAGCTATGGCTCTCAGGTACAGATGGCTCCTCGGGCAGTCGATGATAAGCAGGAGACGGATGTTCATACTCCTCATCCCTTCGCTGCTATCTCTGTTTATAATTACCCTTCCCATGTTTAGCAGCGCAATAATTTTAAAAAGAGAATTTTTAAGAAGCGTCCCGATCTTTTCACCGGGATTTAATGGACTCCCATTATATTTCAAAATTATTCAGATATTATTTTTTCTCCCCAAGCTGTACCTTGTTGTTTTCATGTTTTTTGTACTGCGTCAGATGACAGGGATCTGGAAGAAAAAGAGAGACTCAAAAGGAGTAGTTTCCCGTGCCGGCTACATTTTTGCTATGAATATACTACTTTCAACAGCTATTACCGGGATTGGAGATCTCTTTTCCACGGGACTGATCACATGGTCTCTCCTCTATGTAAATGGAACATTCATATCTGTTTTTCTCTTTGGCCAGAGGAACCCGGATTACAACAAAGTCATAAAAACTGATTTTGTAAAAAGACATTATGTTAAATCAAAAATCAGGGATCTTGATATTGACAGAGTTATGAGCGATTTAGAACAGATGATGAAAGAAGAAAAAGCTTTTGCATCAGAAGACATCTCCCTTAAAATTGTGGCTGAAGAACTGGAGATAACCCCCCATCAGTTGTCTGAAATAATAAACAAAAAATTTCACAAAAATTTCAATACATACATAAATGATTTCAGAATAGTTGAAGCAAAAGAGATGCTGATTAAGGAACCTGAACGCACCATCACTTCAATAGCAATGGCTGTAGGCTTTAATACCAATACCGCTTTCAGCGCAGTTTTTTCAAAGTCCGAGGGGATGAGCCCAAAACAGTTCAGACAGCAGTTCAGGAATTCCTGAGACTTTTACTTTACTTTCAACACTTTATAAGTTGATTCATTTCCGAAATTTTTCAGGTAAGGTTTCCCGCTCCTCCTCAACTCTCTCTTTTTCAGATCAAGAATATAGACCATAAATTTCCCCTGGTCCCTTAAATGAAGATCTATTTCATCCTGTTTATTCCACATAAGAAATATAAGCTCAGGCTCGCCTGATTCAAAGATCATCTCCCCGCCTGTGCCGTCAATATTCATCATCCATACAGAATTTTCTTTTACCGTGACAATTTTCATGCTGTCAGGGGATAACTCCGGATTCTCCCCTACAGAAAAAAATTCCTTCGACTCCATGGTCTTCATGTTAATCACAACCACAGGATTGAGGGAATTCTCTTTTTTATCCGCATTCCAGATTTTATAGACAGCTCTATCCCCTTTCCACGAAAAACGGGCTGATGGAGGCAAACCCCTCGGCCCCCCTTTACCCTCCGCAATAACCTTTACCTCTCCGGTATATTTGCTGTATACACAGATAAATCTTTCATCACGGACATATTCCGGAATCCCTCCATCAGGAAACCTGGTAATCCCCTTCGGCATATGATAATCCCGTTCCCATCTTAGAAAAATAAATTCCGTACGTGAATCGTTCCATGTACCTGAACTGTAATGTACTGATTGGGTTAACTTCTTTTCATAGCAGCTAAAGAGTGAGCAAAGCATAAAAACCGCCGGAATTATCAGTATTTTTTTTCTCATATAAACACACTCCCCGTATCAATAACATTATACAGGTTCTTAATAAAAAAATCAATTCCATATATATTTAACAGGCCGAAACCCGTTATTTCCACTATTTTGTTAAGAAGCATTTAAATATCTCATTATCCCCCACCCTGTTTTACAGGATACCCAAAAAATACTTGCCAAGCAACAGCAATAATTATTGCTTTCAAGATGAAGTTATGCTTAACTTTGGTTAAATATCGGGAATTACAGGTAAAAAATGGACTTATCTCACATCAGAAATTTTTCAATTATCGCTCATATAGACCATGGCAAATCAACCCTTGCCGACAGGCTTATCGAGAAGTGCCGTCTTGTTACTGACAGGAACAAAAAGGACCAGATGCTCGATACTATGGATATTGAGAGGGAGAGGGGGATTACAATCAAATCCAACGCCATAACTCTCAACTACACATCTAAGGCGGGGGAGGATTACATTTTCAACCTCATTGATACTCCCGGACATGTTGATTTTACATATGAAGTTTCACGGGCTCTCTCCTCATGCGACGGAGTTATACTTATTGTTGACGCGACTCAGGGCGTTGAGGCGCAGACTATTGCGAACTTCTACCTCGCCCTTGAGAATGACCTGGAGATACTCCCTGTAATAAATAAAATAGACATGCCCGCTGCTGACATAGAAAACACCAAGGCCCAGATCGACAGGACACTGGGGCTCGACCCTGATATCGCGGTGCTAACTTCCGCAAAGCAGGGGATCGGGATCGATGAGCTCCTCGAAAAAATTGTTGAGTACATCCCCGCCCCGAAAGGAGACATCAATGCCCCCCTTAAGGCGCTGATTTTTGATTCATTCTATGACCAGTATCTTGGCGCTGTAGTTAAAGTCCGGATTATGCAGGGAAGCGTAAAGGAGGATGATGTCATAAAATTCTTTTCAACAGGGAAAGAGTTCACTGTAAACGAAGTGGGAGTCTTCAGGCTCGAACTTGAAAAGAAGGACATGCTAGGGCCAGGCGATGTGGGATATATTGTTGCAGGTGTTAAAAGCGTTGTTGATACAAAAATAGGCGACACCATAACTCTTGCAAAAAACCCGGCAAAAGAGGCGCTTAAAGGATTCAAGGACGTGAAATCAATGGTATTTTCAGGGCTATACCCGATGTATAGCGACGAATACGAGGACCTGCGCGATGCTCTTGCAAAACTTCAGCTCAATGACGCATCTCTCATTTTCGAGCCGGACAATTCATACGCTCTCGGGTTCGGTTTCAGGTGCGGCTACCTGGGTCTACTACATATGGAAATTGTGCAGGAGAGACTCGAGAGAGAGTTTGATATTGCCCTTGTTACGACAGCGCCCAGCGTCGAATTCAAAATTTATATGATTAATGGGACACAGATAACAATAGATAACCCCGTAAACATGCCAGACCCGGGGCAGATAGAAAAGATTGAAGAACCCTACGCTGTTGAATCTCAGGGAGAAGAAAAGGTATTTATTATACCGGCAAATTCGTATCTTTTTTTGGGAGACAATAGACCAATATCTTATGATGCGCGATATTGGAATAAACCTTATATAAGTAAAGATAAAGTAATTGGCAAAGTCTTATTTAGATTTTTTCCATTAAACCGAATAGGAAAAGTGGAATAATATATACTAAGGAAGAATAGGGAAGAGGGACACTTTGAGTAAAGAAGGGGGAAGGAATGTCCTTGAATTTAAATTTTATGGAGGTATAGATGAGCAGAGTTTTAGAAGGTTTAAAACCTGAAAAGGTATTTTATTATTTTGAAGAAATATCAAAAATACCTAGAGGTTCAGGAAATGAAAAGCAAATATCAGATTATTTGTATAATTTGGCAAAATCAAAGAGCTGGGAAGTAATACAAGATGAGCATTTAAACATAATTATTAAAAAGCCTGCCACAAAGGGATATGAAAATGCACCTACAGTAATGTTGCAAGGACACATGGATATGGTGTGCGAGAAAAATGAAGGTGTTGAGCATGATTTTGAAAAGGATCCTATAAAGCTAAGAATTGTGGACGGGTCTATTTATGCTACTGAAACTACCCTTGGAGCCGATAATGGAATAGCGGTGGCTTATGCCTTATCTGTGCTGGATTCAGATATACCGCATCCTTCTCTTGAGGTTTTAATAACTACAGATGAAGAAAAAGGAATGACAGGAGCAGAGAACATAGATGGCAGTTTATTTAAAAGCAAATATCTATTGAACCTAGACAGTGAGGAAGAAGGAGTATTCACCTCGGGATGTGCAGGCGGAAGCGAAATTGATTTTAAAATACCTGTCAAATTCCAAAGTTTTAAAGAAAAAGCC
>CAZVFJ010000202.1:0-6317 GCA_964625825.1 uncultured Leptospirales bacterium | reverse complement strand
TATAAAGTTCTTCAGCTGTCCTATAAGCGGAACAGATACCTGAGCCAACGGGTCAAAAACCTCATTTATACCAAAGCCAATCTGGGCTGCGTAATACTGCCCTGAAAGCTGAAAAGCTGCAAAAACCACAGAAACAAGAAAACCGATAAAAATTCCTATCATCGCTTCCTGAAGCACAAGGAGATAATAAAGCCCCATTGAAGCCGGAACATTTATCGCTCCAGCCGAAATAACAGGAAACACCACAAGTGTTATCAGGAATGAAAGCATAGCCTTCATTCTGAATGGAATAACCCCACTTGAAAAAAATGGGGCTATCATAATCATTGCGTTTATCCTCACAAGGACAAGAAAAAATGCCTGAAAATTTATAACGAAATATTCCATCTACTATGGCTCACCCCAAACCAATCTTTTCGATGAGAAGAAAAATATTATTAGTATAATTAACAAGAACCCTTATCATCCAGGATCCCAAAAGAATTATAGTAACGAATATGGCTATGATTTTCGGTACGAATGTCAGGGTCTGCTCCTGAATAGAAGTTGTAGTCTGAATGATCGATATCACAAGACCTACGAACATACCTACTCCAAGTATGGGGGCTGAAACAATAAGCACAGTCATCAGGGATTCCCGCATAATTTTTATTACAAGAATATCAGTCACTTACGTCCTCCATTGATCATCTGAAAGATCTCACAAGCTCGTAGACAAGAAGATTCCATCCGTCCACAAGGATGAATAGAATAAGTTTGAATGGCAGAGAGATCATAACTGGCGGGAGCATTATCATACCCATAGCCATAAGCGCGCTCGCAATGATCATATCTATAACAATAAAGGGGAGGAACAGAAATACCCCTATCTCAAACGCGATGCGGAGTTCACTTATCATAAAAGCCGGGATGAGGCAGTATGATGGAATATCCTTTCTGGATTTAGGCTTTTCTATTTTTGAAAGTTTTACAAAAAGAGCTATATCCTTCTCTCTTGTCTGCCTGAACATAAAATCCCTCATCGGCTCCATCCCACGGTCATAAAACTGCTGATTAGATATCTGTCCATTCAGATAAGGCTGAAGAGCCTTTTCATTCATCTCGGTAAATGTCGGAGCCATAATGAAAAAAGTAAGAAAAAGAGAAAGGCCCACAATTACCTGGTTAGGAGGCATCTGCTGGAGAGAAAGAGCACGTTTAACAAAATCAAGAACGATTACCACCCTGGTAAAAGCAGTCATCATAATTACAATAGACGGTGCCAATGTGAGTATAGACAAAAGAAAAAGTATCTGAAGACTGAGAGCCACATCTTTAGGTCCCACAGCTTCACTTATATTAAAAGTAATTTTTGGGATAGGCATTGTGACACCGCCCGCATTTTGCGCAACGAGTGCAGCAGGAACCATTACGGCAGCTGCTAAAACTATGTAAAAAAGCTTTTTATTCTTCATCGCTTTCATTTATATTTTTCAATCTCTTTTTCTGCTTGTCGAGGTAGTTCATATCAAATTCATTCCCGGATAATTCCTGGATAGTAGCCTTGCCCCCGCCATGAGTTCTTTTTTCATTGATCTTATTCTTCACATCATTAAACCGGTCTACAACCCATCCAACCTGGTCATTAATAAAATCCTGAAATGTTAAATCTTTAACTGGAGTCGATCTTGAGCTAAGAAGCCTTATCCTGTCGATCTCCTCCTTATCCTTAATTTCCGCGAGCATATTTATCCCATTCTCAGAAATTCCGATAAGATATACTTTTCCGGCTACATCTATAAGCTGAAGATTTCTGTTTGGACCTACAGGCACCATTGAGAGTATTTTAATCGCCTCCTGCCCGGAAACCTGAAGTCCCGCCTTCTGAGTCACAAACTTATAGAACAGATAGAAGCCACCGACAAAAAGGCCAAGTACAATAAGTGTTTTGAAAATCATCCAGACGACAGACTCCTCTTCAACCTGTGGCCCGAAGTCTTTATCCTCAAATCCCTGCCCTGGTACTTTTTCTTCTCCCTGTACATTCTTCTGAGCGGTCCCGGTAGATTCCATCCGGGTATTATTATTGCCCTCCTGCTGAGAAAAAGCGGGAAGAGTATATGAAAACAGTACTCCGCAAATTATTAGCGCGATAAAAATCCGGAAAAAAAGTCGTAAAGTATATATTCTTTCCAAACGATAAGATAGTGATGAATTATGTCTCATTTTACCCTGGTTTTATAAAAAATTTTACATTAAAAAACAATATTACAATATACAGATTATTATAAAATGTCATTTAAAACGGTCTTGAAAAATCCGAAACTGATGAAAATAATTTAAGCAACTACCTGTTTACAGATTTAAATCTCTCATCCTGACTTACTATATCTGTAACACGGACTCCAAAATTTTCGTCTATAACAACGACCTCACCCTTTGCTATAAGCTTACCGTTAACAAGAAGGTCAACAGGCTCACCGGCAAGTTTATCAAGCTCAATAATTGAACCTTCCCCAAGGCCGAGAATATCCTTCACCAGCTTGGTTGTACGGCCAAGCTCAACAGTCATGGTCATCTCAACGTCGAGAAGGAGACTGATATCTCCATAACCGCCAGATGATAAACTCTCACCCATCTGAGGGAAACGGACAGAACTTATCTGGGCCTGTGGAGCTGAATACTGGTACTGTGACTGCTGCTGCTGAGTCGGGGCACCGATAGAACCAAGAGTCCCGGCAATCCCGGCATCAATAATATGATATAGCTTGGAGTTCATCACTCCGTCAATGGACATATCATAGGTCAGTTTAACAAGTTCACCCTGCGGCAGCTGAAGCTCAGACTGGCTTCCCGCGATTGATACAACAGCCGGGGTAGTACTTATACCGCCTCCTACCTTACCGCTGAACTGTGTTGCAAGAGATGATATAAGCTGGTTTGTAAACTCCTGAATTGTACTCTGGTGCGCATCGGTAATTTCAGCAGGAGCCGTTCCTGTCTCATCACCCATCATAAGCGAGGAGATAATTCCAGCATCACGATAATTGAATATTACCAGATTCTTTCCGGCAACAGATCCCGTGAAATTTATTGCAACCTGAACATATCTACCGCGAAAATCATTCCTCACAGCATCCTGATTTTTTGCCTCAACTACAGGATTCGAAAAAACCAGGTTTCTCCCCCCGAGATAACCACTAAGAGAAGGAGCAACAAGTGATATTGAAGAAGTGACAATATTCTTTATATTATTGATCTCGCCAGGCGTAAATGAAGAACCACCCCTGGAGGGGGGAGTCTCAAAACCCATTGACGGTTCAGGACCTGAGACTATATCGTCAGCACCCTGCAACAGAGCATCAATTTCATCTTGTGATAAGGAGCCGTCTCCCATACATCCCTCCCGGAAAATCTCTTTTACAAAAAATTGTTCTATCGTAAAACGCTATCCAGCGTTTGCAGGGAGCCCCCCGGGGGCTTTTCAAGAGGCCTTGCCCCTTATATCCCTTTTCAAAATAAAGATATCAAAATTTAATTAATAAGATACTCTTTAAAATAAACTTCCTTAATTTTACCTGCTATAAGCCGCAGATTTATATGAGCCTTTATCTCTTCAGCTAGAGTAATCATATCACTCTTGTCATTAAGTTCGTCAATTGTCTTTCCCTGAAGAAGAACATTTACTATATGTTGAACTTCATCCCTTCTGCTACCAAGTTCAGCACTCATTACCGGATTAGCCTCATATGCAAGGGATATCTGCATCTTTATGAAATGAGGTTCAGCATCAGCTGTGGCTTTAGAAAAGGCAGGCAGCTCATAAGTAGCAAGCGGCTCAGGCGGTGGAGCGGCAATTATATCCTGGCTCTTCTGATACCTTCTCTCCTGGATATTACTTGAAACGAGGAAGGAAATTCCTACCATAAGCACAACAAGGATAATCCCCCCTGCGACATACAGAAGAATTTTAACAATTTTAGAAGTACCCGTACTAACGCCGGACTCCGACTCGGGACCCCTTCCCTCCTCATCCATTACATCTCTTTCGTCATCGCCCATAGCCAACCGCCATCTTTTATTATAATGACTGCATGACAGAAATTAAATCAGCAGACAAACCGGTTTTCTTACCTTTAAAACAGAATCACTTACCGGACAAGAACAGTATTATCAGATCATAATTATGTGACATAATAACAGACATTTATCCCACATGTCAATTAATTTATTCATTTCATATTAATTATTCATTTTAAAAAAATAGACCATTCTACTGATTTTAATCGGCCTTAAATATGAATAAAAATACTCTTTTTTTATATATCAACGTATCAGGACTTAATATATGGCATCATCTCCCCTGATGCAGCTTTTATCTTATTAATAACTTCTTCAGGACTCTCTTTAACAATATATTTCCTGTCATTGGTTAGCGTAAGCACTGTATCAGGTTTACTCTCTATTGTCTCAATATGACTCGCATTGAGAATAAAAGTTTCATCATTCAGTTTATGAAGGGTAATCATCATTTTCTTCCCCTCCTCCTTTTTTTATCAACACTATCAAAATAATCTTTAAGTTCCATCCTGACAACAATACTTTCCGAACAGCCGGGGATACTGCAATCAACTACAGGATAAGGATTCTTTTTAAAAAGATCCTCAAGCCAGTATTTTGCAGCAAGAAACTGATGATTGGTATAGAATAACTTTCCGTTACGCCTGATTTCATAATGCCTGCACTTTCTAACAGTATTCATCTCCAGATTTACATCGGGATTAAACCTGCCGGAAGAGAGCAACCTCCTGTCGCTATTCACAGACCCCGCCGCGTAAAACCTGTCATAAAAACCCATATCATTCCCAACAAGAAGAAGCGATGCAACATTACACCCCAGGACTATAGATACCGCCTGCGTTGTTACGATACTCCCGGTTGCCACACTGCCAATATCTCTCCCGGCCATATTCCATAGTTCAGTATATGGCTCACCTTCAATCATCCAGTTATAAAAACTGATTTTCCCTTTCCACTTCCTGATATTCGAAGCGGAGGAGCAGCTGAAAGCAAGAAGATGTATATCACGCGTATCCAGGCCTGAAAAAAAGTCCGTGGGGGTTGTCTCGCAGGTAATTACATATTCCGGTTTTATTCCCAAAAGGAGAAGCGGTCTGAGAGCCATATCCGCAGCAAGATAAACATAATCGAGCCTGCTGCTGTATTTTTTAAGATAACAGATATTCCGGTCAAGAGACGGGCCTGCCCCTATTATAACTACATGTTTCCCTGAAAAATCAGGTACGACCTCCCACAGCCCGCCGGAGGAACAAATCAGGGAAATATTTTTTTCAAGGTTTCTGCGCAATGATGCGCTTCTTTCATCCTTTAATCCATCATTAAGATTTTTGTATATTTCATGCCGATTTATCATATGCTTTTTAAAACGGTCCCGGGACCATAAGACTTAATGCCACCGCACAACACGCATAACATCCATCTGCCGGTTGAAGACAGATAGCATTATAATCATATGATAATCAAGCATTTTATTGAGACAGACCCGTACACACCGGGAATGAAGCATCACGTATGAGTCATCTGCTGAATCTGACCGGTGGAAGCTTTAGACGGAGGTTCTCTCCGCTCTAAGGAGAAAAGTTACATAGCGGACTATCTTGGCATAATCGAGATCAATAGGATCAAACTCTTCAATTAATCCCATAAAAAATACAACTACCTGAATAATCCTAGCTATTGTTCTTTCATCAAGGTCAAGCGGCCCCTTTTCCTCCCGGTTGTTATCTTTAACAATACTTTCAAAGAAATACCGGTGATTCGCAAAAAATTTTTTTACCATTTTTCGCATTGTTTCATTCTCAAAGGAATAAAGGATTATGTTTATCAGGATAATTATATTCGACCTGTCGAGTATAAAACTCTCAACGCTGAGAAGCGATGATATAGGCGCCATTTCATCCGGATTCAGATCGATCTGGAGAATCCTTCTGTGGTTACGTTCAAGTTCCATATAAAGCTCATTGATAAGCTCAATATATATATCATCTTTTGTCGGAAAGTAATGAAGAATGCCCCCCTTAGAGTACCCTGCTTCATCAGCTATCCCCTGGACAGATATCTGGGAATAAACATTTTTCTGAAGCAGCCTCTTCAAGGCCCCGGTAATTCTTTTCTTCTTTTCTCTAACTTTATCTTCACTTGCTGCGTTCAAAATATTACCTTATCTTTTATTTTATACCATAAAAAAGCGCTGCACTATTCATGCAATTAAAAAAGTGTTCATTTACCAAAAAAATTAATTTTAACTCTAAATATAC
>CAZVFJ010000201.1:0-6393 GCA_964625825.1 uncultured Leptospirales bacterium | reverse complement strand
GAAACTGACTCCCCCTCTCTTTTTAAGCTGCATGAACGAGGCTCCCTCACTTACAGACCGGAGGACTGTTTCTTTTTCTGTTACGACACTCCCGGAAAGTATATCTATGCCATATTCGAAAAGCACAGGGGAGAGCGGAGTGCTCGGGCCCAGGAGCATTTTCACGCTTCCTTTTTTGCATAGCTCAAGAATTCCCGGTAAAGTTTTGTTGATGAGAGTGGTGCTTGTAATTACTACAATATCTGACTGCGGGATCAGATCTTTTCCTTTTTCTTCCGGATGATCGCCCTCCTGTGGCTGCTTCTCTATAATCCAGAGATTCTTTGCCTCCTTTGCCAATTCATCCAGGTAGGGGAAGTGGCCTATAACCGAGATATTTTTTCCTTTACCCATATTTTTTACAATTTTTAAACCATCATCACCAGCATGCTTCTCAGAGTCTATATCGAGGAGGGAATTAATTGCCGCAATCCCGAGAGAAGCGTTCTCTGATTTTTCATCAAGGGATAAGCGTGCAAGCTCAAGTGCTGTCATCTCTGTGAATGTTCCTTCCATCCCGTCTGATTTTCCCTGACTACAGCCGCCGATAGAGAGTGTTGAAGCCAGGCCGCATCTTCTGCTCACAACTGCTGTCCAGTGAAGGCCGCGTCGAACTTCCTGTACGGGGGCGTCTTCTATAATCGTATTTAATATGCTTTGAAGTATTTCCATTGGCTCTCCTTTCCTTTTTTTAAATACACTCCTATGAACCCTGTAATTATAAAAGCATGGTTGTAAAAAGTAGGAATATTTTAAATTATAATAAAGCTGGTTACATCGATTTCTGAAAGAACCCGGATTGAATCTGTAATAAACAACAGACGATACGCCGGGATGATAATTTCTCCTGTTTATTAATGGTCTCTATTTCATAATTTGAGTTTATAACATTAATGTGTTATCTTTGGCATATATGTTTGAAAAGGCACAAAAGTCAAGGGTAATTAATGCGATATAAAAAAAGATGTAATAATTAGTTATTTTTTAAGAAAAAATTATTTTTTAAAAGAATTTAAGGAATAATTGAACAATAATTCTAATATTATAACAAAAAATGATACAGATGCTTTTATTCTATTGACTGGAATTTTTGAGGCTTAAATTATAATATCAAACTGTTTAATAAAATAGAACAGAAGATAAATCGAATGGGTGTAGTTTTATTTCCGCCGGTAATTCTGCATTTATACTGATAATAAAGGGGTAAAAGATGAAAAGGGCTCTTCACTATTTAAAATTATATTTTAATAATTTTCCTTTTGTTCAAATAATAGCATGTTTAATAGTAATAATTTTTATGATGCCTGCATGTTCTGATAAAGGCAGTGAGGATAAAATCGTAACAGAGAAACAGTCCTTTCGTGTGATAAAAGATATGGTCGGCAACAGTATAAACGTTCCGGAAAACCTTGACAGGGTCGCTCTTCTGGGTGGACCGACAGGGCAGATTGCCTATATCCTGGGAGTTCAGGACAGGGTCTGTGCTGTAACAAAGACCATTGTGACATCTGAACTTGTCGGGATTTTTGATCCTACAATTAAAAATCGTCCCGCGGTCAGGACTGTCAGCGGGACAGTGCATATTGAAGAACTTATAAAATCGAATCCCCAACTTGTAATAGCAGGGGAACTTGACGGAGAAATAATTCAGAAGAAAACCGATATCCCCGTGGCATTTTTTGGAGAAGGTATGTCGCATGGTATCGATGAAGTTAAAAAAGAGATTAATTTTTATGCCTCTGTTTTCAAAGCGGAGAAAAGGGGCCAGGCTTACTGCAAATATCTTGATTCAATGACATCTATGATCAGAAAAAAGACTTCGGGGATTTCTGATAAGGAAAAGAAAGTAATTTTTAACGGTTACAGCACCAGTCATCTTGTAACACTGGGGGGAGATACTTTTATTCAGGAAAGAATTGAGATTGCGGGGTGCCGTAATGCCGCGGTCGATATCCGTACATCAGGTAAAAAAGAGGGACTGCATTCCGGGCTTGGAGAGGTGTCTATGGAGCAGGTTCTCGTATGGAATCCTGATATAATTGTAATAGACATGGGAAGTGTTAAGGAACTTGAAAAAGATGAAAGATGGGCGGCTATAAAAGCTGTTAAAAATAAAAAGGTTTATATTCAGCCTGCCGGAGTTTTTATCTGGGACAGGCCAACAGCGGAGGCGGCGGTTCTTCATCCTCTGTGGCTTGCCATGACGGCTTATCCTGATAAGTTCAAAGGGCTTTCGTTTACTGATGAGGTCAGAAAATTTTACAGGGAAGTCTTCAATTTTAACCTGACAGATGAACAGGCGCGTATGGTTGCCGGCGGTTCTTTTAAATCAAAGATTATGAAGGGAGCCAGGTGACAGGCACAGAGGGTATGGCACCTGATAACTTATATGGTTTAATCACGCTGTAAAGAGGGGAGCGGTGTGAGATGAATAGAAAGTATATTGGCGAAGAGAAATCTTCTGTTTATAAAAAATCGGGATACGGCAGTATTGTAATCATTCTGACTATTATTGTTTTAGTAATATCACTGTCATCACTGATGATCGGTAAAATATATATTGAACCTTTAACAATACTGAAGGTGATTGTTTCTAATTTTTTTCCTGTTGTTAAAGACTGGTCGCCAACTATAGAAAGTGTAATTATGAATGTGCGTATCCCGCGCCTTCTTGCGGGGCTCCTCGTGGGAGCCGGGCTTTCGGTTTCAGGCGCCTCTTTTCAGGGGCTCTTCAGAAATCCTCTTGTCTCGCCGCATATTCTCGGAGTCTCCGCCGGAGCAGGTTTCGGTGCAGCACTTGGGATTCTTCTTTTTAATAGTTTTATTATAACCCAGATATCTTCATTTGCTTTCGGTATTATTGCTGTTGCTATGGCTTATATGCTCAGCAGGGTCTACAGGACTTCCCCCATTCTTGTACTGGTGCTGGCAGGTGTTATTGTCGGGTCACTTTTTTCAGCACTGACATCGTTTATTAAATATATTGCTGATCCCATGAACCGTATGCCCGCTATAGTATTCTGGCTGATGGGGTCACTTAATAATGTAACAAACAGGGAACTGCTTGTTGTTACCCCGGTTTTTGTCATATGTATAACATTCCTTATCATGATCCGCTGGAGAATAAATGTTATCTCAATGGGAGAGGATGATGCAAGGGCTCTAGGAATCAACACAGAACTGACCGGGGCCTTTATAATTTTTTGCGCGACTATCATTACTGCTGCCTCGGTCTGTATAAGCGGAATAATAGGTTGGATAGGTCTCGTTATCCCTCACATAGGACGGCTTATAGTAGGGCCGGATCATCGCCAGTTAATTCCTGTTACGCTACTGATAGGTTCAGGGTATCTTGTACTTGTGGATACTATAACGCGTTCACTTTTGATAACTGAGATTCCCATTGGTATACTTACCGCGCTTATAGGGGCTCCATTCTTTGCGATTCTTTTAAAAAAGAACAGGCCGGGGTGGTGATTAATGACTGAACGAATAAAAATTGAAAAAATTTCATTCAGGTATGGACCTGTTAATACCAGGTTTGTCTTTGAATCAGTGACATTCTCCATCTCTGGCGGGGAGCTTGTCTGTTTTCTGGGCCCCAATGGTACAGGAAAATCTACGCTTCTTAAATGTCTGAACGGGATTCTCAAACCTACAGAAGGTACAGTGTATCTGGATGGAGTTAGCCTTTCCTCTCTGTCCCGGGGGGAGATAGCAAAGAAGATCGGTTTTGTCCCCCAGTCCCAGACCTCTATCTTTCCATTTCTTGTCCGCGATGTTGTTGTTATGGGCAGAACACCCCATCTTTCCACGTTTTCATCTCCTTCCAGGAAGGACCGGAGAATAGCTGATGAAATAATGGAACAGGTGGGGATCGCACATCTTGCAGCACAGCCATGCAATATGATCAGCGGAGGCGAATGGCAGCTTGTACTTATTGCAAGGGCTCTTACTCAGCAGCCTGAGATACTTATCCTTGATGAACCGACATCGCATCTTGACCTGGGTAATCAGCTGAGAGTCTTAAATTTTGTTTATGGCCTGGTGAAATCCGGAATTACAGTTGTTATGGCATCCCATTTCCCGGATCATGCCTTTTTAGGCTCAAGCAATGTTGCTATATTAAAAGATGGTTCTATCATAGTACATGGTGCTCCTGATGATGTAATAACAGAACCTATACTGGAAAAAACGTATGGTGTCAGGGTAAAGGTCAGCTATTTTGAAGAAGCCGGGAGAAAGGTTTGTATACCTGTGATTAATTTGTGATATTAACTCATCAGCAGTTATAGTAACCCCGGGTTTCCCTCCTGAAGTATTCACCCTGTTTCACATAGATTACTTTTCATTATATTCTTTCTCTATGATAAACCAGAGGTTTGTGTCATCCATTTCAAATGAGTGTATTATTGCTGAGGAGGCTGTAAGCGCGCTGTGTAATTTTTCCAGATTTTCAGGATCCATTCTTCTACCTGAATTCTCTTTGAAGTCCCCTGTCTTCTGCTCCATCTTCTCCATAATTGCAGCTTTCAGTTCAGGAGTTCCGAAACCTCCTCCGATGCAGGATATACAACCCGGTTTGAGTATCCGGTGAACTTCATTAAAAACTTTAACAGGATCTTCCCAGAAAAAGATCGAACCCCGGCTCATTACGAAGTCAATTGAGCTGTCATGGAAGGGGAGAGTGTGAACATCGCTTTGTACCGGGATAATTCTACTTTCAAGCCCTGATTCTTTAAAATTGTCCAATGCAAGCTTAAGGGCTGAAAAGGAGAGGTCCAGGGAAAACGTTGTAAAGCTGCTTATTTTTGCAATAGCCATGGCAAGATGTCCGGGCCCGCTCCCCAGGTCGAGGCAGACTCCTTTTTTTGCAGGACTTTTATCCAGAAGGATTTGCGCAAGCACAGGGTAGATCGGAGCGAATATGTTTTTTGCTATTTCATTAAACTGCCGGGCTCTTGCTGCTTCGTCATGGGGTTTCGGAAATGTCATTATAACCCTTGTTTCTTATTTTGTTTGTATTTATTAATCTCATTTAAAAGCAAAATCAAAAATAAAGCTTATTTTTTTTTGTGAGGAATTAATTTTTACACTCTTAACCCGTGTAATATTATCCATTAAACTCTATTATATAATAAAAATGTAAATTATTGTAATATTAAAAGATAATTGTAATTAATAAAGATTATTTATGAAAAAAGTTACAAAAAATTACAATTAATAATTGACGTTTCATGTTTTTTTTAACAGAAGAAATTGTGTCAAATTTGGCAGGTGAATCTGTCCGACTCTGTGATGCTTTAAAATAATGACTTTAAAAAGCTATCATAGCTGTAGAAGGGGGGCAGACTCTGAATCCTAATCTAAAATATAAAGAAAAAATTTTTACTTTCGCCGGACACATTTAAAAAATTAAAACGAAGGAGGACAGTGTGAAAAAACAGCTGGTTCTATTGTTTGCATTTGCTTTTATACTCTCCGGGGCAGTTCTGTATTCACAGGAAGCTGTGAACGGGGATAAAGCCTCAGAAAAATTATCAGGTAAAACTGAACAGAAAAAGAAAGCCTCAACAAAAACATTTGAAATGGGTGAGATTGTTGTTAAGGACAGGGCAATAGCCAATATTGAGGATGCATCAACTACAACAGAGATAACAGAGCAGGACATCAAGGCCAGAGATGAAAAGACTCTGGGTGATTCACTGAAGATGGTCCCCGGTATCCAGGTTACTACAGCCGCAAAAGGGAATACAAATTTTTCATTAAGAGGATTTGACCAGGATAAGGTTGTAGTACTTATTGATGGTATACCTATCAATGATGTGTATGAATCCACTTTTGATATCTCTCAAATTCCTGTAATAAATGTTTCAAAGATTGTGGTAAACAGGGGTGTTGCTTCAGCTCTTTACGGGGCAAATGGATCAGTAGGTTCTATAAATGTGGTAACAAAAAAACCTGAGCAGATGTTTACACAGATAAATACTGAATATGGTCAGCACGAAAATTATATGCTCAATGTTGCCAACGGGGCTTCGTTAGGAAATGCCTATTACTGGATTACAGGGTCTGTTATCAATTCAGGAGGTTATGAAGTCTCTGAAAAGCTTGATAAGAGTGAAAGAAGAAAATGGTTTGATAAGCTTGTAAGGTATGATCTTTATACTAATCCGGCTACAACTAATCCGTATACTTTTGATGAAGTTACATTAACAGCAAAAAATGCCTATATTAACGATACAGATGTATGGAATCACACAGAGTATACAAAGTATCAGCTTGGAGGAAAGTTCGGTTATAACTTTACAGATAATATTGAAGCGGGTGTTTCAGCCAGCTATTATCATAATG
>CAZVFJ010000200.1:0-6395 GCA_964625825.1 uncultured Leptospirales bacterium | reverse complement strand
TTTTTGATATAAGAGAGAAAAAATGGTCTGAAGAGTTGTGTGATATTCTTGGAATCCCGATGAACATCTTACCGGAGGTTTACCCGTCGGCCTATGTTTACGGAACCACCAGGGGATTTCCAGGCCTTCCTGACGGGATCCCTATCGGTGGAATCGCCGGAGATCAGCAGGCGGCAATGGTCGGACAGAACTGTGTCTATCCAGGGAGGACAAAAAATACTTACGGAACCGGCTGTTTTATGCTTCTTAATAATGGGGATGATTTTACTATATCAACAAACGGGCTCGTCACAACATTGACTCCTGATAATAACGGTAATCCTGTTTATGCGCTTGAAGGCTCGGTGTTTATTGGCGGAGCAGTTATGCAGTGGCTCAGGGATTATATGAAATTTTTTGACAGTGCCACAGAATCGGAGGGTATAGCTGCATCGCAATTCAACAGGGAGGATGATGTGGTTTTTGTTCCGGCTTTCGTGGGACTTGGAGCTCCATATTGGAAGATGGACGCGAGGGGCGCGATTTTTGGACTTACGAGAGATACTACCAGAGAACAGATCGTCAGGGCTGCACTGAAGTCAATAGCATTTCAGTCCCTTGATGTGATCCATGCGATGGAGCAGGATACCGGTAAAAGGATAGAGGAACTCCGCGTTGATGGAGGGGCAACCGAGAATAAATTTCTCATGCAGTTTCAGTCGGATATTCTCGGAGTACCGGTTCTTCTTCCCGTAATAAGAGAGTCAACAGCGCTGGGGGCTGCATATCTTGCAGGTGTTTCAGCGGGAATATATAAAAACATAGATGAAATAGCTTCTGAAAACAGAATATCAAGAAGATTTGAACCTGTAATGAATAACATGGAGAGAAATAAGCAGGTTGATCTCTGGAAAAAGACTGTAGCAAGGCTTTTATGAAATAGAAATAATAGACTTGATTTTATAATTAAAATTCTTATATTAAGATTTAGAATAGATAGTTCACATCCCGTGAATTTATAAATATAGAGACCGGAGGATAAGATGGCAAAACCACTACTTGGTGAAATGCTTGTTGAAAATGGTGTAATTTCTCAGGGGCAGCTTGATAAGGCACTTGAAGTTCAGCATAATGAAGGTGGACTTATAGGTATAATTCTTGTATCACAGGGGATCATTTCAGAGCAGAAACTTGTCGAATACCTTGCCATGCAGGCAAAGATAGTAGCGAATTCAGAGTGATAATTGACTATAGAGACAGCACAGAAATCCCTTTTAGGATTTCTGTGCTGAAATTTTATTCTTCTATTATTTTACTTCCACAAGCCAGTTAAATTTATCATCAATATCTCCATATTGAATACCTGTCAGGCTTTTATATAGTTTTGTAATAACAGGGCCGGCTATTTCTTCAGAGCCAAATTGTATTTCTTTACCATTATAGTTAATACTGCTGATTGGAGTAACTACAGCAGCGGTTCCTACTGCGCCAATTTCATCAAATGATGGAACTTCATTTATATCAATAGGCCTCTTCTCAATAGCCATACCCATGTCTTTTGCTATGGTAGCAAGGCTATCGTTAGTGATACTGGGAAGAATACTTTTTGAGCTTGGAGTTATGTAGCTATTACCTTTTATCCCTATGAAATTTGATGTACCAAATTCATCAACATATTTCTTCTCCTTAGGATCGAGGAATAGGGGAACCGGGTACCCGTGATGCTTGGCATGATCCGCCCCCGGGAGACCGGCTGCGTAATTCCCGCCAACTTTACAATCTCCGACGCCATCCGGTGCTGCTCTGTCGTATTCTGTAATGACCATGGCTTTCACCGGAGTAAGTCCGCCTTTATAGTAAGGCCCTACAGGAGTTACAAATATTGCAAATATATACTCAGGAGCAGGTCCGAGCCCTACTTTCGCTCCTACACCAATAAGAAAGGGTCTTATGTAAAGGCTCGCCCCTGTTCCGTATGGAGGTACATATTTTTTGTTTGCAGCTACGACTTTTTTAACTGCTTCTATAAACATATCCTCAGGCATCGGTGGAAGAAATATTCTTTCAGATGTTTTTTGAAGCCTCTTCCAGTTTGCTGACGGTCTGAAGATAACGATTCTTCCATCCTTTGTTTCAAAAGCCTTCATGCCCTCAAATGCCTCCTGACCGTAATGGAGACATGGAGCTGCCATGTGAATTGAAATATTTTCGTCGGATACAAGTTCACCATTTGACCATTTCCCGTCTTTAAAATAAAAACGGATGTTATAATCTGTTTTGACATATCCGAATGGGAGATTGGCCCAGTCAAGGTTCACGTTCTGTCTGTTCATCTTATTTCTCCTGAAAAATAGAATTAAAGAATATATTATTCTGTAGCGTTTTGCAGCATAATATTTTATTATGAATATATGAGTAATATTTTATATTAAATATATCATTTTTTTTTGGAAAAATTATTTGTCAAGTAATATGACATTTTATGCACTCATGTAATGTTAAATATTTTAAAATTTCTTGACGGATTACTTTTTTATTCTTTATTTAATGTATTAAATTGTCAGTGTATAATGTAGTTCGACTAAAATTTAAAAGTTTTATTGAATACTAAAGTATTATTTGTGATGAGGACAAAAGAGATAATCTTTAATAATATCAAAAAATAAGGAGTTCCGTTGTGGTATTAAAAAATACTGATATTAAAACCCCTGATGGGAAGCTCGGAATTCTTATCCCGGGCCTTGGCGCTGTAAGTACAACATTTATAGCGGGCGTTATGCTTATAAGAAAAGGGATTGGTCTACCTGTGGGTTCACTCACCCAGATGGGTAAATTGAGAATTGGTAAAGGTGATAATGCCAGAGAGGTTGATATCAGGAATTTTGTTCCTCTTGCGGATCTCAGGGATATTGAATTCGCCGGCTGGGATATATTTGAAGAGAGTGTCTATGATTCCGCAAAGAGGGCTCAGGTCCTTTCAAATGATCATCTTGATGCGGTAAAGGATGAACTTTCAAAAATCAGGCCCTGGAAAGCTGTATTCAGAAATGAATATGTTAAAAATCTGCATGGCGCATGGATAAAAGAAGCTCCATCATATTGGGACCTGGCGCAGATGGTTAAAGATGATATTCTAAAATTTAAGGAAGAGAAGAAAATTTCCAGGCTGGTAATGGTATGGTGCGGAAGTACTGAAGTTTATCAGGAGATGATTCCCGGTGTGCATGATACTCTCGCGAACTTTGAAAAAGCCCTTAAAGAAAGCCATCCGAAGATCGCCCCAAGCATGATATATGCTTATGCTGCAATCGATCTCGGTATACCATATGCTAACGGGGCGCCTAACCTTTGCAGTGACATCCCTGCCCTGTGGGATCTCGCGGACAGGAGAAAAGTCCCAATGTGTGGGAAGGATTTTAAAACCGGGCAGACTTTCATGAAGACTCTTCTTGCTCCTGGACTTAAATCGAGGATGCTTGGAATGAAAGGGTGGTATTCGACCAATATTCTCGGCAACAGAGACGGGGAAGTCCTTGATGATCCGGAATCATTCAAAACAAAGGAAGTCAGTAAGCTTTCAGTTCTTGACCAGATATGCGAACCTGAACTCTACCCCGACCTGTATAAAGACTTTTATCATAAGGTAACAATAAACTACTATCCTCCCAGGGGTGATAATAAAGAAGGCTGGGATAATATCGATATATTTGGATGGCTAGGTTATCCTATGCAGATTAAGGTTAACTTTCTGTGTCGTGATTCAATCCTTGCCGCGCCGATAGTCCTTGACATCGCATTATTTCTGGACCTCGCCCAGAGGGCTTCTCTTGCCGGGAACCAGGAGTGGCTTTCTTACTACTGGAAGAGCCCGATGCATGCCCCTAATGAACTTCCTGAGCATGATCTTTTTATACAGCTCATGAGGCTCAAGAATACTCTGAGATGGTTTATGGATGAGTCCCCGGTAACATATCTCGGGGCAGAAACATATAATTGATTTATTCTTTAACCATGGAAAAGGCTGTCCATCCGGCAGCCTTTTTTATATTATCCATCAGGTAAATTTATGAAGGAAAACAGTAAATTTTCATTCTATATCTTTCTATGTTTGATTATGCTCGTTATGTGTGCTGACGGATTGTCTGCTGCGGCAGATGAAAAAAATATATTACCGGTACCTCCGCAGAAATACATTCTTAAAGAAGGGAAAGTCTTTAAAATAGAAAGTGGTTCTGTTCTGCTTGAAATTGATGGTGAAATTCTCGGGATTACCAATCAGAATGATAATCTCTATTATATAAAAAAATCCGGAGAAGATTGGATCGCAGGAATCTATACTGATGCGGAGAAAAAAGTAAAGGAAATTGTAATCGGTGCCGGTTTCAGCAGGTTCTATAAACTTGAAGTTTATGGTGAAGTTTTTTATTTTCTTGCTGATATGGTTGAGGGGAATGGATATTCTGCTTCTGAAAATGGAAGAGTTCTCGTCAGATTATCACCGGAGAATAATGAAAGAAAAATATTAAAGGATGTTCTGGACTTCAGGATTATGGCGGGTAAACTGCTTCTTTTAATCCCGTCAGGGGTTGACTATAATGGTGTAATTATTCCTGTTACACTTACCGGTGACAGATATCTGGAGAGAGTAATTGACAACAGGCTTCTTTTTGTAACAAACGGTGTCGATGTTGAGGTAATTGATATTATCTCAGAAAGGAACGTATATCTTTACCGGGATGGAAAGATATACCCATACAGCACGGATTATAATATTGTCCTTGAATTTAATGACCCCATTCCCGTTTCAGGGACTGATAGTGATAATATGATCTATTATCAGATAAGTCTTAATGGTCTTGATGCCGGGAGGACGGAGACAACACCGATGGGAGTTCCCAGGACTACAAACCTGAAGGCTGAAACCGGAAAATACTGCATTGTTAAAGCTGAGCGGTGGGAGCTTGATAAAACAAGGGGGAGATATATCCGGGTTAATAATATTTATCAGCCCGGTGAAATAAGAATGTTTATACCGGAAAAAAGGATTATGAAAATCAGGTTCGATTTTGACGGAATTAAATATACTATGACACAATCTGTTTATGAGAACTGATAAAGCGGAATTGATTAAATAAACAAGAAGCCCCGCAGATTTTTACGGGGTTTCCTGTTTATTATAAAAGCAGCAGTGTTATTTATTCACATTTATGACTTCACTTTTTTTCTCATCAAGCTGGACAATGAGTTGCAGTTCTTTGTATTCAGCTGAATCTATGCCGTATTGTATCTCTACAGCTTTAAGGAGAGCCTGATTTTTCTTGTTTTTGTAATAAACAATATCCTCATCTGAGCTCTTGCCGCTCCTATCAAGGAGAGTTTCCATAAAGGCATAACAGCTTGACATGTATTTATATGCCCATATATCTGTACGATTTTCATCTTTAAGAGTAACATATCTTTCAAGAATAGGTATACATGGCTTGAGGTTGCCGAGATCATACTGTGTAGAAACATATATTCTGAATAGTCTCGATTTGAATGTGAGGTATTTTTCGTTACTGATAAGATCTTTCGATCTTATTTCATCGAGAGTATTTATTGCTTTTGTAAAATAGGATATCGACTTGGTTTTTGCTTCATTTCTCAATCTGCCTATATATCTGTCCTGAGCATTTTTTCTGTCAACTTCCTGCCAGTACCATTTTTCATTCAGATATTTTTTATTTTTATATATATCCTTTAGACGTGTGATTTCTGTTTCCATGTCGTCAAGTGTGTCGAGCCCTTTCGAGTATTCATCTATGGATCTTTTTAGAAGAAATTCTGAAAACTCCTCACTGAGAGTTTCAAGCTCTTTGAGCGATGCAATATAGGGCTTGTAATCGCTGATTCGCCATCCATCTTTTACATCTAAATTAGGATTTACCGCTTCCTTTTTTGTTTCAGTCTGCTGTTTATTTGCATCAGTCTGGTCATTCTGTTGTGCTGATGCCGTACTGGATAAAAAAGAATATGTCAGAAAAAATCCGCAGATCAGCAGGGCTGTTCTCGCTCTAAATGAATTAAATTTCATATATAACCTCTTAAAAATACTATTTCTTGAGCTTTATTCTTATTAATCGTCTTTATAAGATGAAAAATTTATAGTTTTTCTTCAAATTAAGTGTTTAATTTTGATTAAATTTTAATATTCCCTGAGTCAGGTATTTTTTATTTAAAAAATAATTCATAAACTGTTTTTTAATCTCTTTCAATTCTTCAGGTGAGACGACAGAAGTAGAGCTGGGAGCTAATCTATTCAGATATCGTTAAATTAACAATATAATGAATATATTTCCCAGACGCTATCGTTTCATCAAAATAATATATATGGATATTATCTTTAAATGTTTTGTTTTAAGATATACATTATAATA
>CAZVFJ010000199.1:0-6401 GCA_964625825.1 uncultured Leptospirales bacterium | reverse complement strand
GGACTTTGAGCCGGGGCCTGAGAGGGAGTTTGATTCGATATTTGATGTTTTAGAGTTGGAATTCTTTGAAATAGCTGGTAACTCTACTGCGAGATATTCAAGCGGAGAAGCAATAATAAGCCCTACAGCAACAAGCGGAACTATAACCTATCTCGGAAACAAAACCCTAGTTTATGTTGCTCCTGAGAACCTTACGAGCATTCATTATAAAACAGGAAATAAAAAAACGGTACATACTCTAATGATCGGAGAACGAAAAGGACTGAGTACAATATACTCAAATGTTTCTATCTGGTCCGGTGATCTTCCTCATCAGGGTGATTCGGTCATGTTTGAAGGTATGCTATCACCTGATGATATTGAAGTAGTTTGTTATACTGCACATGGGAGTTTTAAACCAACATTTTCAGTAACAACTATAGAAACCCCAGGGAGGTTATTTCCTCCCATTATGATATTTGCATTTCTTATTTTATTGGTCTGTTTTATTTATTGTAGATTTGTTTTAAGGCATACTTTCTAATTCTCTTTTTTTATAAATTGACTAACCGAAAATATTTAATAGTTTGTTTACGGTATTTATATCTACCCTAAACATTTTAGAGGAAATTACAATGAAAGCAAAGAACCTTTTGATAGCATTTTGTATATTTGCATTGTTGACGATGCCAGTAATGGCAGCTACCGGAGAAGTTAAAAAGGTAACTTTAGAAGACGCAAAATCGGAGAATGTTGAAACAGTGGAGTCAAATAACGAAGAAACAGACGGCTTTAACCGGCTGTTAATGGCTCCGGTAACCGGTGTTAATTATCTCCTTGACATGGACCCCCTCGAAAAAGCAATCCTTCTTCTTGTTGGATGTGCCATAGGCGGCTCTGTAATCATTACTATAATTTCATTTGCTGTGAATAATGGCAGAATAGGAATAGGGAGCATAGCAGGGAAATATCAAACAATGATACAGGGCAGGAACTGGATGGCTTTTGTTTTCCTCGGTTTTCTCGGTTTCCTTCTCGCGCTTGCGCTTCTTAAATACGTTGGAACAACGAGTTTATTTTAAAGGAGGAAACATGAGATACCTGAACTTGTTAATTATTTTCCTCATCCTCCTCCTTCCTTTTACTGTGGAAGCTGGTACAGGGAGCGTTAAAGTAATTGACAAAGATGGAAACGATGTGACAAAATACAACATGAAACCCTCTGACAAGTCGCAGTCCAAAGATGAAAACAAAGAAGAAGAGGTTAAAGACCCTTCTTCGACTCCATCTATAACTAATATGGAAGCTGGAACGGCGATGATAGAAAACGCCGGAATAAATATTGGGTACAGATTGGCAGATGAGTTTTTGGAAGGAGGGTACAAACTCGCATCTGTAGGTATCGAGGAGAAGAAAGTCACAGGTTCAAAAACATTACAGTATAAGTTATATTCAAACGAACTAGACCCTCTTGGAGATTCTTCTGTAAAATCAATCTTATCTAAATCTAAAATGGTATATTATGCAGGTGCAATTATTTTTATATGTTTTGCATACATGGCTTTTGTATCTCAGCACACTTTCCCGACATGGTTTTCAGATGCAAGGGAAAGCATTTCTGGGGAAGAATCATATTTTGATTTTAAAGCCCTTGCCCTTACATGGCTGTTAGTTATCCTTGGTCCGAGCATCCAGAAACTTATAATTCAGATGATCCTGGCAACTCGTAATACATTAGTTACCGGAATGACTACACGCATGGTTGAGTCAGTGGGAGCGGCTTCAGATTCACTTCCTACTTATTTCCTGGTTAATTTCGGATGGTATGTGAACGGAATTCAAAAATTGATATGTGAATATGGGGCTTATCTCCTGATATCCCTTACTTATGTTACATGCGCAATTATCGCAGCCCTTACGATCTTCTTCACATTCAAGCACGCTGTTAAATTTGCATGTGTCGTGAATCTGTATTTAGTGCTTTTTACATTAATGGATATTGTAACTCTTTTCTTTGTGTCATTTGGGATAAATTTGAGTATAACACGTTCTTCAGACGGGTATATTCTCGCTGGTATCTTTTTTGCGGTAATTTCAGCTTTCTTGATAATAATAATCCCTACTGTCTGGTTATTCTTCCAATCAAAATTCGCAAGGCGGCACGTCCGTATAGGGGTGATCTAAATGGCTAATGATGTATCTCAACAAGCTCAGATTATATCGCCTGTTATTGATCCGTTTACTAATGGGTTCTCATGGGCTCGCATCGTTTCAATGGGGGGAGCTATCCTTATAGGGTCCTGCTCGGCAGCTTTCTCCCTTGGTGTGTATCCCAACCCTCTTTGGATACCTAGCGTTTTCGTTTGTTGTGTGACGATCAGTATCTATATTATATTCTGTAGGGACGAAGAAACACTTTCCCATAATCTTAATAAAATCGGATTCAAAAAAAGACGGATGCAGGGTAAAGAAGGAATGGGAAAGTTCGATGAAAACGTAACTGAAAAGCAGGTTAAAAGTTACATCCCCTGGACAGGAATAAACGAGGAAACAGGATTAAGCACATACGACTATGAAAACGCCCGCGAATATCTCGGCAATTATGGTTTTACGGTTCTTGCAATCCCTCCGGCTGAAACAGATAAGGACACACTAAACGAACAGTTTAGAAGGGCATTCAGGGCCATCCCTTTCAAGTGTAGCCAGAAGATAATTGTAATGACGGGCATAGACCCAACTTTCATCTTAAATGATATTGAGGAGCTTCTTAAGCAGCCTGGGCTTACGACTATGCGCGAACTCGAATTAAAGAGCATGCAGCAAACATTTTCCGAAACAAAGGGGTCAGTTGAAAGAACCCACTTGATTCACATTACTCTTGCGTACACACTCCACGAAGAAAAAGCCCAGAAACAGATGAATAAAATTATGAATGGTTATATGAAACTTTTGAACAAAAAGAAAATTAAAACAGTTTTGATAAAAGAGTCAGACGATATGGTTTTACTGTATCAGAGTATGCTGACAGGTAAAAAACTTTATGGGGTGGTATGAATGAATCCAATCGCAGCATTTCAAAAAAGAATGAAATTTAGGAAAGTAGAAAAGGAACTTAAAAAGATCGAGATGGAAGAACTAAAAAGGGGTACTGCCAGGAAACAGACCCTTGCCTTTTTGGCTTGCCCTGCTGATATCCAACCGTCTAAAGATGGGTGGCATGTGGATATTAACGGAGGAGAAGGGACCGAGGGGGGGGTAGTCGCTCAGGCAATGATTATAGGGAAGACTATTAAAAAACATGATATCAGAAAGGGATACGATGAGGATTTTGATAACCATGCAGTAGACGAGCTTCTTAAGATCTCAGCTACGCTCAAAGTGGCTATCCTATATACTCATATAATGTCTCCAATTGACCCACTGGTAGAGGCTAAAATGCTAGGGGATTCTATTAAGAAGGTATCGCACTCCAAAATTCAACAGGAAAACGGAGAACAGACAACTCTTAATAGTGAGTATAACAGGCTCAACGGAAACGAGTTAAGAGGTCACACTTCAACCGTTTTTAATGGGCGCGACCATTACTATAATTATGGACTGTGTGCGGCTGCATTCGGAAAAACCCTTAAAGATGTCACTGAAATAATGGATGCAATTTCCGCAAAAATGGACGAATGCGGGATAAGGTACGAAATTCCAAGGTATAACCAGGTAAATACTATAAAATCAATGCTGCCGACAAATTACCGGGACCCTAATATCTGTCAGCCTGTATCTGGCCGTATAGCTTCTCAGATGCTTCCTCTAAGAGCTTTAAACCCTGCGTATCCTGATGATGGGATTATATTCGGAGTAGACGACACCGGGAAGCCCGTCAAGGTCACATTCACGAAGAAAGACGCAGGACATATATTTTGTCTTGGAAAAACCGGATCAGGAAAAACCGTTTTTGAATGTATGGGAGCAGGAAGGGCACTCGCAAAAGGAGCGAGGGTTATAATCCTTGAACCAAAGAACGAAGACTCGGACGGGACTGATTATAAAAACTTCTGTCTTGCTTACGGTGGGAAATTAATCCGAATCGGGCAGGGTGGGAAAAACTTCAATCCATTACAGGTTTTTTACGACCCTAAAATAATGGGCACTGATAAGCTATCCTACCAAAAAGCATTATCAGACCATTATGAAACTATCAGAAGTTTCTTTGCTATGTGGATAGGGCCAACTTTCAAAAACAGGATGAGAGGGTATCTCACAAAAACCCTTATTGAACTGTATAAAAAGAAGGGCATCATAGATGATGATGGGAATGTAATAAACACTGATAAATGGACGCATGGGACGCTCTGGCCATCTATAGGCGATTTAAGGAGATATTGGGAAGAATTGTTACAGGCAGGTTACGACCCTTCCCTAGATGCCCTCCTGAACAATACAATAGACGCAATGAGAGGCGGCCCGCTTGGCTGGATGGATAACTATGATGCTCCTGAACTCGACAATGACCTGCTTGTTCTTGACATCTCAAATGTATCTCTAAACATCCAGAATGCGTTCAGTGTCTTAATGATGGGGATAATCAATACTCGTTTCTTCCCAAAACCGGCAGACGGGACCCCACGCAGAAGAACATTTGTATTCTTTGATGAGGGCGCAAAACTGCTTAAAATCAATGAGTTAAAGCCTTACATAGAAAAGATGTTCAGGGAATCGAGAAGCGCATATATTACGACAGGATTCTTCACACAAGACACGGAAGGCATGGGTGAGGATGTATTAAACTTCATTAAAGCGAACTGCTCTAACATTTTCCTGCTCTGCAACTTGAAACAGTCTAGTCTTGACCCATTTATGAAGGTCTTCAACCTAAAGGAAGAACAGAAGGGTAGACTACTGGAAGAAGGAACAGGAATATGCTTGTATCTTAGAGAGCCATATGCGGTAAATATGGATATAGTTCTTACGGATGTTGAGAAAAAGGCACTCCTTGAAAGTGAGGGAAATGGTAATATCGAAGAATTAAAAGCTGCTAGTGCTTCTGGTTTCAGCTTAGATGATGATGTAGAATGGATTAAAAAAACTCATGGGTTCTTTACAGAGGAATGGACCGAGGGACTGACTGATATTAATATCCCCGGTTGGACTTTCTACCAGATCCAGGACCCTTTTAACACAGGAATGAATAACTGCTGGATAGATTCAGGCAGGATTAAGGAAGCAGAGAAACCAGGAAACACAGACAAGGTACTCAATCAGGGCTATAAACACTATGGTACAGTTTGTATGATTGCCGGGAACCTCATTAAGATGGGCTTCCAGGATGTTCAGATCCACCATTATAATAATGTGGACATTTCTGCATATATCGAGGACTCGACCGGGAAGAGGACCACAATAGGAATAGAGGTTGAAATGCCAGGAACTCACTCGGCTCAGAAATGGGTAGACAAAAAGGAGGCAGCGAAGGCAGCTTATGACGTGGTTATCTTCACTTGCCCGACAGAGATTGAGGCAGAGATAAAAGCGGCTGTTGGGGCTGGTTTTGTATTCAGGCGGGGGATGAATCTCAGGAAGAAACTCGAAAAGCTGAAAGCTGTCAATCCGAGCAACTTACAGCAGGTTACAGCCCCAGTGGAGGCATAATAAGCCTCGTTTTCATGGGCTACCCATCCGGGTATAATCCTATTTCATCACATTCCATGTGTCGAAGTCGGTTTTATACCCTGTGGGGCGGTATCCTACCCAATGTTCGTAGTGTTTATATAGAAAGATTTCACATACTAATTATAAAAATTTTGAGGAACAATGACTAAAACAGATAAAACAGTCCAGTGTATAGACAACACTGGCGCAAAAGGAGAGTACCACCTCCTAGATAAAGGAGAATGGCGAGAGATCAGGAAAATCCAGGGAGAAACAAAAGGGAAGCCGTATATAGTCCCCAAAACTGGAATTATACGGTTGCCGTCAATGTGTATAGGGAAAGAGTTACGGGTTTACGTCGAGGTCGTATAATATGGAATCAATCATATTCAAATTTCAAAAGGAAATAATTGTTGCTCTTGCTCTGATTCTTTTGGGGGCAGGTTTCACAGCATCATATGAAAGCCCGTATGATCCATACGAGAGCAGAATAAACGAAGTCGATGCAATGATGCAGGATGTAATCAATAATCCATCTGAGGAAGCTTTAGTCTCTGCACAGCACAAATTAAGCTTACATGGCGACTGGGCATATAGACAGTCAGACGCAGGAGACTTTGAGGCATACTTAGAGGCTTGTAATGGAGTCTTAATCCAACTTCACAAATACCCAGGTGAAACTCCTGACGTCTCTAATATGAACTTATGCAGGAGTAAGTTAATTTAATTTTTTTCCACTTTTTTGTTAACACTGTTAACATAATATTCAAAAAATAAAA
>CAZVFJ010000198.1:4923-6435 GCA_964625825.1 uncultured Leptospirales bacterium | reverse complement strand
ATATCAGCAGTATTCATATTCCTCACTTCACTGTCTGAATCAGGATTTTCAGGATGTTAGGATTAGCAGGATTTGTGTTGCTTAATTTTCCGTTTTTCATTATAATTTTCACAATCTCTTTCTTCATCATTTTTTATCCTGAAAATCTTTTTAATCCTTTAATCCTGATTCTGACAATGAAGAATTTACAGGATTTGTGCTGCTGAATTCTTCGTTTTTCATTATAACTTCTGTAATATCTTTACTCATCATTTCATATCCTGAAAATCTTTTTAATCCTTTAAATCCTGATCATCCTCTAATCCTGTGAATCCTGATTCTGACAGTTATTAATCGCGTCAGTTCCTTTCACTGAAAGTCACCTCCTCATCAAGGAGTTCAGGTATAAGTTTTACATTTACAATAAATCGGCTGGAGAAATTATTTTTACACTATTCTGAAGCTGAGGTCAATACATTTATGTAGAAAAAAGCATTTTGGGGGAGACTTTATAGTGGAGCACCAAGATATAAAAATGCTTTTAATTGCTAGATGAATTAAAATAATTTCAGGGACGTATCCGGATACTTGTCAGAATTGAACGCCTTGCCAAAAATTTACAGGTGAAAATATGATGTTTCAGAACATCTCAGAACTTATGAAAAGATGGCTGCCTATTCAGAAGCATGTATTGAAGAATCCGGTGTAGACGCCGCTTTTATTGCAAAAGCATCAGGTGATATTGCCAGGGCAAAAGAGATGACTAAAGGAACCGAGTGACGCCGGGCTCTCAAGAGAAAGCCTTTATAAAGACCTTTCCGGCGACAGAATCCCTGCTTTTGATACAATACTTAGAGTAATAGCCGCGCTGGGAATAAAACTTCATGCTGAGCCTGTTAAAAAAGAAGAAGAAGCGGGCTGTTGTTTAAGCTAAGGTATTCAACACCGTCCGTAATGGAAAGCTGACCCGAAATTACGGACAGCCTATAGATAAAAATACAACATCAAATACACTGGTCAATTTTTTCAAAACTACAGTTTATATCTTTGCTCTTTTTACGGTTTGTTTGTTGATTCTGTAATCAAGGATATGTGGTTCCTTTTCCAGAAGCTCAAGAAGAACTTTTGCTGATCCTGTGGGTTTTCTCGACCCCTGCTCCCATTGCCTCACTGATGAAATACTGACGTTAAGCAGCCTTGCAAATACGGACTGGCTGTAATTTGATTCTTTACGAATCTTCTTTATTTTATTCGGTGTTATATTTACATCACTGAATTCTACACCAAGCTGTTTCATCTCCTTTTCAGTGAAGGATGTCTGGACTCCTGAATCAACAAGGTCCTGTATAGATTCTCTTAATGCATCTTTAAGTTCTTTTCTCATTTTTTCTCCTCCAGTTCGATGAGGTTGCCAAATATAATCTGACGTTTTATCTCTTCAGAATCAAGGCTTGTATAATCACCGGCGAGTTTTTTTAAAGCAGCAAGTTCGCTCCTGTCCAGGTTGTCTTTTTCATTCTTTGCAAAAGCAAA
>CAZVFJ010000198.1:0-4907 GCA_964625825.1 uncultured Leptospirales bacterium | reverse complement strand
CTCTCATCCTTTTTATATGCAATGAGCGTTCTGTATCCTCTGCTTTTCCCTTCACGATCCCGGGAGACCCGTATTTTATACAGATTTCCGCCAAGATTAGAAACGCCTTTATCTTCAATGAGATCAATGATTGCAGCTTTCAGGTCAGAATCTGAAAGACTGTTCTTTGATGCCCATTTACTGAACCATTTTGTTTTTAGCCGGTATATGATCAAAATATATCACATTGTGATATAGCGTCAATAAGTATTATATAAAACTTTTACCTTACAGAATTAGTTCAACTTCTCTTTTCAGATTGTAATTTGCAGTGCTCTTTAACTAACCATCGCAGGAGTCCATGTAATTAATAAGCTGTCGCAGGATAACCTTTCAACAGATTGAATTGCCGGTGTTTCGGGTAATGGGGATGGACCACTTTCACCGCCTCCTCCCCCGCCGCCGTCACAGGCGAAAAGAAATAGCATAATCATAAATAATAAAGCGGAAAAATTCTTTTCCTGAATTTCGAGAAACTTTTCATTGCTGCCTCCATAAAATTATATAAAATAATAAAAATCATAGTAATAATCATGAGGCTGAAGCAAGACACCGGCTGATCAGTCACTCGCTGTCCATAAAAAGATATGGTCACTCACTGATCAATCAGCGGAAGACCATATAATAATTCAACAGAATCAATCTTTCTGATCTATGAAAAATTGAATATTGATTTTATCAGTGTTTTTACAGCATTTAAGATGTACCTTACCCTAAATTTTAATTGAATTATATTTCATTAAGTAAATATACTGTTAGAAATACGGTATAAACTCCGGCGATATTTAAATCATGCTCTGCTGTCGGGGATATTTAGCGCAATATTAAATACAAATGACGGATTTTATGCTGAAAAATGACAATTAACAAGGAGAGTATCAATGAAAAGGAGTATTGTAAAACTCGTTTCTCTTTTAATCGCTGCTGTTTTTATTGTATCAGGCTGCGGCAAAAAAGCGCCAATGGATAAATCACTGGAGCAGATTAAAGCTAAAGGTGTTTTTGTTGTAGGACTTGATGACCAGTTTCCTCCAATGGGATTCAGAGCCGAAGGCACAAACGAAATTGTCGGTTTTGATATTGATCTCGCAAAAGAAGCAGCAAAAAGACTTGGTCTGAAAGTTGAATTCAAACCTGTTGCATGGGATGGAATTATTTTAAGCCTTAACAAGGGAGATATAGACGTTGTATGGAATGGAATGACTATTACTGACGAAAGAAAACAGAAGATAGAATTCTCTAAACCTTACCTTAATAACAGGCAAATCATAATGGTTCCGGTTGACAGCGCAATCACAGGAAAAGATATGCTGAAAGGGAAGATTGTTGGACTTCAACTAGGAAGCAGCAGTGAAAATGCACTCAACGAAGCCGCTGATCTTAAAAAGAGCCTGAAAGATATTAAAAAATATGAAAACAACACTCTTGCCCTTATGGACCTCGCATCTAAAAGAGTTGACGCAGTTGTAATAGATGAAATCGTCGGCAGATGGAATATGGCAAAAAAACCTGGCGCTTTTAAAGTACTCAATGACGACCTCGGCAAAGAACTTTACGGTGTGGGTATTAGAAAAAATGACCTTACATTCAAAGAAGCGCTCGACAAAGCTCTTGATGAAATAAAAAATGACAAAGCAGGTGAAGAAATTTCAAAGAAATGGTTTGGAGAAAACATTCTCCTTAAATAAAAATGGAAAATTATCTACAATATGTTCTGGATTCGTCGATCTTCATACTTGAGGGAAGTGTTTTAACCCTCAAGCTATATGCGGCAACAATTATTTTTGCTATCCCGCTGGGAATAATTCTTGCTCTTATGAAAATTTCGAAATTCAGATTACTGAGAAATGCTCTCGGTATTTATACATGGGTGTTCCGCGGAACACCCCTTCTTTTGCAGCTTTTTTTTACGTATTATGGGCTTTCTATTATAGGCATAACACTTCAGCCTTTTATGGCCGCTGCCCTTACATTCGTGATAAACTACTCCGCGTATCTCACAGAAATTTACAGGGCCGGAATTGAATCTATAGATAAGGGACAGTACGAAGCGGCACGTGCTCTTAATATGAATTATCCCCAGACAATGAGGAGGATCATCCTCCCTCAGGTAGTACGGAGAACAATTCCTCCAACCTGTAATGAAGCAATAAACCTCGTAAAGGACACAGCCCTTGTAGTAGTATTAGGCATGGGGGACCTTCTGAGATCGGCAAAAGAGATCTTTTCACGTGACTTTGCAATAACCCCATTTGCTATAGCAGCTGTTATTTATCTGCTCATGACAACTGTAATTGTTTATTTCTTCAGAAAACTTGAGGATAAGTACTCAATATATGAATAATACGGATTCCGATATGAAAATGATCCAGGCTCTTAATATAACTAAATCCTTTGGAGCCCATACGGTTCTCAGCGATGTTACCCTTGAGGTAAACAAAGGAGAGGTAATTGCAATAATCGGCCCTTCAGGTTCAGGGAAGAGTACACTGTTGCGATGCTTTAACGGCCTTGAAGAAATTGATTCAGGTAAAATTATTATTGAAGGTGATGTTTTTTCCGAAAAAGACGAAAAGAATCAAAAAGATAAAATCAGTATCCGGGCAAAAAGAGAAATTGCAAAAAAACTCGGAATGGTATTTCAGCATTTCAACCTCTTCCCGCATATGACTGTTCTTGGAAACGTTATTGAAGCTCCTATAACTGTTCTTGGCTTAAAAAAGTCTGAAGTTATTAAAAATGCGACAAAGGTACTCGACAAAGTTGGGCTGTTGGACAAAAAAGATGCTTACCCTTCAAAAATATCAGTGGGTCAGAAACAGCGTGTAGCCATTGCACGAGCTCTCGGGATGAATCCTGATATAATGCTCTTTGACGAACCGACATCAGCGCTTGACCCTGAACTCATAGGTGAAGTACAGAAAGTAATAAGTGACCTTGCAAAGGAGAGGATGACAATGCTGATTGTTACCCATGAAATGCGCTTTGCAGGAGAAGTTGCTGACAGGATAATTTTTATGGATGAAGGTAAAATTATTGAAGATGGAAAGCCGAACATTATTTTTAATAATCCAGAACATCCCCGGATAAAGACTTTCCTGGACAAAATATCACGAAGAGAAGCTGACTAATTTTTTGCTCTAATATTATATATAAGTGTTTCTCTTACAATAAATTAAGTTTTTCCCCCGATTGACTAAAATATAAAAATAAGATATAGATTAATCACCATTTAAGTTGTATCATATTCATGATTTTCTCTCAACCCCCGAGACCCGGGGGTTCCTTTTTTATCTTGATTTTATCAGCCGATAATAAATAATCACACCATGAACAAATTTTTTACAATCACTCTTGCCGCTTTTATCTTTACACTTTTCTCATGTATAGAATCACAAGAAAAAACAGAGAGATGGGAAGGATTTACCGGTGATAAAATGAGTATAGTAATTTCTGAATTTTTCATGCCTGACGAAAAAAATCCATCAGTCATTCCTGAAAAAATGATTAAAGAGAGAGTATCACAGAGAGCTTCACTCCTCCTGGCATGCTATGTTAACATAAACCTCCCGAGGGAAAAAGTATCCCCGGAGTCTGATGCTCTTTTCAACCAGCTTATTAATGAATCACTGAATACATCAAAAACTCTATCATCCGAATGTTCAGAAAATAACTACTGCACTGTAATTACCGAATTTAATATTGCTCCTGTAAACAGAGAACTGGATAAACTAAAATAATCCTCTTTTTTTTGCCATCTGCATCATCTGATCTCTGGTATTTTCCGGAACAGACTTTCTGCTTCCCTCAGGTTTCTCGTTGAGCTTAACCGCCTCTACTGCGCAGGCCATGAGGCATAACCCGCATCCTATGCAGCGTTCAAGGTTGACCTCCGCCTTTCCGGATTCATTCATATTAATCGCTTCCATGGGGCATATATCTTTGCAGGCTTCACACCCTATACAGCTCTCAGAATCAATTGAAGAAAAATAATTGGAGAAGACAAACTCCGCAGGTTTCGGATTTGCCTTAATCGCGCCGAGAACAGCACAACAGTCACCGCAGCAGTTGCACATACCTGAAGGATTCTGCGATGTCGCCGGCTGGGTAACGCACCCTGCTTTCTGTGCTTCTGCAACAATCTTTAAAGCTTCTTTTTTATCCACTCTGCGCCCGAGATTATTATCTATATAATACTGGCCCATTGAACCAAACATAAAACATGTTTCAACCGGCCTTGAACAGCCTTCATTCAGCAGCTTCTTATGTTTTCTGCAGAAACATTCTGTAACAACGATGATATCCATGTCATCGAGAATTTTTTCGACATCATTGTACGAGGCAATGTGACGTTCAATCTCAACATATTTCTGAACAGGTATAACACGGAGAAACATGTCAGCACTATCAGCTATATTCCTGTTGTAGGCTTCCCTGAAAAATTTCTGCATAAGCTCTGAAAGTTCCTCATCAACTCTTTTGATCTGAAACTCCGCAAGCCCATGCATAAAGGGTATTGCCCCATACCTTGTCTTCGCGCCTGATACCTGCCTGAAGAGAAGCCCCCTCGCGGTGAGGTCCTCAAGTTTCTCTTTTATTAAATCTTCCGGTTCATTCAGCCTTTCGGAAATCGCGGAAGCCTCCTCAAGCTTCAGAGAAAGGTTAAGAAATAATTCCGCATCAGTTTCACTGAAAAGTTTTTTAAGGAGGGTAATTTCAATACCCGACTTTGTTTCGGGGAATCCAAATGAGTATGTGTCCAGGCGTTCTCTTAGTTTTGTATATATGCTTTCCATTTTTTGCTCCTCTCTTTATTTTTATCGCAATATAATATACCCAGGCATTAAAAAATCAATTATTTATTGAAT
>CAZVFJ010000197.1:0-6438 GCA_964625825.1 uncultured Leptospirales bacterium | reverse complement strand
ATAATTTTTTTACCGGGAATACTGTCTATATGAAAACAAACAGCGGTAATATTAATCTTCAGTATCTCGGATATTCGGATGGAAATGTTGCTTTCAGAATACCCCTTGTAAAATCTCTCCCTGAGAATGTTGTAGTATTTACGCGATATAAAACAAATAATATATACCTCAGTATGAAACATATTGAAAGAAATGAGGACACCTTCATTTTTATACCTGTCAAGTTTCAGATTATATCTGAATCAAGAAAAGAGGATAGAAAACTGATGGGTATTGAAGGCGGGAAAAGTATAATTTATATGAATAACCTCATAACAGATTATAATATTGAACGGGCCCTCTCTACAGCTGAAAAAAAGATCGACAAGATCAAAGAGATTGCGGAATTCGAAGTTTGATCATCTGAAAATTGTTTTAATTAATGAGGCCAAATCTGATAACAGGCTCAAATATATACTTAGTAATTCGACTCCTATATTCATGGCGAATCTCAATGTGGACCCTGACCCCGGGAAAGAGGAAGACTATAATTTTTATATCAACAATATATATAAAGGTGATATAAGCCTCTCTTCACGAAACAGGTATATCTCTGAGGCGACCGTTCCGATTATGTATAATAATATTATACCATATGGTTATCTTCAGGTTAACGGGTCTCAACCAATGTCTGACGGAATGTTCGAAGTCTGCCGGAGAATGTCTATAGTAATTGACCAGCTTCTCATTAAAAACAATCTTTTTTCTCCAATGGAGGAGAAATTCCTGGTAGCAGATTTATCACAAAACGGGATGGGATTTGTTTTTAGAGAAAAGCGGCATATAAGAAATTTTCAGGAGAATGGTAAACTCTGTTTTGATGTTATGTTGCTGACTCAAAAAAAAGCCGTAATTGGAGCTATTGTTAAAAATATATCATTTCTTGAAAATGGTGTTATAAAAGTCGGTTGTGAAATTTTTAAGATGGATGACACAAGCAGAATGAATTATGAAGAATTTGTTGGGCAATAAAAGAATCATCACAGGTAAAATAAAAAACGGACTATAAATTATGTCCGTTTTTTATTTATATAATGCAATTAGTTATTCCTAATCAGGGAATGAAGTGATCAACGGTTGCTATAATATCTTTAAGCCTTGGTTTGAGATACTCAAGTCCTTCCTCAACTGTATTAAAGAAGTGGAAAAGGTTAAGATCGTCAGCAGATACCATTCCTGTATCAACAAGTTTCTGGAAATTTATTAACTCATTCCAATATGAACTATCATAAAGCATTACTGAAATATTTGGTTTAGCCATTTTTTTAGTCTGAATCAGTGTCAGTGTTTCAAAAAGTTCATCAAATGTGCCAAAACCTCCCGGGAATACAATAATCGCCTTTGCATGATATAGGAGCCAGAGCTTCCTCATGAAAAAATAATGAAATTCCATGTTTAATTCATCTGAAATATAAGAATTCGGATGCTGCTCAAAAGGGAGAGATATGTTCAGGCCAACTGTCTTTTCACCTGTTTCACTTGCGCCTCTGTTGGCTGCTTCCATTATTCCAGGTCCGCCACCTGTGCAGATATAAAAATTATCACCCGTTTCAGCTTTCATTTCTTTGCTGTATTTCGCCAGTTCAGCAGCCATGTTTTTAGCTGCATTATAATATTTTGCTGTACCGAGGCTATCATCTTCAGGTTTTATTCTTGCAGAGCCGAAAAAAACAACAGTATGATGGACATCCATATTCCTGAATTTTGTATCAGGTGCAATATATTCACTCATTATTCTTAGGATCCTTGCATCGTGTGAATTCATGAAATTCGGATCTTTATATGCCTTATGTGGTTTAACCATTTTTAATATCGCCTCTTCCTCTTAATGTTGAAAATTGTGCCGTCAGTATATTCTGAAACATCTGACGAAATTATCTTTTTTTTATCTATATATTCAATTGAAACTGAATCCATAAAGCTGAGTATTATTTTAAGCCCGGCTCCGATACCCCTTAACGGGATTTCTTCTCCATTAATTTTTACTGTGAGTTTTGATTTTTCAGATTCGGTCGCATAATTCAGTATCTGGTCAAAATATTGTGTAGAATTTATATCAGGCACAGAACTTATTATTTTAATAAAGTCGAGTCCTGTACCATGATCAATAATTGTTGCATCAAACTCAATTTCTTTTATCATATATCTGATTGTGATATTTCTTTTCTCTGGTATTATGCATGATGAGTCACTGCAGTTCATTGTTACCTGAACCGCGTTAGTAATAGATTCATCCATTGAAAGAATTATCTCATCAATTTCTTCGCGAGGGAAATTCATCCTGTGGAGGTCTTTCATAAGCCTGTCGATTACCTCAGGCACAATTGATGTACTTGCGGTAAAACTGTCGAGAAATGTTATTTCTTTATCCTGAATCATCTTTGTCTCTTCATATTTTGAGATAAAAAGAATAAATGCTAAAAAAATCAATGAAAATTTATATAAAAGCTCATCAAGTTAATCCGTAACTGTTTAAATCATTTTATTATCGGGTTATTTTTAATATTTTTTAATTTATCTATTGAATATTATTCGCTTGAAATAGATGCAATCTAATTTTTTTAGTTAAAGAATCTTTAATTTAAATTTTAAAATAATTTAAATTAAATAAGCCTATATGTGCTGTAAATTTTCAGTTAATCTTATAAATCAATCAATGTTAAATTTGTTAACTTTAGAAATATTTTTAAGCACATATAAAGGATAAAACAGGACAGTCGGTATAAAAAGGTTAAATGAAAACAGGCATATATATACATATACCATTTTGCAGAAGTAAATGTGATTACTGCAACTTTTATTCTATACCGGTTGAGGAGGGAGCATCTGAAATCGACAAATATATTTCAAGGATTATTTCCGAAATAGGTTCTTTCCCGGATGACTGTTATCCCCGGGAGGCCGATTCACTGTATTTTGGAGGCGGCACTCCATCCATGCTCAAACCGTTACAGATTGATATGATAATCTCTGCTCTTAAAAAGAAATTCAATATCGAACAGAGCGCGGAGATTACACTCGAGATGAATCCTGAAGATCTTTCTATTGATAAAATCAGAGGGTATATTACTGCGGGGATAAACAGGATTGTTCTGGGAGTACAGAGCCTTGATGAAGAGTTGAGAAGAAGTCTTGGCAGGAGAGGGAAAAGCGATGTAAGAAGTAAGCTTGATCTTTTCTTCAGTGTAGAAAGTTTCACCCGGTGTATTGATGTAATAACAGGAATCCCTGGTCAGGTTGATGATAAAATTTTATCAGATCTGAAGCTTGTTACGGGTTACAGGCCCGAACATATCTCTTTATATCTTCTCTCTGTTGAAAGTGGCACTCCTCTTGAACGAAGATTTAAGCCTGATGAAAAATTTGAGGAGATGCAGTCGCGCGTATGGGAAGATGGCATGGATTTTCTTGAAGAAAAGGGTTACAGACATTATGAAATATCAAATTTTTCGCTCCCCGGATTTGAATCTGTTCATAATTCAAGATACTGGCATTTTGAGCCCTATGCGGGATTCGGGGCTGGTGCTCACTCATTCACAGGGGAAAGGCGTTATTCAAATAATATGAGTGTTGCTGAATATCTTGAATCAGTAAAAGTGCAGTATACAGATGACATGCGGAGAGGCCATGATGATCTTGTTGAATTTATTATGACAGCTCTGCGTGACCTGAGAGGATTTACTGCGGATGATTTTGAAAGGGTGATTGGATACACTCTCCCCACTGATATCCTCGTTAAAATAGCCGATCTTGAACATAGGGGATTTATTGCATTGAATGAGAAAAAAATTTCACTTACTCGCATGGGTATATTCAATGCCAACCGCGTGATTTATGAAATCATCGAAAAATATATAAGTTAATCAATTTCAAATATTGCATCCTCCAATCTGATTGTGACATAAAATAATCCTCATATAATTTCAGCTATTGACCGATATAATTTATGAATATTCATATGTATTCAGGAGTGAATAATGCATCAAATTGTTTCAGAAATCGGGAAAATACTGGAGAGAGAGATTCTTTTTTACCGGGAAATATATAGTCTTGAAAATGAGAAAACAGAGGCTGTAATCCGTAAAAATGGAACTCTTATCCAGGAGATATGCTCATTACAGGAGAAACTTGTTTTTAATATTGAATCTCTTGAATCTGAGAGAGAAAATATTATGAACAGAATGGAACAGCATGAAAAAAGGGCTACTCTGTCTGATATTGCAGCCAAACTTGATCCCGGTCTCTCTGCCGTTATAATGAAAAGCGGTTCTGAACTTAAAGACCTTTTAATTAAACTCAGGGATAAACAGGAGGCTAACAGTCGCCTACTGCAGGATAATATAGAATTTTTCAGTATTCTGATTTCAGATTTGAAGAACAGTTCATCTCTCAAGTCGGGATATAGCAGTGATGGTAAAGAAAATGTGCGGGTTGTAAATCCTGTACTTTTTAACACAACGGCGTAAAGGAGGGTTTATGTCTTCCACATTTATGGGGCTTGAAATCGGTAAAAGAGGGTTGATGTCTCATCAGCAGGCACTTCATGTGACAGGCCATAATATATCAAATGCTGAAAACAAGGAGTATTCAAGGCAGAGGGTAATTATCTCATCTGCTGATCCTATATACGCTCCTGCTTTTAACAGGGCAAATGTCGCGGGGCAGATCGGGCAGGGAAGCACAGTCGAGAGTATTGAGAGGATTAGAGATTCATTTATTGATGACAGAATTGTTGCTGAAAAGAATACAATGGGGTACTGGAAATCGAAAAATGATTTCATTTATCAGGTAGAAGCTATCTACAATGAACCTTCTGACCAGTCTCTCCGTAGCAGAATGGATGCATTATGGGCATCATGGCAGGAGCTTTCCAAGTATCCGGAAGAAAGGTCTACCCGTGAAGTTGTGAAGGAGAAGGGTATTCATCTTGCTAATGAAGTGAATAATATATTCAGGCAGCTCTATTCCTTAAGGGAGGATGCTGACAGGCAGATTGTGCAGAAGGTTGAACAGATAAATGTTTATGCTGCTGATATAAGGAGCCTGAATGAGAGGATTCAAAAGGCTGAGGCTCTTGGTGATAAACCTAATGATCTTATGGACAGACGTGATGCCTTAATAGAGAAACTATCTGAAATAGTAAATGTTTCTGTTGGAAGAAATGATAAAGATGAAATTATCGTATATATTGATGGGGAGAACCTTGTGCAGGGAAATATCTTCCGTCCTCTCAAAGCTGTTAAGAATCCCGAAAATAGCGGAATGCATGATGTTGTCTGGAAAGATACAGAAACTCCTGTTTCAGTTAAAAATGGTGAACTTGCCGGGCTTTTTGAGGTAAGAGATGTAATCATCAGGCAGAACATCAATGATGTTAATGCTTTTGCGATAAACCTTTCGGATTTAACCAATGAAATACATAAAGACGGTTTTGGCAGGAGAGGACAGACAAATTTTGAGTTTTTCAGACATCTTAATATAAGTGACAATAATGAAGGAAATTTTGATCTTAACAGTGATGGAGTAAATGACGTAACAGCTATATACAAGGTCGCGGGTAATAACAGGCTTGATGCCTCGGCAGCAATAGGAATTACCGGCACACTTACCTTCGCGAGAAACGACAGGCTCGATTCAATAGCAGAAGTAGACTACAATGAGTCAGATACCGTTAACTCGGTAATGAAAAAAATAAATGATGCAAATCTTGGAGTCGTCGCATACATCGACCATAATGGTCATTTCGCACTTAAGGCAACTACTGCTAAAGATGATGACAGAAAACATTTCATGATAAGGCATCTTGAGGACTCCGGACAGTTCATGGTGGGGCTTACCGGGGTCTTGAAACAGAGTGGTCAGGCCGGGTCTTTTGATTACAGGCGAATTGATGATATCATGAAGTTTATTCCACAAAGAGAACATATCACAATTACTCCAAAGTTTAATCCGGCTTCAAATATGGCTGTATCAGATGCTGTTGTCAGGGACGTAGATGTAATAGCGGCAGCAAAAGGGAAAGATGTGGGTGGAACCGGGGATTATAATGTCACCGATGGTATTGGCGATGGCACTAATGCGCTTATGATAGCCAATCTGCGTCATAAAACTTCGATGGTAGACACAAAATCCACCTTCAATGAGTTCTATACATCACTTATTTCCAGAATAGGAAGTCAGGGTGAAGAGACTAAGAACCGAATAGAGAACCAGACAGTAATGCTGAAAAATCTTGAGAACATGAGAGAATCAGTTTCAGGTATAAATCTTGATGAGGAGATGGCCGGAATGGTTGCGTTCCAGCACGGTTACAATGCCTCGGCGCGGATGATAAGTACAATAGACAAGATGCTTGAAACAATAATCAGGCTGGGGGCATAAATCATGAACAGAATAACA
>CAZVFJ010000196.1:765-6460 GCA_964625825.1 uncultured Leptospirales bacterium | reverse complement strand
TTTGCCCCATTATCTTTTTCTTTTAAAAAACGCCTAACTCAAGTCAATTAATTAAAATAAAAAAGGGGCTGCCTTTTTAGACAGCCCCATTTTGACCCCGTATTTTATTATAATGAATGAATTTCGCCTGACTCATCTGATATTAAAAGTTAATTAATATTTTTGATTTATTTTTAAAGCTTCTAAATTTTAACTCCTTATTGTTTTTATCAAAAATCCGGATAATGTTTATTGCAGGAGCATTTTTAATGCAGAGACTTATTCGCTTATCAATTACCGGATTAAGGATTTTAATTAGAAGGGTAGAGCCATCCCAACTGCTCTCATACCTGAGTTGGTTTCGTGCTTCCCAGAATTCTCCATACTCAGTAAGATTTCCAATCCATATTTTATCTTCAGAAATTTTATTTAAAAGATTCTCTTCAGCTTTAAGTTTATATCCGGTTTCAGAAGAATGAATAAGTAAAACCGATATAGCTTCATTTTCACCATTGGCGTTAATAATATCGATCCATTTTGCTACCAGTTCATTCATATTTTTAGGAGTGAGCAGCCCCTGAGAGTCATCAAATATTACGGGTATTTCAATAATAGAGGATTCTTCAGCGCCCACTTTTCGTTGTTTGAATGCTTTATAAGCATAATTGGTCATTATATCGTTCGCGGAAAACGATGAATCATATTTATATCCGCATTTTTCAAGAGTATCAATCAAAGCGTAGGGGAAACGGAGATTTCCGGACCTCCACGCGATTGTGTTTTGTGAAGGGATATCCTTATCAAGAAGTTCTTTGCTGACTTTAACTTCACCAAAAACAGAAGGTTTAATAGAATTTAAATAATTTTTCCTGGTAGTATTGATTGTGCCCACAGGAAATTTTTCAAAAATAACTGAATGAGAAACAGAGTGAGAACCGATGTCTCCGCCCAATTTTTTTACCTGACGTATATACTCTATTCTTCCGGGATCATAATAACCGATATCCATAGCATCTTTAAAATATTTTGTTGTTATGAAATAGGTTGCGCTTACATTGAAATCCCTTTCAAGCTCAGCAAATTTTATCATATTAACAAATGATAACTGGGCATCAACATCATGTGTTAATATGAGAACTTTTTCCCTGCCGGATGGTATGGCGCTGAGATATATAAAAGGAGTAGTATATTCCTCATATATTGCTTTCATAATTAATAAAAATACGTCCGCCCCGGGTTCAAAAGAGTTGATCCAGTTTCTCTGTGCTTCAAAGTCGTTCCCTACATGCGGAAGGAGAACAGTATCGCTGAGAGAAACTCCGAGAGCATAGGCGGAACCGCTTCCATACTGGTTGACAGAAAAAATTATTTTTTTGTCTTCCGTTGATGCAAGAGGCTTCGCGTCAGTAACGTTATAAGCGTGAGTCCATATGACTTCTTTGTATATTTTTTTATTGCCAATAGATACTGTTAGTTCTTCCGGCCGGTTAAGGTAAATAAGAGATTTATCTGCTCCAGTTCCGCTGAATTTTATTTTAAATCTTTTCCGGCTGTCTGAGACATTGTTAATACCGAAAAGGGGGAATAATTTATTACCGATAACGACCTGAGAAACAAGCACTCCTCCATTTTCGACATAGGAATAGAGCTGATTAAGTTCTGCCGGTGAGAATGTTGTATTCCGTAAGTCCCCGGCAGTAAATATAACCGGTGCTCCGGATGCCTTTGTTATATCATCTGTTATTGTGTACTGTATCGCAAAAATATCGAAGCAATGTTTCAGAGCGATGAGTTCAGTGTTTCCGGTTTTATTCCTTTCTGAAATATCCAGGATCATTGCGTGGTGTGTATTAACTTTTGTTTTCTCAACAGCAATAGTATGAGCCGGGAATAAATATCCTGATATAAGTACAATAAGTGTAGTTATTAAAAATCGGCTCATATCCCTTATTTTCCCCAGAAACTCTCTTCGATCTCATGGTTTTCAAGTGCGGACGCGACCATGATGAACCATGCGGTGCTGGCGACACTGACATATGTTGAGAATTCATGAGGTATCTCAAAAGTAAAGTAGATGAATCCTCCATTTTTATCCTGAAGCGGCAGCATATTTATTAAAATTTCTTCTGCCCTGGTATGATTTCCGGTTTTAAGATACGCAAAAGCTACTCCCGCAGAACCTTCAACCCATACTCCGTCTATTGCATCCCAGGTTGTTCTTTTTAAATCAGGGAAATAAAATTTTGATATACTGCTGTCAAACTCTTCATATATTTCCTTGTTGGCATATGGTTTGTAGCCCTGCACTGTTATTTTTTCTTTAAATGCTTCTGTTTTACTCGCATAAAGTTTTTCAATTGTTTCCAGAGACTGTTTCGCATAGTCAGGTTTATCCGCGCTCAGAGAGAATACAGCACCCCAGCTTGCACAATCGAGTGCAAGTACATCGTCAATGTAACCCGGTCTTATACCCCGGTAGTATTGTTTATGCTCTTCGCTCCACACTTGCTCCATTGATTTTTTTATTGTTTCAGCGCTTTTAATATATGCTTTTTCTTTTGTCAAAAGACCGAGATCCCGGAGGAAAAAATATAAATCTATGTTGTGTTCCGAGCTTATCCACTCAATATCTGTTTCCCTGAATATCTCATTAACTCTGTTGTTCTGAAACGCGAGGGTATATGTATTTTTACCCCCTGTTATTAAACCTGATCTGATATCTTTGCTCTGCGGTATCTGTTTTTTAAGCAGGTAATTACCAAGAGATCTTGCCAGTTTCAGAATTTTTTTAGATTCCGGGTTTGACTTCATATATAATTTATCTTCAGCAGCCCGTGTTTTAAGGTAATATACAGCTGAATATCCAACCCATGCTGAAGCACCTGTGCGCTCAATAGCTCCATCATGGTCCGCTTCTGAAGGCCAGTCATTGTTAACATTATAACCGAACCAGAGACTGCCGTCTTTACGCTGCAGTCTTTCCATCGCAAGCAGAATCTGTGCTGCGGTTTTGTACTCTTTATTCATTGTTAATGCTATAACTGCAAGGGCATCATCATATATAACAGATCGGCCATATATATATTTATATGAGGGATCGCAGGGATCAATTTCATAACTTATAACCAGGTTTCTTCTTTCCGGCTGAGGATCAGGTACAATTGTGTTCGGAACTTTCTGCTTTTTCAGCCAAATAAGTGCTTTTTCTTTTGCCATACTTATTGAAGTATCAGTATTTTCTTTTGAAAAGCTGCTCCCGGGTAAAAGTATCATAATAAAAGTTAATAGAATCATACCGCTGTTCTTAATATTCATATTCTTTCCCCTTATAAAACTTGAGTTATTGTGACTCTCTATCTGTTTAAAGATATTCAGATTTTATTATACAGCTGGTTTAGATTGAAAGCCCTTATGTACCATTATACCCCAGCCCTGTTTGTTTCTTAGTGCGTTTATATATCCTCCAAGTCTTAAAACACTGAAAAACTGCCTGATGCCGAAATTTTCGATAAAAGCATAAAGTATTAAAATCGCTACATCCTTTCCGGAGAAATAATCATTACCTCTCTCCATAATATAAAAAGATAAAATTGATACTGTAAGACCCATGAGAATGGTCCCGATAAAAAGTAAAAGTATAAGATGTAAATTGAGAAGCCCCAGAATAAGTGCGGTAATAAACATCAACAAACCCTGAACTTCAAACCACGGACCTAAAACTTCGAAAATAATAAAATACGGGAAGGCTATAAGTCCTGTCTGCTGATATTTCGGATTTAAGAACATCCTGATATGAAAAGTCATAATATCAAGAAGCCCTCTGTGCCATCTGTCTCTTTGCTTTCGTAGAATGTCATAATTTTCAGGAACCTCTGTCCAGCAGTTTGCGTTGAAAACGTAGTTAACCACTTCTTTCCGGCCATGGTCTTTTGAGTACTTTATCAGCCTTACAACCAGTTCCATATCCTCTCCGACAGTATCCTTATGGAATTTTTCTTTCCCTGTAAGATAGCCGCCGCATTTTATAACAGCGGACTTACGAAAAAGGCCGAACGCGCCGGATATAATAAGGAGGCAATTAAGTGTAGCCCAGCCTACACGGCCTGATATAAAGGACCTTATGTATTCCATGGTTTGCAGTCTTGAAATAAAGAGTTTCGGTATTTCTATCCTTGTAATGTAACCTCTATCTACAGAGCAACCGTTAGCCGGTATGATATTTCCCCCGGTTGCTATTATTTCAGTATCCGTATCAAGAAAAGATGAAGTCATTTTAAGAAGAGAATCCCGTTCGAGAAGCGAATCAGCGTCTATCCCGCAGAAATAATCTTTTGAAGCCGCATTGATCCCTGCATTCAGGGAATCGGCCTTGCCCCCGTTGACTTTATCAACCACAAGAAGGTTCGGCCTGTATTTGTTCCTGTAAAGCCCTCTTATTGCACCTGTTTTAAGATTCCCTTCTACGTATAAATCCGTGCGTTCAAGATTAAAGTTATCGATCAATGTCTGGAGAGTGCTGTCAGTTGATCCATCATTAACGACTATCACTTCGTAGTCAGGGTAATTAAGATTCAGGAGTGAATTAACACTTTCAATAATGGTCGCTTCTTCTCTGAAGGCCGGTGCTATTATTGATATAGAAGGTAATATCCCGGGTTTGAAAAGAAAATTATTATTCTTCATTTTCCAGAAATAAAGCTGTCGTCTTGACCCTGTAAATGAAAAGAGGAGGAGTGTCAGATATATTGAATTAAGGGAAATTCCGTAATAGGCATAAAAGTGGTTGTATGAAAAAATATAATTTTTGACCGTTCCGTATAATCCTGTGTTGCTGAATGTGCCATAGTAATTTATAAAAAAAAATGCAGGAAAAGAGAGTATCGCGATTGCCAGGAATATTCTTAAAAGCCCGATACGGACGACCTCCCTCCGGGGTTCACCTTTCTGGGGCTCCAGTTTTGAGAGATTGTTTCTTTCCAGAATATTTTCATCAAGATATAATCTGAACTCATTGTTAAGATCCTTTCTGTTTCGAAGCAGGTCATCGATAAGCTTAAAAAATTTCTTTTCAAGATCATAGTCCCTGTTTTCATTTAAAAATGAAATTGCATTATAGAAATTTCCCCATGAAATAATATCAATTATTAAACTTTTCAGGTAATCAGAATCATCTATCCTGAGTTTTGTAAAAAAATAATCTATTCTTCCTGATAGGATTTCTGCAAGGCCCATTTTGATCAGGAGATTTTTTTCGGATAAAAAACGTGATATTATTTCTTCTAAAAATTCACTTCCTTTATTGATTATTACCGAAAGTACTTTTACACAGTCATTATATATAGAATTATCAGGCATGGCATCAATTATGAAATTAACTGTTTCAACTGATGGGGCAGATGCAGCAGCGTTGATGGTATTTTTTCTTACAACGAGTAGTGGAGACCTGATAAAAGTTTCTGAAATAAGGTTTTCCGGATAAAATTTTATACAGGCAGCCGATGCTTCGCTGGCTATTTCGGGATCCTCATCAATTAAAAACGCACTCAGGAGAGCTTTTATGTCTGGTGAATAATAGTAATTCGCAAAGGATATTATCAGCATCTTTAATTCTTTGGAATCGATTGAACTCAGCTTTGTCAGGAAATGATTAAGTTTGTCTCCAAATTGACCCATTATGGTATAGACTTTTTCTTTATACCACTGTGGAGAATTAATA
>CAZVFJ010000196.1:0-755 GCA_964625825.1 uncultured Leptospirales bacterium | reverse complement strand
GGAATTGCAATTTCATCTTCTGTTTCTATCAGTGAATTAATAATAAAAATTTTTATATAATAATATTTTTCTTTCTCCAGAGCAACTTCAAGGGCACGTCGTGTTTTATCTGTAGGGATAAATGCCAGGTTAAGGGCTGCATATGATCGTTTAATCCTGTTACCTGACTTTAATTTTTGAATTAATTTTTTTTCAAATCCGCTGCTTACAAAATATTCTAAAAATGACTGTGATATTGAGGATGTAAAGTGAACTGAAGCAGAAATATCCTTATATATATGGAAAATAATAGATGGTTTTAGTTTTAAGGAGTAAAAATCAGGCTTGTTTTCAGATGCAGTTATAATATCAATAATCAGTTTGTTATATTTGAGCTTCCTCGCAGATTTAGTGCGCCTTATTTTTTTTGATGAGAATGTTATTATTATTAATGTTATCACAATAATTGACAATACTGAAATAATAACATAGAGTATAGAATTAATCCCCATATTCCCCGGCATCAGCTTTTGAAAGATTTTTTATTAAACCTATTAATTCTACAATCGAATAAGGTTTTTTAAAATAATGATAGATCCCCAGTGATTGAGCGCGTATAATTGAAGTTTCATCCTTTACAGAAGATGTAATTATAAAGTGTATTTTTTTAAGTGCGGAATCTTCCAGCATATGTTTTCTTAAAGAGAAACCGTCGATTTTTGGAAGCATCACTTCGCTGATAATAATTTCAGGTTTATATAAATCAATTTTATTAA
>CAZVFJ010000195.1:0-6515 GCA_964625825.1 uncultured Leptospirales bacterium | reverse complement strand
GGCAACGGGAATTATTCTCGGTGCAAATATCGGGACGACTGTTACAGGATGGATTGTTGCAATAATCGGATTCAAATTCAAGATAAATGCTCTTGCACTCCCTACTATTGCAATAGGTTTCTTTATCAGGTTCATCGACAATGACAAGACAGATAGCTGGGGTGATTTTCTTCTCGGTTTTGGGATGTTATTCCTTGGGCTTGGAATCATGAGCGACTCTGTGAAGGACCTCCGTGGTTCAGACGTTATAATGAACTTCATGTCAACTTACAAGGCTACAGGAATATTTTCTACAGTAATTGTTGTCTTTATCGGCACTATCATAACAATGATAATTCAGTCATCAAGTGCCACGATGGCTATGACAATGACTCTTGCCGTGAATGGCCTTATTGATTTCTATACAGCCTCTGCTCTTATACTCGGAGAAAATATAGGTACAACCATCACAGCAAATATAGCTGCTGCAGGTTCCACAGTTGAAGCAAGAAGAACAGCCAGGGTACACTTCCTGTTTAACTTTCTTGGGGTTGTATGGATGCTTGTATTATTTAGACCTGTATTTATACCCTTTATCGACTGGCTTATCCCCGGTGATCCATTCTCCGCAGATCTGGCCACAAGGGGGAAAGTAATAGCTGACCACATGGCTGCATTTCATACCGGATTTAACATCATCAATACTCTTGTATTTCTTCCATTTGTTAAATATCTCGCGAAAGCGGCAGTGTTCCTTGTTAAAACCGATGACAGAGCTTCTGAGACGCATCTTATGTATATTACAACGAATGTTGTTGCAATCCCCGCAATAAACATTAACCAGGCTCGACTTGAAATCGAACGAATGACCGAGATTGTGAGCAGAATGTTCGACAGACTGTTTGATGTAATGACAAATCAGGAGAAAAAACTTGGGAAAGAGATTGAGGAGATTCAGACTCTTGAAAACCAGGTCGATCTCCTTGAACTTGAGATATCAAATTTCCTCGTCAAAGTTTCAAGGGAGCCGCTTTCCAGAGAGCAGAGTAATGAAATTACATCTATGCTCCATAAGGTTAATGAGCTCGAAAGTATCGGGGATTACTGTGAATCGATAATGAAACTTCTCAGAAAAAAATATGATATGAAACTGTCTTTCTCTGAAAGCGGGAAAAAAGATATTATTGAAATCGCAGTTAAAGTACGGGAATTTCTGACTCTTATCCAGACATATATCACATTAACTGATAAAAATATCATGCCCCAGGCTAATGTTATCGAAAACAGGATTGACGAATTGAAGAAAGAGCTCCGCAAAAGTCATATAAATAGACTCAATGAAAATAAATGCGACGTTGACCAGGGCATTATCTTTATTGATATAGTTTCAAAATTTGAGAAAATCGGCGACCATGCGTATAATATTGCAGAAACTATTTCCGGTCTCAGGATATTCTGAATAAACCATAATTTTAAAAAGAAAGAGCTCTCAAAATGAGGGCTCTTTCTTTTTCTACTGAATTAAATAATCAATTAAAACAAATGTGAGAAATCAGAACATCGCGTTTGTTGAAACGCTTACGTTTGTGATCCGTTCGTCATCACCATTTATTTTTCCATTACCGTCTTTATCTTCGTATGTGACGAGGTAATTAAAATCTATACTTACACCCTCACCCATTCCGATTCCTAAGACCGCTCCCATTACTGTACTTTCTGTTTTCCATCTGAGCTTATCAACATTATTCTGCACGTAATACGCGTTTGCTTTTGATATTACAGGTATAAGCTCTCTGTTAAAGACAAGTTCGCCCCTTAGTGATTTATCCTCATTATCAGCATCTCCCCATCTCATATCCTGATATTCAGCCTTACCTGTAAAAATATTAAAGAAATTAAGTCTGGCTCCCGCGAAGTAACCTTTCAGTTTTTCGGCAGCTTTGAGTTTATCGAGTTTTGTTTCAACAACGAGAGTTCCGGTTCCGTCATCAACATATTTTGCCCTTTCAAGATCATATGTGTCGTTGTAGTACCCGAATATAAATTCATCTGACTGCTGCCTGTAATCACCATATATCTCAAGTATATCACCGAATGTGAGCCGCAGCCCCGGAGCGGTATATCCCCATCCACCAGTATTGAATGACTGAGAGAACTGTGTGTATATGTCAAACTTAACAAAATCACCCTTTATAAGCTGAAGCCCCGCGTCACCGGACCAGAAACCTGTTCTTGAACGCTGGTTGCTGTAGTCCTGAAGGTCACTTCTCTCTATTGGAGATATTAGACCATTTGCAACTAAAACAGGTATAACAGTTGTAGCTTCAGCAGGGCTCATATGCGCAGTATAGTAATCTATCTCCGTTACATATTGATCATCTTCCGGGTAAGCGTCAACTTCGTCAGGGTAGCCGTCATCATCCGTATCACGGAGCCCTTTGTATTCATTCATGTCCCCGGCAACAGAGGCTCCGATCTGAAGCCTGCTGAAGGGTTTAACATAAATCCGGCCTCCACCCATTACCGAACGATTATTCCCTTTAAGCTCCTTAAAATCATTCACAATCGCCTGCATACCCAAGTGTGATGTTTCAAAACCTATATCAAGCCCCTGCCTTTTATATGTAGGATACTCAAGCATGTTTGTGTATCCGTTTATTATTGAACCATAGCCGAGTGTTGTCGAGTCAAGCCCGCCGTATCGGAAGTAGAAAGGATCTCCCCTCTTACCGTATTTGACATAGTAAACTTTGTCGATATAGTCATCCCACTCGTCCCAGTCCTCCTCACGGATCTTTCCTTCTTCATCGAGGAGTATGCTTAAATCGAGCCCTATCCCGAGTTTCCAGAATTTCAATTCAGGCCTGAGGCCCAGCTGCTGATAATTTTTACCATCTATTGTAACAGCTCCAAAAACTCCGCCAAGCATATAATTCACAGCCTGAGCCTGGGCCTGCTGATCCCCACTGACGTCAGTCCCGGTACTGGTATTCTGCGCGAAACCAATTGCTGATGACATTAAAAAAATAAATGCCATGAATGCTGAAATTTTCTTCATTGTAATCTCTCCTTCTTATAATTGCTTTTATATGTTTCCCATAAAATTTGCTAATTATAATAATGGGGATAAATTAAATCAATAATATTAATTCTGTAGTGTTTGTAAAACAAAGACTTCATCTTACCGGAGCAAATGCAGGGGCTGATTATTTATAATAAAAACAGATTCTCCTCTTAGAGGAAATAACATTCAGACATCTATAATACTGCATAATTTAAATGTTCAGAAAATTTCTGAATATCTCATCTCCAAATTCAGTCATGTAAGATTCAGGATGAAACTGAATTCCAAATATTTTTTCACTCCTGTGTTTTACACCCTGAATAACTCCATCTGAAGAAAAAGCTTCAATATCAAGAACTTCCGGGAAGCCGTCCTTGTCTGCGCAAAGTGAATGATAGCGGACTGCCCTGAACTTCTGCGGTACATTTTCGAAGAGCCCTTCACCTGTATGCGAAATCGTATCCTGCTTGCCATGAACAATGCCAGGGGCACGTACGATCCTTCCTCCGAAATTCTGAACTATGGCCTGCATACCCAGACAGATACCCAGTAGCGGCAGACCCGGATTCTTCCCGATGACATCAAGTGTAATCCCTGAATTATCCGGATTTGACGGTCCGGGCGAAAGCACAATGGAGCTGTATCTGCTGAAGTCAATTGAATCGAAGTCGTGATCATTGCGGAATACTTCAACTTCTTCTCCAAGACGTTCAAGTGAATGAACTATATTATATGTGAATGAATCATAATTATCAATAAGTAATATCATATTTAACCTCTATACCGCATATCCCATGCTTGTAGTAAGTGCCCTGAGTTTATGGTTTATTTCGTCAAGTTCATTCCGGGGAACGCTGTCAAAAACTATACCGGCCCCACCCTGAGTAAAGACTTCATCTCCGTCAAAGTAGGCTGTTCGGAGTGTTATACATGTGTCGCATGATTTATTAAATCCGAAATAACCTACCGCTCCGGCATACGCCCACCTTTCATTTTCCTCAAGGTCATTTATTATTTCAATTGCGCGTACCTTCGGAGCCCCTGTCACAGTCCCGGCGGGGAAAGTCTCCCGAAAAGCGTCAACAGCGCTCAGACTTTCCCGAAGCGTCCCCTTTACGCTGGATACTATATGCATAACGTGTGAATAATCCTCCACCTTCATAAAATCAGAAACTGATACCGAACCTTTTGCAGCAATACGGCTCAGGTCGTTTCGGGCAAGATCTACAAGCATCAGGTGCTCCGCTCTCTCTTTTTGGTCTCGCAGGAGGTTTTTACGGCTAATCTTTCTGTCATTCCTCTTTTCAGGAATCGGCGCTGTCCCGGCAATCGGTTTAAGGAGCATTCTGCTGCCCTTCATTCTCAGATGAGTTTCAGGTGAACACCCGGTAATAAATCTTCCGCCAAACTTTAAAAGATACATATAGGGAGAGGGATTCACATCTCTTAATTTCAGATAAAAGCTGAATGGTGAAATCCTGTTTTTTACAGACATCTTCCTGCTTATTACACCCTGGATTATTTCACCTCCGCATATTTCATCTTTTACCGATTGAACTTTCTTAAGAAAGCTGTTGTCAGAATCGCCGTATTCCATTTTAACTTCAGCCGGCCTTGCGGGGAGAAATTTCAACCTTGAATTTCTTATTAATTTCAGCATAAAATCCTCAATCTCCTCCAGCCTGTCGGAAGCTTTCTTTATTTCCACTTCGAGCTCACCCGCATCTGTATAGATTGAAGTTGAGGCAAAGAACTTTCTCAGCACATTATCATATACAATGAAGTCATCAATGAGGAGGAGTTCGGCTACAGGGCGGAAGTTCCGGGATTTTACTTTTCTTCTCAAAATTCCTGTATTATTAACCGCTTCATAACTGATATAACCGGTATACCCCCCGTTAAAATCACCAAATCCCTCAATGTCAGGTGAATTAAACCCTGCTGTCTCCCTTTTAAGAAATGTGAAAATATCCTCATCCCTTCTACAGCTTCCTGTTTTATCGCTTACAATAAGGTGGTCACTGTAAGCGGTTAAGGTAGTGACCGGATTGAAGCAGAGATATGAAAACCTGCCCCCTTTGCTTTTGCTGTCCGAACTTTCCAGGAAAATAAAATTATTCTCATCCTTTAAAGAATTTATTATTGAGAGGAAATTAAGCATGCTTATATTCATCTCCCTGTATAGCGGGATCCTGTTGTACTTCTCTGCGAGTTTTTTTATTCTATCTGAATCCGGAAACATATTTTAACCTCCATAAAATTAAAAACGGCTGCGTTTATCCCGCAGCCGCTGGTATTTACATATTATCAGGAAAGCGGGAATTCCCCTCTTTCCATTATTTTAGCAATAGAAATCCGGGGATTATTTTTTAAATCCCTGCCACCACCATAATTTTTTCTCTGTACCGCTTTTCATTTCTTTAATTATCATGTGTTTCTATTTATAGAAACACATGATAATTGTCAACAATAAATAAGTATTTATTTTTCTTTTAGAAATTATTTCTGAAAATTAATAACAAAAAGCTCCAGCATTAAATGCACGGAGCTTTTTTATTCCAGAAAATTAAAGTTATAGTCAGCTGATATTTATTATTATCAGCCCGATTATGGCGAGAATCCCCGAAAAGAAAAATGTAAGCTTTATTTTGTCGGTTTTTCTTTTCATGCGTGTCATATTGAAGATTATTCCTGCTACACTGAGCAGTATAAGAAAAACAAGAAATCCATAAATAGCATTAGACATCCATGCGGAGGAGGTAGCTTTTAATGCGGGCCTGCTTACAGACATTCCTCTGGATGTTGGATTTGTTATTATGAGGATGAGAAAAATCATTATCAATATAGCCCAGGAAATCCCTGAGATCCAGTTTATGACTTTTATTACGAAATCAGGCCCTTTTCTTCTATTTTTCATAAACGGCTCCCTTTAAATAATTTTGAGTTTAACCTTTTCTGCTGAAGATCAATAAATTTAAAAATTTCCCTCATAATTTAATTAATAATATATTTTAGAATAAAAAAATATTATATCGCGAGAATGCCAAAAAATAAATTTTCTACCTTTTATGGATTCCCGCTTTTACTGCTATAACTTTTGGGCAATCCTATAATTAAAGCATTTATTACTTATAAAATTATTCAGTAATAAATTTTAAATTTATATTTAAAATTATATCAATCCTTTTTATAAAAAAATCGGTATTTATTCCTTAGGTTATTTCTGGTAAAAAATACTCTATTACTCCCCTCTTCGAAGGCGAGGGGTTTATAATTCTTAATTTTACACTTAAAAAATATATTTAGGTACTATTACTAAAAAAAATTTAAAAAATCAGGCTTCAATTTTAGGGATTGTAAAAAAGAAATTTACATATTCACCAACCACCGACTCAGCCCAGAGCTTTCCATTATGCTTTTCAATAATTTTTTTACATATATAGAGACCAAGTCCCGAACCTTTCACACCCTC
>CAZVFJ010000194.1:0-6611 GCA_964625825.1 uncultured Leptospirales bacterium | reverse complement strand
ATGACATAAAGTGGGCTGTTTCACATCCAACTGTCCCACCACCGATTATTACAGCGTTTGTTTTCCCTGCACAAATACCCGGATTATTGAGCAGTTCAACCGCGTGTATAACATGCGGCATCTCAATCCCGATAATTCCAGGGTTAATCCATCTGGCGCCTGTCGCGATGATTACTGTATCAAACCTGCCGTTTCTGAGAGTTGTAGCGGTAGCTGTTTTACCAAACTCTGTTTTAAGAGAAAATTCTTTTGAAACAGAATTGATTCTCCTGTTCATATAATTTACGTAATTGGCAAGATCAAATTTAATTTTCGGTACAGAACCGGGTATAAGCAGGCCTCCGGCTTTATTGTCTTTGTTAAAGAGGGTGACTTCATGTCCACGCTCAGCTGCTGTGCATGCACACATTACTCCTGCGGGACCTGCACCCACAACAGCAACTTTCTTTTTCTTTTTTAGGGGAGGGAGAGATGTATATATCTCCTCAAACCCCGTGCGCGGATTCACTCCGCATTGAGGATGCCCCCCTTCGATAAACTCTTTAAAACATCCTTCCTGATCCCCGATGCAGGGGATGATATCACTGATTTTTCCGGCATAAACTTTATTAGGCCAGTGTGGATCGGCAAGGAGAGGCCTTCCAAGCATAATCATGTCGCATTGTTCGTTCTTCAGGGCTCTCTCGGCTATGTCCGGGTAGCCGAGTTTGCCGACTGCAACAATGGGGACCTCCTGCCCTGTGTTAGCGCGTATAGCATTATTTTTAAAATTACTTTTAACAATCTCCGCAACGTCAATGTAGCATCCTGGCGGCATGGCATCAGGAGGGTGGGGGAGCCACCAGTTATCGTAACATCCGAGGTCAACATCTATGATGTCAACCCCCGCACTGACAAGATTTTTCAGGTAGTCAAGAGTCATCTCGACACTTCTCTCTTTCCTGAATTTTTTAAGTGATGACACCTTCCCCATCTTTTCGCCGTATGTCGCATTCAGCATAAGTGAGAGATCTATTCTGTACATTACAGGGTATGAATCACCGCATCGTTTTCTGATCTCGCGAACCAGGTTTATCCCGAATTTCTGCCAGTCTCTATATGGGCCGAAACTCCTTCTGTTGAACGCGGGATTTGACATCTGTTCAAGGAGATAACCTTCATGACCGTGGAGATATACTCCATCAATAAGAAGAGCCTTCGCGTCTGCGGCAGCCTGCCCCGTATTCTTTATGATTCTGCGCAGCTCCAGATATGTTAATGGTCTGCATGGTACCTGCGGTATGTAGAAGTTCGGGTTCATCGAAGCGGATACAGGGAGTTTATGTTTTTTAACCAGGCACTCCGGTGAGCCCACCCTGCCAAGTCCCGGTGTCAGCTGTATAAAGAAGAGTGTGCCGAATGAATGTAAAGATTCGGCGAGTATTCTCCATCCCGCATAATTTGTCCTTGACCTGTCTATCCTTGGAAACATTGAAAGCTCTCCCTCTTCTGTAACTGTCGGATCAACACTGTGACTAACGGGGATAAGGCCGGATGTGATGAGCCCCGCTCCACCTTTCGCACGTTCTGTGAAATAACTTATCATCTTCTGAGATGGCCTGCCGGTTTCATCGGCCATGCAGATATTTCCCATGGGAGCCATAATAATCCTGTTCTTCGATGTGACTGAATTTATTGTTATAGGTTCAAATAGCCCGGTATAAGGATAGAGATCGTTCTCCATCCGTGCTCCCTTGAAAGCGTTTTCATCTCTGAACCAGTTGCCGTAATGCGTATCCCATTTTTTAAGGGTAAGCTCATATTGTCTGATGTTATATTTCACCAATCCTCCATGCGGCAGATGCTTATGCCCGTTGTATTGAAAATATTATTTATCTGCTCATTATTTAATATCGGCAGGTTTACATGATAGACTTTGTTTTAAATTGTATATCATATAATGTTATTTTATGGAGTCAATTACTTAATCGGATATATAATATCAAATATTGTCCGCTAATAGATAAATAAATTTGTAGTATTATGTTTTTGACATCTTTGAAGTAAAAAATGCTCTATTATGTTCATTGCTGACAGTGTGTTGATATATAATTTTTATTTTATAGTAAAATATATCTTCAGGAATCAATACCTGGAAATTTTATAAACTTAAAGATTAATAAATTATATAAAAAATGGTTGAGAAAAAAACTGTTCACTATATAAATATATTAACAAAAATCAGCCTGGAAGGTTGTCATGCAGATACAAGAGATTCAACCTGAAGAAATAGGAGAGACCTCTCTCATGATTAAAGGAGTTTTTAGTGAGTTTATCTCCAATGATTATACTGTTGAAGGAGTATTTCAATTTGAAAGTTTTGTTGATGAACAGACAATTAAAGGAAGACTCGCGTCGGGTAGCTTTATGTTTGTGGCTAAAAATGAAGAATCAATTGTCGGAGCGATTGAAATAAAGGATGGTTCCCATATTCCCTTATTTTATGTAAAAAAAGGATTTCAGAGAAAGGGGTTAGGGAAAAAACTCTTTAAACTGGCATTGAAAAAAAATTCAGAATTGAATCCTTCAGTTGAAGTGATCTCTGTAAACTCTTCACCATTTGCTGTTGATATATATAAGAGCCTTGGTTTTAGAAATTCAGCGGCAATGCAGGTTAAGAACGGTATCAGGTATTTTCCAATGCAATATAAAATAAATTATTTCTAGTTTTTAACTTCATAAATCATTCCTGCAAAATAATAATCTCTGTGAATACAATGCCCTGGCAATCTTCAGAATATTTTTCCTGTATAATTTTCTCCATATATTTAAACCGGTGAAGGTAAAGTTTAAATTGCTGATAAGCTTTTTTCAAAGATAAAGGGATTCTTCGGTAACAGTATTCAACAGGCAGTTATGTAGAACAGATATTTCTTTAATTCTTCCCTGGAGTTATTTAAAAAAATAGGTTTAAGTTAAAAGATATTGACAAATTAATTATGTTGTCCGATGGTCTGACCATCAGACAACATAGGGGAAATTTCGAGGCCATAAAAAAGTACAATTCAATGATTTAATCTGAAATAGGTTTTAAGTAAGTTTTGAGTAATAAATTATCCTTATTTATTAATGAAGATTTTGGAGTTTAATATGAAAAAAACTGTAATTCTTAATGCAGCCAAGTTTAACTATGACGGGAAGCTTGATTTTTCACGGCTTGAAAAAATCACAGAATTATTTAAATATGATTCAAGCTCTGCTGAAAATATATCTGAAAGAACTGAAAACCAGGATATTATAATCACAAAAGAATTGCCTATCCCGGGAAGCTTAATAAATAAATTTACAGATTCTGTCAGGCTGATCTGCGAAGCAGGTACTGGTTATAATAATATAGATATCGCCGCCGCCAAGAAGAGAAACATCACAGTATGCAATGTTCCGGGGTATAGCACTAACGCGGTTGCCCAGCTTGCAATATCATTTATATTAAATTTAAGTTCATCCATTCCGCAGCAAATGATAATGATTCAACAGAATAGATTTGATAATTTTACAAAATTTCTGCAGGTGCCTCATCATGAAGTACGGGGTAAAGTCCTGGGTGTTATTGGAACAGGGGCGATAGGTAGTGAGGTTATAAAGATTGCTTCTGCCATGGGAATGAATATACTTTTTTATGATCTTAATAATAAGACATTCGGCAATACCGCAATTAAATATTCCCCTCTTGAAGATCTTCTCAGGTTGAGTGATTTTGTGACTCTCCATTGCCCCCTTACAGAAAAGACAAAACATATTCTTAATAAGGATAAATTTAAATTAATGAAACCCTCCGCCTTTATCATAAATACTTCCAGAGGGGCACTTGTCAGCGAGAGTGATTTAATCGACGCATTAAAGAACAAAGATATTGCTGGTGCGGCTCTCGATGTACAGGAGACTGAGCCTCCCTCAATGGATAATCCGCTGTTTAAAATGGAAAATGTAATAATGACTCCGCATATCGGGTGGCAGACTTTTGAATCAAGGCAGCGTCTTATGGAAATGATTACTGAAAATATTGAGGCTTATATTAATGGAAAACCTCTTAATACTGTGAATTAATCCTGTTTATCATATTATTTTAGAGAGGTGATAGCGATGATTGAATCAATGTATAAGTATATGAAGGTGGGGATTATTCACTTTATGGCCTTTCCTGATACAATGAAGGGAGATGGCCCTGTCGTTGAAACTTTAAGAAAAATAGCCCTGGATGATTATTTTAATGCAGTAGAGATTACCTGGATTAAGGATAAGAATGTCAGAAACCAGGTAAAGAAGATCCTTGATTCATCACACCTTTCGGTGGCTTACGGAGCACAGCCAAGACAACTTGTTACTGGAATTAATATAAATGACATAGATGAGGGCGCAAGACGTAAAGCTGTTGATTTGCTGAAAGAAGGACTGGATGAAGCCTGTGAACTCGGATCAACAGGTTTTGCGTTCCTGAGCGGTAAATATGATAAAGACAAATTTGAATATGCTTATGAGGCTTTGATTAAATCCACCATGGAATTGTGCTCATATGCTAAAAAACTCGGAAATATCAAGGTTGTTCATGAAGTGTTTGACTATGATATTGATAAAATGAGCCTTATCGGGCCTGCCGGATTGGCTGAGCGGTATGCGGTAGATATTAAAAAGGATTATGATAATTTCGGCTTGCTGGTGGATCTCAGTCATCTTCCGCTTTTAAGGGAAACTCCTGAAGATTGTATAAATATTCTTAAAGATCATATTGTTCATGCTCATATCGGTAATTGTGTCGTTAAGAATTCTGTTTTACCCGGCTATGGGGATCTTCATCCACGGTTTGGTTTTCCTGATTCAGAAAACGGGATTGATGAAGTGGTGAGGTTCCTGCGGGCACTGGTTAATGTTGGATTTCTAAATATAAATAATCCGCCAATTGTCAGTTTTGAAGTCAAACCTTTTGGGGATGAAGATCCTGAAATAGTAATAGCGAATGCAAAAAGAGTGCTTAATGTGGCATGGGCCAGGGTGTAGGGGTGTTACAATAATCATTCATTGTTTTAAATACATATAGAACATAAATTCTTAACTTCCTGTTATTCTTTATTTTAAAGTTTTATAAAACCCGGAGTGTATAAATTTTAAAAAAAACCTGACGGACGGTTTAAATTGGTTGACAAAATGGTTTTGCGATCTCATGGTCTGACCACTAGACAGTATGGTGTTAGAAATATCTTGCCTGAATCAATTGTATGAAGTTCATTTAGTAAAGATTTTTTTTTAACATAAAAAGAGTTATAATTAAAAAAATATGGAGGTTTGATGATGGAAGTAAATCTGGGATTAGCTTTACTGGCTTTTATTCCAATTCTATTTACTATTGTTGTAATGACTGCTTTCAACTGGCCTGCAAAAAGAGCATTACCTCTTGCATGGCTTCTTTCAATTCTTATTGCATATTTTACTTGGAGTATGGATTTTCATCATATTATGGGTTATTCCATATTCGGGGCTCTGAAAGCGCTTGATGTATTAATAATTATTTTTGGTGCTATTCTGATTTTAAATACACTTAAACTGTCTGGTGGAATGGCAACTATAAATAACGGGTTCCTTAATATTACTTCTGATAAGCGTATTCAGGCTGTAATTATAGGCTGGATGTTCGGCGCACTTATTGAGGGGGCTGCCGGTTTTGGTACCCCTGCTGCTCTTGCGGGTCCTCTTCTCGTGGGACTTGGGTTTCCTCCTCTCGCGGCGGCAATGGTTGCCCTTATTTTTAACAGTACACCTGTAAGTTTTGGTGCTGTAGGCACACCGGTGTTTGGTGCAATGTCAACACTCGCCGGGAACCTTCCGCAAGATCCGGCTATAGTCGAAGCTTTCAAACTTTCACTTTCCCAGTGGGTTGCTATCGGACATTCAGTTGTTGGTGTTTTTATACCTCTGCTTGCCCTCTGTATGCTCACAAAATTTTTCGGTAAAGAGCGTTCGATTAAGCCTGCATTCGAGGCGGCCCCATTCGCCATCTTCGCGGGTGCTGTATTTGTTATTCCATATATGATTATTGCTGCTTTTCTCGGGCCGGAGCTTCCATCCCTGGTTGGTGGACTTATAGGTCTGCCTGTAATTATTTTTGCTGCCAAGAAAGGTTTTCTGGTGCCGAAAAAAACATGGGATTTCGCAGATCAGTCTGAATGGGATGAAGACTGGAAAGCTGTTATTGACACAGGCGCGATAGGTCAGTCCAATATGTCACTTGCAAAAGCATGGAGCCCATATATTTTAATAGCTCTGATTCTTATTGTTACACGAATTCCTGAACTTGGATTGAAAGGTTTCCTTGCCGCACAGACAATATCGATTAAAAATATACTGGGACTTGAAGGGCTTAATTATGGCCTGCCATATTTATATCTGCCGGGTACAGTACCGTTTATTCTGGTTGCACTTATAACTCATCTTATTCACGGAATGAATATGAAGGATGTTAAAACAGCCTGGAAGAATTCATTCAAGCAGTTACTCGGACCTGCTATTGCCCTTGTCTTCGGTGTCGCAATGGTTCAGCTCATGCTGAAATCCGGAACAAACTCAGCCGGACTGGAAAG
>CAZVFJ010000193.1:1175-6692 GCA_964625825.1 uncultured Leptospirales bacterium | reverse complement strand
CATTATAAAAACAAAAAGATTATCAACTGATAGTGATTTTTCAATAAGGTAACCGGCAAGATACTCCATCGCTTTTTCATGACCATTGTCATAAAACAAATAAAGGGTACTATTGAAGAGAAGCGCTACACTTATCCAGATAATACTCCAGATTACACTGCTTCTGAATGATTTTTCACCCTTTTCGTGATCTGAAACATAAAGGTCAATATAGAGCATGATTCCCACAAGAACCGCAAAGAGTATCCAAAATCCGTAATGAATATCCAAGTTTCCTCCTGGTATTGTTATAATTTACCAATATATATTTAATCAGATTTACATACTAAAATATAGTTACATCTTTAGATGTACATACGGAAGTCATCTCTTTTTTTTAAATCTTTTATGATTGACTTGAAGCGTAAAGTAAAATTATTTTTAAACCTGAATCTTATATATCTTGAATTAACACTTTTACTAATGGAGCCGGTTATGGACAAAAGGATTACATTCGGACTGATTATCTTTTTCATATTATACTTCCTGGCAAAATATATTTCTGGATTCTACATCGATTACGAATGGTTCAGAGTTAATGAGGGCCTTCAGGTTTTCTGGGTCATGTTCCTTACAAAATTCAATGTGCAGATCATATTCGGGGCGCTCTTTATTTTACTCTTTCTTACTAATTTTATTCTCATAAGGCTTATTGGCGGTAAAGGTAGATTCTTCTCTGAAAATTTTCTGGACAGGCTGCAGATACCTGCAATCGGTTCTTCAAGAAGATTGCTCCTCATACTGCTGACCATCGGGATCGTTTTTTTAGGTTTCATGATGGGCGGAGGAGCTGCCTCTTTCTGGAAAGAATACCTGATGTTTCAGCACGGGGTTCCATTTGAAGGATACCCGGCAGATCCTGTTTTCGGGAAAAATATCGGTTTCTATGTCTTTTCGCTTCCGTTCTACAACTTCATCTACGGCTGGCTCATGACATCACTTGTTATTATAACAATTTTTACTGCGGTACTTCATCTGTTCAACGGTGGAATTTTCTTCGCTAAAGAAGGTATTGAACTCTCCCCGTTCTGCCGTGCTCATATATCTATACTTCTTGCATTCATGGTCATCCTTTACGGGTTGAGTTACCAGCTCTCGGCATACGAACTTCTTTTTTCACAGATAGGAAAATTCTATGGGGCGGGATACTCAGCGGTTAACGCGAAACTCATCGCGTTCAGGGCAGCGGAATTTGTTTCATTCATAGCGGCAGCTCTTCTGCTTTTTAACGTATTCAAAAGGAGCTTTAAACTCCCTGTAATTGTCATGCTTACGCTTATACCTCTTTACTTTATTCTTGGTACAGTCTACCCCGCGCTTCAGCAAAAATTCATCGTTGTTCCGAATGAGCTGGATAAAGAAAAACCATTTATTCAGAATAATATAGACTTTACCCGTCTTGCCTACGGTATCGACAAAGTTAAGGAGATCCCTTTTGAAAATAAAAGAGACCTTTCCTACAATGACCTTAAAAAAAACAGGGACACCCTGGAAAGCGTGCGTCTCTGGGACTGGAGGCCTTTACAGCAGACATACAAACAGCTCCAGGAGCTGAAACGGTACTACTACTTTAATGATGTTGATGTTGACAGGTATATTATCGAAGGGAAAAAAATTGCGGTAAACCTCTCCGCACGTGAGCTGTCAACAGAAGGGCTCCCCGGGAATACCCAGACCTGGCAGAACAGGCACCTGATATATACTCACGGATACGGCGCGGTAATGAGCCGCGTTGACCGCATAACGACTGAAGGCCTTCCGGAATTCCTTATAAAGGATATACCTCCAAAGACTGAAATAAAAATTAATATTGATAAACCCGAGATTTATTACGGCGAGCATAATGCTCCCTATGTAATTACAAATACATCAATTAAACCGGGTGAGTTTGACTATCCCTACGGCGAGGAGAACAGGTACACAACATATCAGGGCACAGGCGGCATCAAACTTGATTCATTCTTTAAAAGACTTATGGCAGCAGTCTCTTTCGGAGATATCAACCTTCTTATTTCCGGGAATATCAGCAACGAGAGCCGGCTCCTTATCCGGAGAAATATCGTTGAGATGGCTCATAATTATGCCCCGTTCCTTGAACTGGACGATGACCCGTACCTTGCGATTTCAGAAGGAAAACTTTACTGGATAATCGACGCATATACAATGACTGATATGTTCCCATACTCCACACCGATTTCAACCGGTAATAAAACAATAAATTACATAAGGAACTCGGTTAAGATTATAATCGACGCATACAACGGGAAAATCAGCTGTTATATATCCGACCGGAATGATCCTATCATCAAAGCCTATGCTGGCATCTTCCCGGGGATCTTTAAAGATATCAAAGATATTCCTGAAGATCTGAAGAGCCACATACGTTACCCTGAAACGATCTTTAATGTTCAAAGCTATATGCTGCTGAAATACCATATGACAAACCCGAATGTATTTTATAACAACGAGGACGCGTGGGCTATCCCTACACAGATATATGAAAGCAGTGAAACAGAAGTTCACAGCTACTACCTTGTGACCAAGCTGCCGGATGAGGACAGGAGCGAATTTATCCTTATACTCCCATTCACTCCATACCAGAAAAATAACATGTTAGCCTTCCTCACGGCAAAGTGTGATATGCCGGATTACGGCGAACTTCAGCTCTACCAGCTCCCGAAGGATAAACTGAATTACGGCCCCATGCAGATCGAGGCCCGTATAAACCAGGACCCGGAGATATCAAAACAGCTCACACTATGGAGCCAGAAAGGTACAAGTGTAATAAGGGGAAATATGCTCGCCATCCCTATCGAGGAGTCTGTTATATTTATTGAACCTCTCTACCTCAAGGCTGAAAAGAGCGAGATGCCCGAGCTTAAAAAAGTTATAGTCTCTTTCGCTGACAAAATAGTTATGGAGCAGGATCTCCCGACTGCTCTTGAGAAACTTTTCTATGGCGGAGGCTTCACAGCAAGTGAAATAAGGGAAGGGGGAATAACTCTTAAAGAACTTGCCGACAGGGCATATATGCATTATCTTAAGGCAGAAGAGAATATGAAATCGGGTAACTGGAAGGGCTATGGCGAAGAGCTTGAAAGCCTGAAACAGGTCCTCTCACAGATGAAGAGTCAGGGTAAATAATGGAATTAAGGCGTTCAGCAGGGATACTCCTCCACATTACAAGCCTCCCCGGGAGATACGGAACAGGCTCTCTCGGAGATGAGGCCTATGAATTCGTTGATCTCATCCATAAGGGGGGATTCAGATACTGGCAGATTCTCCCTGTCGGTCCTGTCTCACCCTCAATGTGCTGGTCGCCCTACTCCTCCCTGTCATCATTCGCGGGGAACGAACTCTTCATAAGCATAGATCATCTTCAAAAGGAAAACTGGGTCAGGAATAAAATTAACTCCGAGGAGTTTCCTGAAGAAAACCACTGCAATTTCGACATGGCGCGGAGATTTCTACGGGAAGCAGTTATACGCTCCTTTGATGAATTTCTCCTCCATGCGACAGAAGAGGAAAGTATGGAGTTCAACAGCTTCTGTCAGCTTCATGACAGTCCATGGCTCGATGATTACGCTCTATATATTGCTCTTGCTCATGAGTTTAATTCCTTCAACTGGTTAAAATGGAGAAGACCAATTGCTTCCCGGGATCAGGAAGCAATAACTACCTTCACGACAAAACTTGCAGAGAGGATTCTCCTTGTTAAATACTCTCAGTTCATTTTCTTCAGGCAGTGGAAGAAGCTGAAAGATTATGCGAACAGCAAAGGGATAAAGATAATCGGAGATCTGCCAATCTATATTTCAATGGACAGCGCGGATGCCTGGATTAACAGCTCTATACTTGACATGGACATGGAAAATCTCAGGCCTAATAATGTTTCAGGAGTTCCGCCCGACTACTTCAGTGAGACCGGGCAGCTATGGGGAAACCCGCTCTATAAATGGCACAATAGTACCGGAGATCTTAACGAGGAGACATACCAGTGGTGGAAAAAAAGGATAGTCCACTCGCTCAGTTTTGTTGATATTACAAGGATAGACCATTTCAGGGGATTTGAGTCATACTGGAGCGTCAATTCTGAAGAGGAGACAGCTGTTAACGGGACATGGGAACCAGGCCCGGGAAAACCTTTTTTTGACAGACTGAAGGAGGAAACCGGTGACCTTCCGCTGATAGCTGAAGACTTAGGAATGATTACTCCCGAAGTAAAAAAGCTCAGGGACATGCTCGAACTCCCGGGGATGAAGATACTCCAGTTCGCATTCGATTTAAACAGCGACAACGAGTATCTTCCTCACAACATCAGCAGGAGAAACTCTATTGTCTACACAGGCACACACGATAATGATACAGTTAACGGATGGTTCTACGACCCGGAGTTTCCCGAAGAGTACAGGGATTATATAATGGAATATCTGTCTATGAAAGAGTGGAGTGATTTTCACTGGCGGATCATACGCGAGGCATACGCCACTCTGGCGGACCTTGTTATTATCCCGGCCCAGGATATTCCCGGTTACGGCAGGGAGTTCAGGATGAATACTCCCGGAACATCTGACGGCAACTGGACATGGAAGCTTAAGAAGGGAGCGCTTACTGACGAAATGATGGCCAGGACAAAAAAGCTCGCCCGAATATTCTCACGCCTTTCTGAAAACGATGAAACTGAAAAAAATAAAATTTAATTATAATACATAATGAGGTATCCTATGAAAACAAAGCTTATCATTGCAGCACTTCTATGCTTCTCACTGTCACTCACATCCTGCGGTTACAATACAATACAGGCGAACGAGGAGGAGGTATTTGCTGCATGGGGTGACGTTGAAGCTGCCTACCAGAGAAGAATGGACCTGATTCCGAATCTCGTTGAAACTGTTAAAGGTGTGGCAAAGTTCGAGAAAGAAACGCTACAGGGAGTTATTGATGCGAGGTCAAGAGTCGGCTCCATTCAGATGAGCAAAGATATGCTCAATAATCCGGCTGCAATACAGAAATTCCAGAGCGCTCAGGGTGAACTTGGCAACGCTCTGTCAAGGCTTATGGTTGTAATGGAGAAATACCCGGACTTAAAGGCCACGCAGAACTACACCGATTTAATGCATCAGCTTGAAGGCACAGAGAACAGGATCAATGTCGCCAGGGTGCGTTATAACCAGACAGTGCAAAAATTCAATACTTCAATAAGGACATTCCCGAACAGTCTGACAAACAGTATGCTTCTCCATCTTGAAAGGAAGGAGTCTTTCAAAGCGCAGGAAGGCGCGTCTTCAGCTCCCAAGGTTAACTTTCAATGAGAGCGGCAGTCAGAACGTTTATTCTGCTCCTCATGCTGATGCCAGTCGCGGCATCAGCTCTGGAGGTGCCGGTTCTCAGTGGCAGAGTCAACGATTACGGAGACATGATATCTCCCGAAACAGAAAAGGCGCTCGAGGAAAATCTTAAAACATTTGAAGACACAGA
>CAZVFJ010000193.1:0-1165 GCA_964625825.1 uncultured Leptospirales bacterium | reverse complement strand
TGATACTTACAGTCAACTCGCTTGAAGGTGACGCCATGGAGGACTTCACAATCAGGGTCGCGGAAAAATGGAAAATTGGCCAGGCAAAGAAAGACAACGGGGTAATATTCTTCGCGTCAAAGAATGACAGGCGCATGAGAATTGAAGTAGGCCGCGGGCTTGAAGGTGTACTTACAGATCTTCTCTCGGGACGGATTCTTGATTACATAGTAAAGCCGAAATTCCAGGCGGGAGACTTTGACGGCGGATTCACAGAAGGGACAAACGCAATCATCGAGGCATGCAGAGGTGAGTTCAAAAGCGAAGACCATAAAGCCGCTGCGACGGGAGCGCCGGGAACTCTTTTCTTTGTACTCATTTTTATACTCTATTTTATTATTCTTATAACATCGGCACTTTCAAAAATTTTAAGCGCCGGAATAGGTGCTGTTTCGTTACCTGCAATTATTCATTTCGGTTTCATGCCTCTCGGACTTTCCGGATTTGTAGATGCTGCTGTGGCCGGATTTATTATCGCGCTGATTCTGCCTTATATACCGTTTTTTTCCTCTACCGGGGGAGGTTATAGCGGAGGAGGAGGCGGTTTCTCCAGCGGAGGAGGTTTCTCAGGCGGTGGGGGAAGTTTCGGCGGCGGTGGCTCATCAGGAGGATGGTAATGAGATATAATTCACAAAAATTTTTTACTGAAGACCAAAAAAGTATGATTGAAGCGGTAATCAAAGAATCAGAAGATAAAACTTCCGGAGAGATTGTCGCGCTGGTAGTAGAACGAAGCGATTCATACAGAGATATTGATGTTCTGTTAGGAATGATTATTGCTTCACTTCTATCGCTTTTTCCCGCGGAACTTGTGTTTGCAAATTCAGACATTATACTCGCAAGAATAATCCCGGCTTTAAGCTGGTCAACGACCATACCGGACGGTATAAAATTTTTCGCGGGCCTTTTCACATTTATCATACTGACTATAATCCTGCATGTACCTTTACGCTCGCTTATTTCATTGCTGGAACCGGTTAAACGGCTTTTTATACCGCTAAAACGGAAAGATATTGAAACAAAAGAGAGAGCCCTCCGCGCGTTTCATGACAACAGACTCGACGAGACCCGTGACGCTACTGGAGTTCTATTCATGATATCACTCCTTGAAAAAAAAATACAGGTT
>CAZVFJ010000192.1:1996-6704 GCA_964625825.1 uncultured Leptospirales bacterium | reverse complement strand
TAGTCGCCCACGGTGTCGCGGTATCTTCCGTAATCGCTTTCCTCCTGCCCGGCCAGCATGCCATACCGGTCTTTCAGCGCGTTCTGATCGTCCCTGTACTGCTGGTATGCCGCATCCCGTGTCACTGAATTTAATCATAGGGCAGCCGTTTTCATGTTTAACAGATACATTTATCCTCCCCCCACGGTCCGTGAATTTAAAGGAGTTTGAAAAGAAGTTTGATATTACATGCAGTATCCTCTCCCTGTCAACGAAGGCGATTACAGGCTTTTCACATGTATTGCAGGTGAGCTCAATCCCTTTTAGCCTTGCGGCGGACTCCATTTCTCCGCAGAACTGTCTCATCAGCTCAGAAAGATCGGTTTCGGATACATTGAGCATCATTCTCCCTGCTGTTATACGTGATACATCAAGAAGGTCATTTATGAGCGACAGGAGGTTAAGTCCGTTGCGCTGGATCATCTCAAGGGTTTCTCTGTTTAAATCTCTGCCGGAGAGGGCATCTTTAACAGGCGCGAGTATCAGGGTAAGGGGTGTCCGTAGCTCATGAGATATATTCGCAAAAAAATCGGTTTTAACGCGGTCAAGTTCACGGAGCTTTTCATTGGCTGCGGCAAGCTCAGATGTGCGTTCTGTTACTTTAAGTTCTAAAGTTTCAGTTGCCACTTTCTGGATCTGGAGTGCCTCGCTCTGAGCATATTCTTTTTCCTGCTTCATGATGTTTATACGGTCAGCAAGGGCAAACGAAAGAAGCACTGTTTCAAGCATAGTTGCAAGTGAAAAATAATTATTCGTAAAACCGTTTGATTTTATAAAACCATAATTCTTTAATATTACTATTACTGATCCCGACAGGAGAACCGTCCATGAAATTAATAATATTCTCGCGGGTCTGCTGACAATTGATAAACGTGCTGACAATGTGATAATTAATATGGAACCAAAAATTACTATAGCATTCTGGATAAAAACGGAAACAAGCCCGTAACCAGCAAACGGCAGTATCAGATTCAAAAGAGACATGACAATAATGATTATAAACAATTTATTAATTAAAGGCTGTGTTTTTTTAGTATTTAAAAAACTCATTACAAAAAGTACAGCAGTTATCGAGGCAAAGATTTCTGAAAGAGGAAAACCTATTCTGGTAATATCCGGGCAGGTCATCCTGAAAAATTCAACTCCGGCTCCGCTGTAGAAAAGATTATACATCAGCATTGATAAAATATAAAAACTATAGAAAAAATAACTCCTGTCTCTTATGGAAATATATAAAAACAGATTGTATAAAATCATCACTATCAGGATGCCTATAAATCCGCCCATGATATAGATTTCATTTTTCTCATGTATTGAAAATCTGTCCGGCTTCCAGATTTTAAGAGGAAGCTGGATAGTATAATCGGATTTCACCTGCATGTAGACAGACTGACTTTTGCTGTAAAATGGAATATCGAAGAGAAAGTTCCGGCTTACATTTTCTTCTGATTTAGCGGGAATACTATTACCTTTAATTACCTCTAGAAAAGAATCATTTTCATTAAGATAATAAAGTTTAACTACATCAAGCAGATGCCATGATAATTCCAGTCTGTATTTACCGCATACTCCGGCATTTTTTAATGATAAACGAATCCAGTATGCAGATTTTGTGAATCCGAAATTCGGCACATCCCATTTGCTCTGGAACCATCTCCCCTGCATTTCAGGTTTTGTAACGTCATCTATTGTGAGCTTCCCCGTGGGGTCCTCCAGTATCTCCATATAGCGGCCGAGAGATACTGATTCTGTTTTATTATCTATGATTACCGGCGTGAGTGCGTGGAGAGTATTCTCTGATAGAAATAATAGCAGAAAAAAAAATATGGATAAGATCCTTTTCATCTGAATATCACTTACTTAAACTCTTTCATTTTATTCCGCTGCAAAGTATAGAAATTTTCTCATATTTGCGAAGAATGAAAGCAGGCTTATAAAGACTTTTTTTATATAAATGTTTTATAGTTTTTGCCAGTGATTCCACTGTTATTGCAACTTCCGGCATATCAGGTCTCTTCTATTAAAATCCTCAGAATCCAGTTCTATGAAAACAACCTGTAAAAAGAGAATTATAAAAAGTCAATAAATTTTACAGATAAACAGCTTCACCCCACATCCACAAGCATTCCCCTGAACTTCTTACCGTTCTCAACGTAATGTTTTGCTGCCGCCTCAATAATCTTTATCTCAACCTCTGTAATCTGCCGTACAATCTTTGCGGGAGACCCCATAACCACCGAACCATCAGGTATAATCATCTTTGATTTAACCAGAGCGTTTGCTCCGACAAGGCAATTTTTCCCTATAACAGCATCATCCAGCACAACTGAATTTATTCCGATAAGAGAATAATCTCCAACAGTACAGCCATGCAGCATCGCTTTATGCCCCACAGTGACTCCCCGCCCTATCATAAGTTTATTCCACGCCTCTGCATGCAGGACACATCCATCCTGTATATTAGACTCATCACCAATAATAATCGTACCGGTATCTCCCCTGATCACAGCATTGAACCATATAGAAACATCTTCACCAATCTCCACATCGCCGATAACGTGAGCGCCGTTAGCAACATAAAAATTTTCACTTTTATACCTAACTCTTTTATCACCAAGATTATAAATCATATTTTCTCCATTTATATTATTAAATTCATGTTACTCATTAATAATCGGCCTGACTATTACATAGTAACATCTAAAATAATACGATAATGAATAATCAGATTATCCACATGGAAATCCGCCTGTCTCTATTTATTATTATATCATAATTTACTTTAGTCAACAATGAAATGTTGTTGCCATGATTCCGATTTATTATATATTATAAAAAATATCGGATGAGCAGCTTATGAGAAGAAAAAATATATTGAATAAGATCGACATACTTAGTGAAATTTACAGCAAAGCCGGGGATAAAAAGTTTGTCACCATGAACACGCTTGAAATTGAGACAGGCCTGAGCGGAAAAGATATTCGAGCCCTGGTTGAAGATCTTAAAGAGGAACTCCTCATCGTTGAACATCCTGAAGGATTCCAGGTTTCAGATAACGGGATGCACTTCTGCAAAACACACTGGGTTTAAAAAAACAGATAAAGAGGTAATTGTTATGCCGGTTGAATGGCTCTCTGAAGAAAAATGTAAAAAAATGCTCCCACAGCAGATTTACGGGAGGCTTGCTACTACGGGAAAGGATGGAATCCCATACATCACCCCCGTGAATTACGTTTATATTAATGATTCAATTTTCTTCCACACCGGATTCAAAGGGAGAAAGCTCGACAACATCAATGAAAATCCGAATGTCTGCTTTGAGATCAGCTCGTCGGGAAATCTTTATTTATCAGAAAAAGCCTGCGGTTTCACCATGAGGTTCTGGTGTATAATTATAGAAGGAAAGGCAGAACCTGTCTCCTCCCATGAAGAAAAAAAAGAGGTACTCAACGCGCTGATGAAGAAATACGCAGGAAGATACGAATATAGCGACCCTACTGATGAGGATATCCCGAAAGTTAATATTATAAAAATAAATGTTGAAAGCATCAGCGGAAAACTTTCGATTGATCCGCAGTAATAGATTATTAAAGGAGTAAAAGATTATTTCAGAAGGGTTGAATTTAATCTTTCACCCCTCCTGAAAACTTCGATTCCTCTCCCGAAAAGGGAGGTAAATATATTTTTCTGTATAGCCTCTTCAATTTCACCTTTATAAAAACATTCACCATTCTCTATAATAAAAATTTTATCAAAGAGCGGTGTTATCTCCTCAACATGATGGGTCACGTATATTACGGCATGTTCCTTCTTTTTTGTAATAGCCGTAAGAGATTCAAGAAACTCCTCCCTCGCGATAATATCAAGACCTGTTGCGGGCTCATCGAGTATCAGAAGATCCGGATCATTGATGAGAGCGCGAAGCATAAGAATCTTCTGTTTCTCCCCGTCAGAGAGATGACTCATAATATCATATTCCCTTCCGCCCAGTCCGGCTTCCTGTATAAGCAGGGAGGCCTTTTCAACTTCAGCGGGTAACGGTCTTCGGTAAAGCCCTATTGAGGCATAAAGTCCGCTCACTACGGCATCTATTACACGCTCATTGCTGTTGAACATCTCACGCACAACAGAGCTTATATAGCCGATACGTTTACGCAGCTCTCTTATGTCAGAGCCGAAATGGCCCATACCGAATCTTGTAACCTCGCCTCCGGAAGGGAAATTATATCCTGTAATTATTTCAAGGAGCTTTGTCTTCCCTGAACCGTTTCTTCCGAATAACACCCAGCAGTCGCCGTCTTCGATGTGCCAGTTGATGTCATTGAGTATTCTTCTTTTGCTTCCATATATATCGAGTGAAATATTTTCGAGTTTTATCATTATATTTTTGCTCCTCCGCGGAAATATTCATAAAAGAATATTAATGTATAAAAAATATTTCCTTTTAGTATGGTCAATTGTTTATTTAAAAAATCCTCCTTCACCCGCGCTACTGTCCGGTTTTCGACATCCATGTCTTCACCGGCACTTCCCTCATCGTGATGGTCGCGCACCCTCTCCCATTTTGAAAAACTGACGGGGGAGAGGGTTTCCGTGTAAAAAATTTTATTGTAAATAAATGAAAATTTCTGACTCCGGCCTCCTCCTCGCCCTCCAAATTCAAAAATAT
>CAZVFJ010000192.1:0-1986 GCA_964625825.1 uncultured Leptospirales bacterium | reverse complement strand
CGCGGAAATATTCATAAAAGAATATTAATGTATAAAAAATATTTCCTTTTAGTACGGTCAATTGTTTATTTTAAAAATTCCCCCTCGCCCTCTTCAAATGCTTCAATCAGAAACCACCTCCAAATCTAAAAATATCTTGACAAAACTGCACTTTAAATAACGTATGTTATTTAATACTTTTAATTATTTCCGGAGTTGAGATGCCTCCAAAAACAATTTTTTTAAAAGAAGATGTTGTTAACGCAGCGTTTGAGCTCGTGAAGAAAAGCGGATTCCGGGACTTCACGGCAAGGCGTATCGCGGAGGAGTTGAATTCATCAACGGCTCCTGTTTATTCATGTTTCAGGAACATGGATGAGCTTCGAGAAGAGGTGCTTGCAAGGGGTGAAAAACTTGCGCTTGAATACACCATGAAGCCATACACAAGGAGTGTTTTTCTCAACATGGGCACAGGCTTTGTCCTTTTCGCTCAGGAGAACAGGGAGCTCTTCAGGACTCTTATACTTGAAAGTCCCGAAACGCGAGGTATGCTTGAACAGTTTATGAAAGCGCTTTATGCTGAACTTGTCAGGGATGAACTGGTTTCACAGCTGCCTGAAAACTACCGGAAAGAGGTTCTCCGCCGTATGGGAATCTTCACCCATGGGCTTGCATCGCTTATCTGCGTCGGCATACATGATGACGTGACAAAAAATGAAGCAATAAGCATCATGTACAACATGGGAAAAGATGTAATAGATATGGCGCTCATGAAGGCCGGTATTAAAAAGAATTTTACTGAATGACGATTCAAGTCATCAGATAAAAATAAACAATCAAAGAGGGAAAGTATGAAAACAAGAATAACAGAGATGTTCGGGATTAAATACCCAATTATATGCGGGGCAATGTACCTTGTGGGAGTACCTGAACTCGCAGCGGCAATTTCAAACGCGGGCGGGATGGGGAACCTTACAGCCGGGAATTACAAGAATGCCGACGAACTGAGAAACGCGATCCGTGAGACAAAAAAACTTACTGACAAGCCTTTCATGGTTGGTATAACAATCCTTCCGTCTTTCCATATAACAATGGATGACCACAGGAGGAACCTTGAAGTCTGCGCCGAAGAGAAAGTTGCCGGTATTGAAGTTTCAGGTACACCTATCGACAAGCTCGGTGTTCAGTATGTTGAGATGCTGAAAAAAGCTAATGTAAAGATGTTTCATAAAGTCGGATGTCTTAAACACGCCGAACATGCTGAAGAAGCAGGTTACGACGGGATCTACGCGGCCGGTATTGAAGAAGGCGGCCATCCTCTTAAAGATGATGTTACAACAATGATTCTTACTCCGAAAATTGCCGAGAAGCTTTCCATTCCTGTTGTTACAGTGGGCGGTATTGCTGACGGCAAATCAATGGCAGCGGCTCTTGCGCTTGGAGCTGAAGGCGTTATGATGGCAACACGTTTTATGGCAACACACGAGTGTCCGATACACCAGAATATCAAAGATGAAATAATCAAACGCCAGGAATATGATACAACTCTGATCTGCAAAACGGTTAATCTCCAGGGCCGCGCGATTAAAAATAAATGCGTTGAAGAGATCCTTGAAGCAGAAAAGAAAGGCGCGAACATAATGGAACTTGCACCACTCATTACAGGTGAAAGATGCAAAAAAGCCTGGGAGACAGGCGATGTTGATGTAGCTCCGATGATGATGGGGCAATCACTGGGGCGCATTTATGAAGTCAAAAGCTGTAAAGAACTTATCGAAGGTATGGCGAAAGAGGCTCAGGATCAGATAGCAAAAATAAGCAGATTTTTCTAAAAGAAACTATCTAAAGGAAGCAGCTATGAATAATCCCGTATTAGATACACGTGATTTAAGGTATGTACTTTTCGAAATACTGAATATCGATTCACTGACACAGTTCGAAAAGTTCGCATCATTTGATCACGATACATTTGAGGCAACTTTAGACTTAATAGAAAATATTGCAGTA
>CAZVFJ010000191.1:0-6711 GCA_964625825.1 uncultured Leptospirales bacterium | reverse complement strand
GGTAGCAAATTAATTATGGGGGGATAGAGAAAAAATACTATTAATTTGAATAATCCTGATATAATATGGCACCTGAGAAAAAGGGGTATATAATGGGAATATCACAAGAGGCAATGGATAAAATATTCAAAGAGATGATGGAAGAGCATAAAAAGGTTTCTGAAAAAACAAAAGATGAGAAACCCACATTTCACAATTTTGAAGGAGTAGCTCTCACCCTGGGTCAGGAATTTGAAAGAAGAGTATTAAAAGCATCCCTGGAAGAAGAACAGAAGAAGTACAAGAGCGTAAAAAAAAATGCCCGAAATGCGGCGGGAAAATCCAAAGCCGGGGATTGAAGCAAAAAACAATATTAAGCGTCTGCGGGTCAGTAATCTACAATAGAAGTAAATACGAGTGTGAGAACGGTGATTATATTATATACCCTTTTGATGAAGTGCTGGAAGTTAGCAGAAGTAAAATGAGCAAACGTTTATGCAAGATTGCTTCAATGATATTGGTATTTAGCCCATATGCTCACACAAAGAAATTGATCAGAGAAATACTTAATATTGATGTAAGTGAAACATTGCTGATAAGTATATCAAGTCGCATCGGCACCAGGCTTTATAATGACATGGAGAAGAAGAGTAAAAGACCGGAACAGATAAAAAACAAGGTTTCATCGGTAAAAGTGATGTATATACAAGCTGATGGTGCAATGACACCAATAGCAAAAGCAGGCGGCGTTGAATATAAGGAAAACAAGCTGGGAATCGTATTTACAGACAATAATATTATCCGTAAAAAAACTAACAAAGATGAGGATCATGTAGAGATAAAGAATAAACATTTCGTCAGCAGCATTGGAGAAGGCGTCGAGAAATTTAAAAAAATGCTTCATGCTGTAGCCAAAGAAAATGGTTTATATAAGGCGACACAACAAGTATTGATATGCGATGGAGCTTCATGGTTATCAAAGATGAAGGAAGAATATTTTCCGGATGCAGTACAGATTTTAGACTGGTATCATGCGGTAGATCATTTATGGCAAACTGCACATTCATTATTCGGAGAAGAAAATGTTGAAAAATGCAAGTCATGGGTCGAGCCTCAAAAGCAGTTGTTATGGGAAGGTAAAGTTGATGATGTAATTTCCGGGCTTATTAAAAAGGGTAATAATACCAGGAAAAATCAAAATCCGATATGGCAGCTTCATGGATATTTTGTTTCAAATAGGAATAATATGCGATATGATGAATATCGCAATGCTGGATATTATATAGGAAGCGGAGCAATTGAAAGCGCTAATAAATACATCGTTGCCAATCGCCTTAAACAGGCTGGTATGCGCTGGGAAATTAAAAATGCAAATGCTATGATCTGGCTTCGTTCTAAATATTTTGAAGATGATTGGGACCAATTCTGGGAATCTATAAATATTGCAGATTATACTGGAAAGCAGGAATCGCTTTGGGGGTCTGAAAAATCAGCCTAAACCCCCAAAAATAATTTGCTACCCAAAAACAAGCTTATTTGATCTATGAAAATTACTTGATATTTTAAATAATATAATATATCGTAGTCGATTCTTTGATTACAAATTGACTTTGCCCGACCGGGCAATTATTACCATTCCCTGTGTGAGGATTTTAATGAATCAGGAAAAAAAACTTGATAAGATTCTGGACCGCGCCCTCTCTGAAGACCTCGACGACTACGTAAAGCTCCTCAAAGTCTTAAAAAAAAGACTCCCTTTTTTCGGGGGTACGAAAAGAATCGCCGCAGCTCTCCTTAAAGAGCTAATTGGTGATGTCTCAAAAATTGACATTGAAGCATTAAGTCTTTCAAAAAAATCCGAAATTGGCAAGATCATCTTTGAAGATATCAAGGATGGACGAGCACGACTCTTTATCAATATTGGCAAGAGTCAGAATATCTCAACAGGAGACCTCATACGTGAAATTGTGAAGAGGTCCGGTATTGACGGTAAAACAATCGGAAAAATCGACATTCATTCCACTTACGCGTTTTTTGAAGTTCCCGAACAGTACGCGGAACTTGTTCTGCACTCATTTGACAATGCCAGAATAAGAGGGATCCCTGTTGTTGTGGAACCTGCAAAGAGAAAAGTAAAAGGCAAATGAAACCAGAAGCAGAGAAATGTCCCATCTGCGGGAAAAATGAAGCAAAAAAGATCAGCACCAACCTGAACTTATGCAAAAGTTGTCACGTATTATTTAATTCTGATTGCAGATCCCTGTCTTACGACAGGGATTATTTTATTAGTGAGTACAGAGAACAGTATGGGAAAACATATCTGGAGGACTATGGGAACATCTATAATCTCTCCATTGAACGCCTTGACAGGATCCTTAAACTTCTGGCTATCGGAGGAATGACCTCTCTTCTTGACATAGGATGCGCGGCCGGGTTTTTCCTCAAGGCTGCAAAAGATAAAGGGATATCCACTCTGCTCGGTATTGAAATTTCATCCTATGCTGCTGATTATTGCCGTAATACTTTCGGCATAGATGTTATTGAATCCCCATTTGACCGGGTTGAGCTTCATAAACGTTTTGATATAATAACCTCATGGTTTTTTATTGAACATTGCGCGGAGCCGATGAATGCCATGAAAAGGATATATTCCATGCTCAACAAAGGAGGAATCTTTGCCCTCTCCGTACCATCATATTTCGGCCCTATGTACTATTTTAAAACAGATGAATGGATCAGGACACATCCTGCAGATCACAGAATAGATCTCTCACCGTCATCTGCGAAAGCCATCCTTAAAAGTCTTGGATTCAGAAAGGTCTATGTGATTAAAAGCGGATACCACCCGGAGAGAATTATGAGGAGTGGATCAATCTTATATAGTCTGCTTGAGCCGCTATACAGGAAGTTCACAGATTTCACCGCGTTTTCTGATACGATTGAGATTTATGCGGTGAAGTAGGAAAAATTAAAAAAAGGATATTTTAATATTTCTGCCAAATACCAGTATTGATTTTAGATAAGCACATCCCTTGGCTTGCTCCCCTGCTGAGGACCTATATATCCGAGCTCCTCCATCTTCTCAATAATCCTTGCAGCTCGGTTATATCCTATACTTAAACGTCTCTGAAGGTATGAAGCTGAGGCTTTTCTGGTATCCTCCACAATCTTCAGCGCATCTACAAAAAGTTCATCCTCATCTTCAGAGAGTTCCCCTTCATCATCTGCGAAAAGTGATGCCTCTATATCAATAAATTGCGGATCTCCAAATGTACGGAGGTGCTTTACTATTTCCTCGATCTCTACTTCTGATATAAATGCACCCTGTATCCTCACTGGATATGAACTCATCGGAGACTGGTAGAGCATATCGCCCTTGCCCAGAAGTTTTTCCGCGCCGTTCTGGTCAATAATTGTTCGCGAATCTGTTTTCTGGGCCACCTGGAATGCAATACGGGCAGGAAAATTCGCTTTGATTATTCCGGTAATAATATCTACAGACGGCCGTTGTGTTGCCAGTACGAGATGTATACCCACAGCCCTCGCCTTCTGCGCAATCCTTGTAATATAGCCTTCAATCTCTTTAGATGCAACCATCATAAGATCAGCAAGCTCATCAATAATTATTACTATGAAAGGAAGTTTCTCTTCCCGGTTCTTCTCCTTTGCGACTTTATCATTATAGGAAATAATATCCCTGGTATTTTTTGCCGCCAGGAGCCTGTACCTTCTCTCCATCTCAAAAATAGACCACTTCAATACTGCCGGAGCGAGATGCGGCTCTGTTATAACCGGAGTCAGGAGATGCGGCATCCCATTATAAAATTGCAGCTCAACCATTTTCGGGTCAACAAGGATAAACCTTACATAATTCGGGTCGTAGTTGTAAACAATACTTGTAATAATGGAATTAACGCAGACCGATTTTCCCGCTCCGGTTGCACCGGCGATAAGGATATGAGGCTGTTTCTTCAGATCAATCATTACAGGGACACCGAGAACATCTTTCCCAAGTCCAACTTTAAGGCTCCCCTTCTGGTCCTGATATGATTTGGATTTTATTATATCTCCGAGAGTTACCATCTCGCGTTTTTTATTAGGGAGCTCCACACCTATCGCTGATTTGCCGGGAATCGGAGCAACAATCCTCACCCTGTACGCCGCTAGAGCCATCGCAATATCATCAGCAAGCCCCACTACACGGTTAATCTTTATCCCTGCCGCAATCTGCATTTCATACAATGTAATTACCGGCCCCCGGTTAACAGCAATGACCCTTGACTCAATACTAAAATCAGCCAGTGTACGAACGAGTAACTGGGAATTTTTCTTTATTTCATTCTCCCAAGTCTCCGTATCAACGGGCTCCGAGTTGTGAAGAAATGCTGTGGGAATTATATATTCTTTATTGATCTTAAGCTGATTAAAAACACGCTCCTCGACAGGCTGAGAAACTGGTCTCTCCGAAAACCCGCTGCTCTGAACAGATTTCTCACCGGCAGTAGAATTAGCAGATTCAGGCTCCTCCCCACTCTCCGCATCAATACCGAAAATTCTATTTTTCCTGATTTCATACTCCTCACGGTCAAATTTGATACTTTCCCCCTCATCAGGTATTTTCTCTTCAACATAATCATCAAAGAACTCATCCTCATCCTGAAAAACTTCAGATTCGTCATTACACGCAGGTTCAGATTTAATAAAATCCGTATCTCTGTAGCTCTTAATATTTTCAGGGGAGCAATCAAACTCATACTCCTCTTCTTTTAAAGAATCTTCTTTAAAATTATTCTCACCCTGATGCAAAAATTCATTTTCTTTTCTGCATAAAGTATCTTTGAAAAAATCATCATCCAGCGCTGCTGGTATATTCATTTCAAGGAGTTTTACAGATTCGTTTTTATCATTATCTTTTTCTCCTCCCCCTATTATTACTTTACGTTTTACAATCCAGGGCACTTTCCCATTTTTTTTAAGTTCCTCACCTATATAATTCAATGGGACCTTTTCCATGGTTTTTTCTCCTTTCCATGAAAAACGGCTTAAAAAATTTTTTGCTTCTGCTCCTGCTACTGCAATCTTTCCTTTATTTTCAAAAAGAGACGTCAGTGAAACCGCACCAAGAAGAATCAGACCCGCGAGATTCATTACAACTATTATGAGATACGCGCCGAGAACACCGGTTATTGATTTAAGGAACTGGTAAATGTAGTACCCTATAAAACCACCGCTGTTCTGATGTATGTCAACTATTGATGTTGCGAGAAATGACGCCAGACTGATTGTAAGGAAAAACAATGTAAAGAGCTTATCAATAACATCTCCCTGTTCTCCTTTTCTGAACTGATTCCACGCTGATAAAAAAAACATCAGGACAAATATATACGACGCCAGCCCGAACGCTGACCTGAAAAGGTGTGAAATCAACGAACCCACAGGACCTATTATATTTGAAACCGGCCTGTTAAAAACAAGTGACCTATAATCAGCCTGATTATAGCTTGTGATGCTGAATAGTACTATAATACCGGCAAGAAAAAGGAGAACTCCCGATATTTCTCTGTACCTTTTATCCTGTAACACTGCTTCCTCCGATCAGGGTAAAATAAATGATTGATAAAGCACAACTAACTGGCCGGGCAGAAACTAATCCGGATAAATAATTTCCGGAAATAGAAGAATCAATAAAAGATACCCGCACCCATAAGTTTCCCTGTCTTCTGTAATTTTCGGCTTTTTAAAGGATTTCTTTAAGGGGGGATAGTGATTATTTTATAAAAGAAAAGCGGACTGTGCCAATAAATCTCCCCCATCAAAAGGGGGAGATTTTATGAAGTTACAGAGGGGAGATTATACCTCAAGAACCTTCACAACAATGAGAGGGTTCCTTCGTGTAATTTTGAATATATAATTTCTGATACTTCTCTGAAGGAAATCTTCGATCTCCCCATTTGACCGTCCCTCAATCAGAAGCCTGCGGATCTTATCTTCAATCTCTTTTTTAAGGATATTGTGAATCTTCACATTCTCTTTACTGATGAACCCCTTTGCGACAATCGCAGGTTCCCTTATTGCCATACCCTGGGCAACAACCACAGAAATACAGATTATTCCGTCTGTAGACATCAGGTGCCTCTCGCGAATAACCTCGCCAGCCACATCACCGATCTCTGTTCCGTCAACATACATCTCTGACAGCGATATTTTATCAACCGCCTTAAAAGATTTTTTTGTCAGTTCAAGGACATCTCCGTTTTTAGCTATAACTATTCTTGATGATTTTATATTGAGCGATTCAGCTATATCAGCGTGTTTTTTCAGATGTTTAAACTCACCGTGTACCGGCATGAAAAATTTAGGTTTTGTCACTGTGAGCATAAGCTTCAGCTCCTTTGAAGAACCATGACCCGAAACATGAATATCCTCATCCTTATCATAATAGACATTCGCCCCTGTTTCCATGAGAGAGTTTACAATGTTCGTAACCATCCTCTCATTCCCGGGGATCACAGATGCAGTTATGATTACAGTATCACCCTTTTCCACAATAAAATGCCTGTGAGTCCCGAAAGCCATACGCGCCAGGGCAGACATCGGCTCCCCCTGTGTCCCGGTCCCGATAATGACAATTTTTTTATTCGGATGTTTTGACGCCTCATCAAGACTGATTATCAGGCCATCTTTCACGTCAAGAAAACCGAGAGAATCAGCTATCTCAATATTTTTCTGCAT
>CAZVFJ010000190.1:0-6728 GCA_964625825.1 uncultured Leptospirales bacterium | reverse complement strand
CCGTGTGTCGGTGGTTCGAGTCCTCCCGGGAGCGCATAAAAAGAAAAAAAAATTTAAGCGGGTTAACCGCTTATTTTTTTATTCAGAGGCTGTGTATGAAAGGGAAACTGAACGAAATTAAAGGCAGGTTTGAGGAAATTGAGAGGCAGCTCAGTGATCCGGAAACTATTTCGGATCAGAAATTATTCAGAGAACTGAACAAGGAACATTCTCAACTTTCACCTATTGTCAGCAGATACAATGAATACTGTAATTATACAAAATCGCTTTCAGAAAGCAGGGAACTTCTTGAAACAGAGAAAGACTCTGAAATGAGGGAGATGCTTCAGGAGGAGATAAAAGATCTTCAGCAGAAAATAGACGATCTTGATGAAAAACTCCTTATCCTGCTCCTCCCTAAAGATCCTAATTCAGGTAAAGATATAATTATGGAGATCAGGGCCGGTACAGGAGGGGATGAGGCGGCTCTCTTTGCAACTGACCTGTTCAGGATGTATACACGTTACGCTGAAGTAAAGGGATGGAAGATTGAAATTCTTGAGGCAAATGTAAACGAACTCGGCGGATACAAAGAGGTATCATTTTCTATAAAAAGTTCCGAAGCCTACGACCTTCTTAAATTTGAATCCGGTGTTCACAGGGTTCAGCGCGTTCCGGAAACTGAGGCAAGCGGAAGGATTCATACCTCGGCTGTAACAGTTGCTGTCCTCCCTGAGGCGGAGGAAGATGAGATTGAAATTGATCCGAATGACATTCGAACGGATGTTTACAGGTCTACCGGTCATGGCGGGCAGTCGGTTAACACGACAGACTCGGCAGTAAGGATTACTCATATACCCACAGGGATGGTCGTTACATGCCAGGATGAGAAGTCCCAGATAAAAAACAAGGCAAAGGCCCTCCGTGTGCTTAAAGCGCGGCTCCTTGAAAAAACTATAGGAGAGAGGATGGCCAAAGAATCTGAGATGAGAAGATCTCAGGTAGGCTCCGGAGACAGGAGTGAACGGATCAGGACATATAACTACCCGCAGTCAAGAATGACAGACCACAGGATAGGACTCACCCTTTATTCACTTGAAAAGATTATGGAGGGTGAAATTGATGATATACTTGAAGCGCTCCGTAAGGCAGAAATTGATGTGCTTATTAAAAATGTAAAGTAACCGGAGATCCTGTTGCAGATAGGGGAGTATATAAAAGAGATTACAGGGATTTTACGGGGTGGAGGTATTCCCTCCCCGGCGTTAGATGCCGAGGTACTTGCGGCTCATTTTCTTAAAATGGAGAGGCATCAGCTTGTTACATGGAACGACCGTGTACTCTCTGACTCTGAAAAATCTATAATCGATAAAGCTGTGAAGAAGCGGCTAAAGTTCCAGCCTGTTGCGTATATAACGGGGGTAAAGGAGTTCTACTCCCTTGAGTTTATTGTGAATAAAGATGTTCTCATCCCCAGGCCTGAAACGGAACTCCTTGTTGACATGGCTATATACTGGGCAGGACTTAACGCGACTGTTCTTGACCTCTGCACTGGCTCCGGCGCGATTGCAATATCGTTGAAACATTCCCGGGGGGATCTCGATGTCTGCGCTTCTGATATTTCTGAACAGGCGCTTAAAATTGCGGAGAAAAACGCGGAGAATATCCTTGGCAAGAGAAGGGTCAGTTTTTTTCACGGAGATCTCTTTACTCCTTTTAAAGGTGAAAAATTTGATCTTATTGCATCTAATCCTCCATATGTATCTGAAGGCCTCAAAGGGGAGCTTCAGAGGGAACTGGATTATGAACCGCAGGGGGCGCTTTACGCTGAAGACGACGGGAGAGCTGTTATCAGAAAAATTATCAAAGAGGCCCCGGAATATCTTTATGATAATGGAGTGCTCCTCCTTGAAATAGGGAGCAATCACAGGGAGTTCATAGAAGAAACGGGTAAAAAGCATGGATTCACTGTATCAGTGCTGAATGATTATGCCGGGCTTCCCAGGGTAGCAACATTAAAAAAATAGTATTTGATTATTATTTTTATTGAAATAGAATCGGTTAGTTTTAATCGGTATTATACTATACAATGGAAGAGGATGGGATCTGGTGGTCTCCGCGGTCTTCAAAACCGTTGGCTGTAATTTATTGCAGCGGCAGGTTCGATTCCTGCCCCTTCCGCATTAAATCCCATTTCTGTCGAAAAGCTGCTCCCGGATCACGCTGTAAAGTTCTTCTCTTTTAATCGGTTTTGCTATAAAATCATCCGCTCCCGCAATTCTGGCTTTTTCGCGATGTTCAGGCATGGCATTGGCTGATTGTACAATAATCGGGAGGCCGGGCCTGATCTTCTTTATCTCCGAAATTGCATTGTAACCGTCAATGTCCGGGAGAGTGAGATCCATGAGTACAAGGTCTATACGGCTGTCTTCTTTGCAGTACTTTATAGATTTAATGCCGCTCTCTGTTGAAATCAGTTTAGCCCCGGTTGATTCAATAAATCTCTCCATAAGTTTCCGGTTGACAGGTTCATCTTCAACAAGGAGTATCTTTTTATCTGTAATCTGATATGAATCGGGTGAACCGGTAAAAGATTTTAACGGCTGCGTCACGGTTCCTTTGATATATGGGATTGTAAAGGATATCTCGGTACCCTCCTCCATTGAGCTTTTAATCCCGATTTTTCCTCCAAGTGATTCTATTAGCCCCTTAGCTATTGAAAGCCCGAGCCCTGTTCCCCCGGCAGCGGCTACCTTCCCCTCCTGAAAGAATGGAATGAATATTTTTGAAATTGCTTTCTCTGATATTCCTATCCCTCTGTCTTTAATAATAAATTGGATGAAATCAGGTTGAATCAATTTGTATCCCAGAGTTATTGTTCCTTCGCCGGTAAATTTTACGGCATTATTCAGCAGGTTTGAAAGAATCTGTAAAAGGCGTGTTTTGTCTGTCCGGATTATATCCTCTCCAGCAGATAGAGGCTTAACAGCCACAAGGTTTAAATTTTTTTCAATAACATTTCTGGACAGGGAGGCGGCGGATATAACATCATTAATCACAGTGTTAACAGATACATCTGAAATATAAATTTTGATAATTCCGGACTCAATTTTTGAAAGATCGAGAATATCATCAATAAGTCTCAGAAGGTTCTCTCCGCTGTGTTTAATATTTCTGATAAATAGATCCCGGTCTTCATGTGAAAGTTCCGGCTTACTGAGCAGCTGTGTGAAGCCGAGTATCACATTAAGAGGGGTCCGGATTTCGTGAGACATATTCGCAAGGAATGACGACTTGAGCCTTTCTGCCTCTTCAGCCTTCTGCTTTTCAATGAGGAAGTTGCGCCTTGTCTCCTGGAGATAGGTGAGAATAGTGAAGATTGAAAGCAGTATATACAGGGTTGCCCCGGATATTAATCCTGTAAGACGGGATTTTTCATCATGCCAGTAAAAAGGAAAGGCAAGCCTGTGTATACCCCATAAGATAAAAAGTGTGCCTGCTATTATTTTATCAGGCGCCGGGGGGGTACCGTCTTTTATAAACAGATACCCGGCATATGAATAGGCCATGAAATAAAAAACAGAGGGAACGATAATTTTTACCGCTATGTCCGTGTCTATAAAATGTATAACGATAATCCACAGGCAGCACAGTATACATGTACCCGGCCATAACGGATTTATGATTTTTCTGTCATAAAGGTGTTTTCCGTATAAAAGGAGATAACAGTTTATAACCACTAAAATCTCCCCGGCAGGGGAAAAGAAGCCGGATAGGCCTTTAAAATATGAACCGATGATTAAAAAAATAAAACCGAGAAAATAGGCGCTCCATGCCTCTGTCCACAACAGGAGGTGCTTCTGCTTTTCATTAGTGAAATAAAGTATCATGAATGAAAATGTCAGGGCAAGGGTAATTAATAGAATTACTATAAGCGCGGTGTTATACAATATCATGTTTCCCTTCTTTTACGCTTAAAAGCACCCTGAACACTTCTTCTACCCTGAATGGTTTCGATATAAAACCGTTCATGCCGGATAATTTTGTTTTTTCTTTCACCTTCTCAATTATATCAGCTGAAATACCATATATTGGTGTTTTACTGTTCGGTCCCGGGCGGCTGCGGATTATTGATGCCGCTTCTATTCCGTTCATTACGGGCATATTGAAATCCATCAATATGAGGTCGAATTTTTTTAAATCTGTAAGTTTAATAACATCTGTTCCGTTATAAACAGCTTCGTATCTGCATCCGGATTTGTTTATTATATTTCCAATTACTTTCATACTTATTGGATTATCCTCGGCAATAAGTACTTCAAGACCAAGGTTTCTGGCTGTTATAAGCGATGGTTTCGGACTTGCACCTTCCAGGTATCTCATCCTGAGTTTTACGGTAAAAGTACTACCGACTCCGGGGGAACTTTTTATATCAATAGTTCCTTCCATCGCGTCTACAAGGCTTTTTGCTATGGCAAGCCCGAACCCTGTCCCTCCTGAAAAAGAAGCGGGATCATGAACCTGCTCGTACTGGCGGAATAACCGGGAAATCTGGTTTTCATCCATCCCTATACCGGTGTCAGAAACCGTAAAAGTAATTTCAACCCTGTCATCTCCGCATGGAAATGATTCAGCTGTCAGGGTTACTCCTCCGATAACTGTAAATTTAACGGCATTGCTGCCCAGGTTCATCAGTATCTGTTTAAGCCTCTTCTCGTCACCGTAAAGTGTAGCACAGCGGGTGACCCGGTTATCCAGTTTTATATCCAGTTTTCTTCCCGCGGCGAAACCCTTCAGTATCCAGATAATGTCATCCAGAAAGCTGTTTATGTTGAACGGTCCTTCATTAAGGATAAATTTTTCCGACTTAATTTTTGATATATCAAGAATATCATTTATTATGCCCATAACAGTTTCGGCAGAGGTCTTTATCCCTGTTGCCAGTTCCTTCAATTGTGGTTCAACTGTTGAATCGAGGAGCATATCTGCAAATCCGAGGACTCCGGTCATAGGGGTGCGGATTTCATGTGCTATATTAGCAAGGAACTCGCTTTTAGTCTTTGTCGCTTTTTCAGCTGTTGTTTTCTGTTTTTCCGCTTCTTTGAGGACATTGCCAAGTTTAATTTCAACGCTTCTATTGAGATTTATAAGCTCAACTATCTGCAGAAATTCGGGCGAAATAAACTTCAGTTTATAAGGGGAAGGGTAGTATTTATGATTATAAAGTATTTTATATATCTCTTTCAGAGGATTGAGGATTCCATGTTTTAAAACTATACCTGTGAGGAAAAAAATTATTATAATAAATAATAAAAAGAACCTGCTTGCTTTAGTGTTTGATTCCATCTCCTGCAGGTACTGGGAATTAAGTATAACATGAAGAGAGGCAATCCTCCCGCCGTTTATATCATTAAGGGTTTTTATGATTGATATTGTTTCCGGAACAACCGGATGATCAGATAAATTTAAATCAATATAAGAATCTATAACTGAAGGATATTCGGATTTTATCTGTTGCAGAAACTCCTGATCGTAAGGCTCTGCTGTTATAATATACCCGGCCGGGCTGGTTTTTCTCTCCCTGTCCAGGTTGGGATGGATAGATGCTGCTGTTATATGGAAAATATTATTATTTTTCCTGTAATAGAATGAAAAGAATCCGCCCCCGTTAAAACGGGAAATTAACGAAGGTATTAAAGAATCGATATCCCCTGCTTTTGTTGAAATATTGCTGTTGCTGTAGTAATAAACCTTTTTAAATCCGGGAGCATATACCCATGTTTCGCCTATGTTATAAACGTCACCGCTTAAATCTATATTATCGACCAGAAATTTTCTGTTCCGGTTCCTCATGAACCTGACGGATCCATCCCATATTGAAACATCCTGCAGATATTTAATTACAGGGGTGTCTTTGAGGTATAGAAACCTGTCAAGAACTGCCAGCTAGGTTGTTTCCAGATAAACGTGAAATTTTTTCTTTTCTCTGATATCTCTGTATTCATACATTCCGGCAAAAGTAAGAAAAAGGAACAGAATGAATAAAAAGAAAATAATTCCACGTTTTATGAGTGTCATTCTTTCCTCGCAATTAGAATGAATAAAGTCAGTTTTTCATTGATTGAATCGGAGCCGGTATACGTCCTCCCCTCCTGGCAAAAACTGATGCTGAATCCTGATGTACAGGGATAATCCTTGCTCTCCCAAGAAGTCCGCCGAGGTTAATTTCATCACCCGGCTTTGCCCCCGGAACAGGGAGGAGCCTCACGGCTGTTGTCTTTGAATTTATAACACCGATACTTATCTCATCAGCAATAATTGCCGCGATTGTCTCTGCCGGTGTATCACCTGGTATGGCAATCATATCAAGGCCTACTGAACAGACCGCTGTCATTGCCTCAAGCTTGTCAAGGCTCAGGCGTCCCTCTGCCGCACGCCTTTCCATCGTGGAATCTTCACTTACCGGAATAAATGCTCCCGAAAGCCCTCCTACATAGGATGACGCGAAAGCCCCACCTTTTTTTACAGCATCATTAAGGAGGGCAAGGGCTGCCGTTGTTCCATGAGTTCCGCATGCCTCAAGACCCATTGCTTCGAGTATGTCGGCAACACTATCTCCTATAGCGGGAGTGGGAGCCAGAGAAAGGTCGAGTATACCAAAGGACACTCCGAGCTCCTTAGCGACTTCCCGTCCGACAAGTTCGCCCATGCGGGTAATTTTAAAAGCGATCTTTTTCACTGTTTCCGAG
>CAZVFJ010000189.1:0-6735 GCA_964625825.1 uncultured Leptospirales bacterium | reverse complement strand
GGTATAGATATTGTTCAAAGCCAGATCCTGATTGCCCAGGGTTACAGGCTGGATTCAGATGAGATAGGAATACCCTCCCAGGATACGGTTGAAACACGCGGTTATGCGATCCAGTGCAGGGTGACTACGGAGGACCCGGGGAATAATTTTGCTCCGGACACGGGAAAGATCGATGTCTATAGAACGGGTTCCGGTTACGGCATAAGGCTCGACGGAGGAAACGGTTACACAGGTTCTGTAATCAGTCCATATTACGATTCACTCCTTGTAAAAATTACTTCACATTCACGTACATTTGAAGACACGATAAACAAGGCGAAGCGTTCAATCAGGGAACTCGTGATTGCCGGGGTAAAGACTAATGAAGGTTTTCTGCTTAATGTTTTATCTCATCCTGTTTTTGTGAGAGGTGAATGCGGGACGGGTTTTATTGAAACAACACCTGAACTTTTTAATATCGCGCCAAGGGAAGACAACGAAGCCAGGCTCCTCAATTTTTTCGGGGAGAAGGCTGTTAATGAAACTAAGGGTTTAACAAGGGAATATGATGTTCCGAAAGTGCCGAAGATTCCGGAATCATTTTCTTTAAACGGTACAAAACAGCTCCTTGATAAAAATGGCCCTGATGGCGTTGTGAAATGGATCAGGGAACAGAAGAAACTTCTCATGACAGATACCTCTTTCAGAGATGCCCATCAGTCTCTCATGGCTACGCGAATGAGAACTTATGACATGATGAGAATTGCTGAACCGACGGCATACCTTGCAAATGACCTCTTCTCTCTTGAGATGTGGGGCGGCGCGACATACGATGTTGCTTACAGGTTTCTGAAAGAAGACCCGTGGAAGCGTCTTGAGGAACTCCGTAAAAAAGTTCCCAACATCCTCTTCCAGATGCTTATCCGCGGAGCGAATGCTGTGGGTTACACAAATTATCCTGATAACCTTGTGAGAGAGTTCATACAGCAGGCTGCTGAGAGCGGAATCGATGTATTCAGAATATTCGATTCACTGAATTGGCTGAAGGGTATGGAGGTTGCAGTTGATGAGACACTGAAAACGGGAAAGATCGCTGAAGCCTGTATATGCTACACCGGGGATATCCTTGATAACAGCAGAGATAAATATACTCTTAATTATTATGTGAAAACAGCAAAAGAGATAGAGAAGATGGGTTCGCATATTCTCGGTATAAAGGATATGTCAGGACTTCTTAAACCATATGCTGCGGAGAAGCTTGTAAAGGCTCTTAAAAATGAGATCGGGATACCGGTCCATTTGCACACTCACGATACGAGCGGCAACGGGGTAGCAACTATTCTCCTCGCGGCGGAGGCGGGAGTTGATATCGTTGATGCATGTTTTAATAATATGTCCGGAATAACCAGTCAGCCAGCTCTTAATTCTGTAGTGGCAGCTCTTAAATATACAGATCGGGACACCGGCCTTAACCTTGACGCCATACAGGAAATCGCGGACTACTGGAATGATGTAAGGCCGATTTACACCCAGTTTGAATCAGGCCTGAAGTCAGGTTCTGCCGAAGTCTACAAGTATGAAATTCCCGGCGGGCAGTATTCCAATCTTAAATCACAGGTTGAAAGTTTTGGGCTCGGGCACAAGTTCAGTGAAGTAAAAGAAATGTATATGAAGGTCAACTTTATGATGGGCGATATAGTTAAGGTTACTCCGTCGTCAAAGATGGTTGGTGACCTCGCTATATTCATGGTAAGGAATGAACTCTCGCCTGAAAATATAGTGGAGAAGGGGAGAGACCTTGCATATCCCGACTCTGTAGTTTCATATTTTGAAGGGATGATGGGGCAGCCTGAAGGTGGGTTCTCAACTGAACTCCAGCAGATTGTCCTTAAAGGTAAGGAGCCCATTACATGCAGGCCGGGAGAACTCCTCCCCCCTGTTGACTTTAATGAAATCAGCGGTATTATTGAGAAGAAACACGGATTCCTTCCGAACAGAAAGGATTTATTAAGCTACGCTCTATACGCGAAAGTTTTTGATGAGTATGTCGCTTTCATAAAACAGTATGGAGACCTGAGCAGGATGGATAGCCCGCTCTTTTTCGAAGGCCTCAGGAAAGGTGTTCCATGCGAGGTCGAACTCGATGAGGGGAAAGTATTCATCGTCCAGCTTATACAGATAGGCAAGCTTGACAGTGAGGGGATGCGCCATGTTGTTTTTGAAGTCAACGGTAACAGGCGTGAAGTCACAATACCTGACAGGACTTACAGGGCTGAGAAAACTGTTTCCATAACCCAGATGGCAGACCCCGCCAATCCTAATGAACTTGGGGCCAGTATACCGGGTACTGTATTTAGAATTCTTGTAAAAGAGGGTGATGAAGTTAAGGAGGGGCAAAGCCTTCTTGTAATTGAAGCAATGAAAATGGAGACTAATATTGTTGCTCCTGTTCTCGGTACTGTGTCAGAGATAATTGTTAAAGAGGGGCAGAGGGTTAAAACCGGTGAACTTCTTATAAAGATTCAATAAAGATAAAGCTGATAATAAAAAACCCGGATGATATTCCGGGTTTTTTATTATGGGTATAGGAATATTAGTATTGGTCAGCCGAAAAGTTTTATCAGTACTCCTTTGCTCTGTTCCGCTGAAACGGGTGGAGTAATTTTATTGCTGCTTGAATATTTAAAATAGTCTCTTTTATATTTTTGGTTCTCTGCATTCATAAGTTGTCTGGGGCATTCATCAATATAATCAAGGGTTGGATCGTCGCACATGGTCAATGTAAGCTCACGGCCGGAGTCCTTAAAAAAATCGCATATTACAGCACAGCTCGTCTGCCGGATGTGGTCTCTGCATTTTATACAATCGGACAGTCTTTTATCGTGCCTGTTTTTCATAAAAGTCTCACCTCCACCCGAAATATGATTCTAAAAATCATCATGATGATACGAATGAGAATGGACTGCTTTTTGTTTCAGTAGTAGTTCTTAAAGATATATTTTATTGTAAAAGAGATATAATATATATCTCTGCCACCTGCGATGTCAGAGATAATAGAAATTTTTTATTTATACCTTAATATTAAACAATAATAAGATAATTACAAGATTATTTTATTATTGGTATGTTTTTTTGTTAAAATTACTACCCTTTATTGAGTTTTTATATTTCTTTGAATGTATTCTACAGGGTGCAGTACTTCGATATCCGGAATACCTTTGCGGATATAAAATTTACACATAGGACATTCTGTCACTACAAAGGGAGCCCCTGTTTTTTTTATATCAGTAACCTTAAGTTTCAGGAGAGATTCACTTAGTTCTATGTCTTTCATATAGTATGTGCCTCCTGCGCCGCAGCAGAGTTCCGGTTCATCCATCTCCCTGTATTCTGCTCCTGTTATGTCAGAGAGCATTTCAGCAGTTATACAGGTTTCACCCAAAGATTTATTAAGATGGCATGGAACATGATATGTAAAACTCGAAACGGATTGTTTTTTAAACTTATCACCGCCGGTTCGATGTATATAGTTAAGGGCGTTTTCAATCTTTTCGTTTACCGATTTGACATTTTCAGTAACCGGGTCATCTGCATCAAATAGTTTTATGCCTATTTTAATGAACATCATCATACATGAAGTGCAATCCATTATTATTTTGTCGCATTCTATTGCGGCAAGTATCTCAATATTTTTTCTAAAAGTTTCAGCAGCGCCTTCAATATCCCCTTCAGAAAGGAGAGGCACTCCGCAGCAGGTTAATCCCTCAGGTATGATGACTTCGTTATTCAGCCCGAGGAGGATGTCTGCCACAGCTTCACCGGTTTCAGGGTAGATGAAGTTTGTGCCGCATCCAGTGTAGTATGCGACTCTGCCCTGTACCTCCCCCTTGGGTTTAAGAGTTCCGCTTAACCTGCTGGAAAATGGTTTTGACGATAGCTTCGGGATATTGTCTGAAATTAACCCGAGTTTCTGCGCAACCGCACCTGCTCTTCCCATGAAATTTATTATTGAGCTGTTTTTTATTACACCCGAGATTAATTTTTTTTTCACGGAAGATATCCCGGTTTTAGATTCGGTGAGCCTGCTTTTTGCAGAGATTATTATTTCATCAACGGGTACCATGCTGGAACAGTTTTGCGTGCACCCGGTGCATAAGAGGCATGTATCGAGTATTTCACGAAATCTTGGAGTGTCCTCCATGGTTTTGTCAATGAGTACTTCACGTATAAGGTTTAGCCTGTTCCGGGCAAGCCAGTTTTCTGTCCCCTTGACCCTGTATACAGGACATGAAGCCTGGCAGAAGTTACACTGTGAACACCTCGAAGAAATTTCTATATAATCTTCCAGTTTCATAAATTTTCCCCTTTTTCAGTCCAGATTTTTCCGGGATTCATTATCCCCGCAGGATCAATCACGCTTTTAATCGACTTCATAAGGTTCATCTGAACAAAGCCATGTTCGAGTTCCATAAACCTGTTTTTGTGTATGCCTATTCCATGTTCACCCGAAATTGTTCCTGAAAGATCGAGTCCTGCTTTTATGATTGCTTCAATCGCCTTATCAGCTTTTTCAGCAAAGGCTTCACTTATCTCCGTGTGCATAATCGTAGGGTGCATGTTCCCGTCGCCCGCGTGACCAGCGAGGCCGATAGGTATCTGGAGTTCTGCCCCAATAGCCTGAACCCTCCTCACCAGCTCGGGGATGGAATCTCTCGGTACGGTAACATCTTCTGTAATTACACGTTTGAAAAGCATCATCATTGTAGGGTAGAGTTTAGCTCTCGCGTGCCAGTATGGCTGGCTCTCCTTTTTATCTGTAATTACGCGTACGTCCGCTGCCCCGAGAGCGGAACAGATTGAATTTATTTTTTTTACTTCCGACTGAACCTGGGCTTCCCCTCCATCCACTTCCATTAGAAGATAGGCTTCGCCCGTGAGAGGAATAGGATTTTTGAGATGTTTATTCATCCCGAAAACGGCGAGTTTAATCAGAAATTCAAGCATTGCCGGGACAACACCCTCCGCAATAATTTCACTTACGATCTCCGCGGCCTGATCTATGCTGGTGCATGTGGTTACAATAGTGGTTGAAGTTTCGGGAAGAGGCAGTAACCGCAGGTTCGCCTTTGTTATTACACCGAGGGTCCCCTCGGAGCCTGTAAAGAGGTGGGTAAGGTCGTATCCGCTTGACTGTTTAACCACCTTCCCGCCTGGTGTTATTACAGAACCATCCGGGAGTACAACCTCGAGCCCGGTGACATAGCGTTCAGTAGTACCGTATTTTACACCCCTGGGCCCTCCCGCGCGCGTTGCAACATTTCCTCCTATCGTGCAGACCTGCATACTCTGCGGGTCCGGTGGATAAAAGAGTTTCTGTTTCAGCAGTTCCCTGTTAAAGTTATTAAGGACAACACCAGCTTCAACCTGGGCTGTCATATTGCTGCGGCTAATCTCGGTAATTGAATTCAGCCTTTTCATGTCTATGACAATGCCGCCGTGTATCGGGGTGCATCCTCCGGCAAGTCCGCTTCCTGCGCCACGGGGCACAACCGGAATTTTTTGTTCAAAGGCGAATTTCAGAATTCTGGAAACATCATTAGTAGTGAGTGGAACCGCTACAGCGTCCGGAGATCTCCGTGCTATATAAAAAGTCGCGTCGTTTGCATATGCAAGCAGATCCTCTTTTTCATCAAGCACCTGCTTATCTGAAAGTATTTTTCGTAAATCCTGTCCAAGCGAAGACATAAAAACCTCCGGGTAGTTTATTTCCTCGCTTCCTCTGATATGACTTATATTTTTTTCATCACACTGTGCTCTGGTGATATTAACTCACATTTTTGGGTTGATGTCGCGGTTAAAACTTAACCGGGCTCTTTACCATCTCCTTTCCTTTTTGGTAAGCCTGCATATTTATGTCGATCTTTGATTGCGGCACATTTTCGCTTATTACGGCCTTAAATGATTCATCATCTATGGGGAGGAGCCCGATGCCGGCTGCGGCTCCGACCATAATGACATTTCCGAGGATTGGATTTCCGAGCGCAACAGCCTCTTCTGTCGCGTTGATAAACCGCGCGTCTTTGCAGAGCTGGCTTACAGCGCTGTTAAGATCGGGGAGTGACGGGTATGAAAGATCGCCGCATATGACCTGCACCGGGTAGATGGGGCGTGTGTTGCTTATAACCTTTACATCCATGTTCCCATATGCGGCGAGTACCCTTCAAACGCCGCACCCCGCGGCAGGCTCACAAACGTCATCTTCTCCCCGCGCGTCGGATGCGTAAGCCTGAGCACCGCGCCCCACAGCGCGATCGGCTCGCCCGGCACGCCATGCCCGTACCGCAGGTCCTGCACAATCGGATACCCCGCGTGCGCAAGCTGCACGCGAATCTGATGCTTCCTGCCCGTTTCCAGCCGGATGTGCAGCAGCGCCGTGCCCGCCGCCGCGTCCGCCGCCAGACGTTGCCACGCGAGCGTCGCCCGCTGTGCGCCGGGCGTGCCCTCCGGCACGCACCGCACGTCGCCCCGCGCCTCGTCCTTGAGCAGCCAGTCCGTAAGCGTCCCCGCTTCCGGCGGCGCGCCTTGCACAACTGCGAGATACTCCCGCTCCATGCCATGCGCTCGCAGCTGATCGCTCAGCCGAGCCGCGGCCTTGCCCGTGCGCGCCAGCGCCACCAGCCCGCCCACGGGGCGGTCGAGGCGGTGCACGCAACCCAGGTACACTTCGCCGGGCTTGTGATATTTCTGTTTGAGGTA
>CAZVFJ010000188.1:0-6736 GCA_964625825.1 uncultured Leptospirales bacterium | reverse complement strand
AGGTGCTGCTCAGATGGATGCGGCTATCCTTGTTGTTGCTGCAACAGACGGTGCAATGCCACAGACAAGGGAACACGTTCTTCTTGCTCATCAGGTTAACGTTCCATACATGGTAGTATTTCTTAATAAAGTAGATATGCTTGATCCTTCAGATAGAGCAGAAATGGTTGAGCTTGTTGAGATGGAGATAAGAGAACTTCTTTCTAATAATGACTTCCCTGGTGATGATGTTCCAGTAATTCCGGGATCGGCTCTCAAGGCGCTTGAGGCTGCTGATGCAGGAAATAAAGATGATGAGTGGTTTCAGACTGTTATAAAGCTTGGGGAAGCTCTGGATTCATATGTTCCACAGCCACAGAGGGCGATTGATAAGCCTTTCCTGATGCCGATAGAAGACGTTTTTTCGATTACGGGTCGTGGTACTGTTGTTACTGGAAGGGTTGAAAGAGGTGTTGTAAAAACCGGTGAAGAGGTTGAAATTATAGGTTTTGTAGAAACAAGAAAATCAGTTTGTACTGGTGTTGAGATGTTTAGAAAGATTCTTGATGAAGGTATGGCTGGTGATAATGTTGGATGTCTTCTTAGAGGCGTAGCAAAAGAGGAAGTTGAAAGGGGACAGGTCCTTGCTAAACCGGGCTCAATCAAGCCTCATAAGAAATTTCAGGGAAGGGTTTACATTCTTAAAAAAGAAGAGGGTGGAAGACATACACCATTCTTTGGAAACTATCGTCCGCAGTTCTATTTTAGAACTACTGACGTTACCGGTACAATTGCTCTTCCCCAGGGAGTTGAGATGGTTATGCCTGGTGATGATATTGATATAACTGTTGATCTTATAACACCTATAGCGATGGAAGAAGAGCTCAGGTTTGCAATTCGTGAAGGTGGTAGAACGGTTGGTGCTGGCGTTGTTGTTAAGGTTATAGAGTAAAATTACAATTGAATATATGTGCAATCGTCAGGTCAACGCCTGACGATTGTTATCTAAGTTTAAGCAAGGTGAATAAAAGTGGCAAAGCTAACAGGTCAGCGAATCAGAGTAAAACTGAGATCATTTGATGCAAAACTGCTGGATCAGTCAGCGGAAAAGATAGTAACAACAACTAACAGGAGCGGGGCTAAGATTGCAGGTCCTATTCCACTCCCGACAAAGATTGAGAAGTTTTGCGTATTAAGGTCTCCCCATGTAAATAAAAAGTCAAGGGAGCAATTTGAAATTAGGACACATAAAAGATTAATTGATATTATTGATCCAAACTCCGATACGGTTGAAGCATTAATGAAGCTCGAACTTCCTGCTGGCGTATCTGTTGACATTAAGTCCTGATAAGATAAAAACTCAAAAAACCTGCAAGAAAAAGAAATACCGGAATTTATTTCGGCTATTGGTATGAATTTATTAAGAAGTATATATAGGTTAATGTGATGAAAAAGGCACTATTCGGAAAAAAAATCGGCATGACTCAGTATGTGAAAGAAGATGGGACTGTTGTGCCTGTAACAGCATGTGAAATGGGACCATGCGTTGTGGTTCAGAAAAAAACTAAAGAAAACGACGGTTATGAGGCACTGAAGCTCGGGTTTGGCGATCAGAAGGAATTCAGGCTTACAAAACCTATTGCAGAAGATTTGAAGAAAAAAAATATAGCTCCTAAAAGATTTTTTGCTGAAGTTGAAGCATTCGACCAGAGTCTTGAAGTTGGGAGTGAAATCAGGTGTACAATATTTCAGGAAGATGATGTTGTTGATGTAACCGGGACGACAAAAGGTCGCGGATTTGCCGGTGTAATGAAAAGGTATGGATTCGGTGGTGGTCGAAAAACTCACGGTTCGAACTTTCACAGGGCTCCTGGATCAATAGGCGCACATACATATCCGGCTGAAGTTTGGAAAGGTAAAAAGATGCCTGGACGTATGGGAAATGATCAGGTAACAATTAAAAATCTTAAGATAGTTAAAATTCTCGAAGATAAAAACATCGTTCTGATTTCTGGCGCCATACCTGGAAGAAAAAACTCATTGATTAAAGTAACAGTAAGATAGGCGGTTTGAGATGAAGATAGATAAATACTCGGTCGATGGTAAGATAGTCGGACAGGTTGAACTCTCTGATGCTGTATTCGGCGCGGAAGTAAACGATGTAATAATATATGAATATATTAAGGCTGCAAACGCAAATCTCAGGCAGGGTACTCACTCTGCGAAAGAAAGAGCGGAAGTAAGAGGTGGCGGGGCGAAACCGTGGAAGCAAAAAGGTACGGGTCGCGCAAGAGCAGGCTCGTCAAGGTCTCCGATTTGGAGAGGTGGTGGTACAATATTTGCCCCACAACCGAGGGATTACTCAATTAAGCTTCCTAAACAGATAAAAGCTGCTGCATTTGTTTCAATTTTTTCTCTTAAGGCTAAGAATGGAGCTGTTAAAGTAGTTGAGGACTTTCAGATTGCAGGGAAAACAAAAGAGATCGCTACTATTGGTAAAGCTCTTTCGATATCTAAAGGTCTTCTTATTTCAGGTCAATCTGATAATGATGATTCATTACTGAAGAGAGCCATAAAGAATATACCCTGGTTTAAATACAATAATGTAAAAAGAATGTCAGGAAGAGATATCTTCTATTCTAAAGAAGTTATATTGACAGAGAGTGCAGTAAACCAGATTAATGAAAAATATACTAGGGCTAAGTAAAATGAATTCCAATGATATTATAATAAGACCTGTAATTTCAGAAAAATCAACCGGGATGATTGAAAACAACAAATTTATATTCAAGGTTGCTACAAGTGCAAACAAACTGACAGTAAAAATGGCTGTTAAAGAGATATTCGGTGTAATGCCGGAAAAAGTGAATATTATCAACGTCAGAGGGAAAAATCGTAGACTTCGATACAGGATGGGTAAAAGGTCTGCATGGAAAAAAGCGATTATTACACTGAAAGCTGGTGACAAAATCGAAATATTTGAAGGTCAATAATCAGGATTGATATAAAAGGATATCGCTATGGGAATAAAAAAGTTCAGGCCAATAACACCGACATTAAGATATAAAACAGTACTCGATAAGGTTGAGTTAACTGAAGATAAACCATATAAGCCTCTTACAAAAGGAAAAACAGGTGATTCTGGGAGAGGCTTTAAAGGACAGATTACTGTCAGAAGAAGAGGTGGTGGCCATAAGAGGAAGCTCAGGGTTATAGATTTCAAAAGGAACAAATATGGGATACCTGGCAAAGTAGTTTCAATAGAATATGATCCTAACAGGTCTGCTAATATTGCTCTCATATCATATGTTGATGGAGACAAAAGGTATATAATTGCTCCGGAATCTGTAAAAGTGGGCGACAGGATTGAAGTTGGTGAAAAAGTTGAAATTAAAGCAGGGAATGCTCTTCCTCTTAAAAATATACCTCTAGGTTCAAGTATTTATAATATCGAGATTCATAGAGGAAAGGGTGGACAGCTCGTAAGGTCTGCTGGTACAACGGCAATACTTACTGCTAAAGAGGAAGATTATTGTCTTGTTAAACTCCCTTCAGGTGAGATAAGAAAGATTCATAGTGAATGTTATTCAACTATAGGGGTTGTGGGGAACAAAGAGCATATAAATGTGACGATTGGTAAAGCCGGAAGAACACGATGGTTGAATAAAAGACCTAAAGTTCGAGGGGTTGCCATGAACCCTGTTGACCACCCGCTTGGTGGTGGTGAAGGTAAATCTTCCGGTGGGCGTCATCCTGTATCACCTACAGGACAACCTACAAAAGGTTACAAGACAAGGAAGAAACATAAGTATAGTGACAATTATATAATCAAGCGAAGGAAGGGCTGATATGGCAAGGTCAATTAAAAAAGGACCATATGTAGATCCAAAATTGTTTAAGAAAATTGAAGAGATGAATTCGTCTAATAATAAAAAGGCTCTCAAGACATGGTCTAGAAGATCAACTATATTTCCTGAGATGATTGGACATACATTGATGGTACATAACGGGAAAACTTTTATTCCGGTATATGTATCCGAAAATATGATAGGACATAAATTAGGCGAGTTTTCTCCTACAAGAACATACAGGGGCCATACTAGTAAAGATGATAAAGTGGCTAAGAAGAAAAAGTAAAGAGGATTGATAATGGAATCATCTGCAAAATCAAAACAAAATAGGATATCAGCTTTTAAAGTAAGGCTTGTTACTAATGAAATTAAGGGATTCTCATTTCCTGAAGCAATTGATATTCTAAAACATATGCCCCAGAAAGGCGCCGGAATTGTTCTTAAGACCCTTTATTCTGCAGGCGCCAATGCTAAATATCAGAATCCTGATATTATTGAAGATGCACTTTTCATCAAAAAAATCGCTGTTGACGAAGGTCCTACGATGAAGCGGTTCCATGCCAGAGCGAGAGGTCGAGCGGGCAGAATCAGGAAGAGAACAAGTAATTTAACAATTATATTATCTGATGAAAACTAAAGCATATAAGGAATAATAAGATGGGTCAGAAGGTAAATCCAATAGGAATCAGAGTAGGTATAAATCGTACATGGGATTCAATCTGGTATGATGAGAAGAAAGATTATGCAAAAAATCTTCATGAAGATTTAAAAATAAAAAAATTTATTGCCAAAGAAAAGAAAAGCGCTGGAATAGCAAAAGTAACTATTGAAAGATTTCCTGATAGGGTAAATGTTAATATTAATGCCTCCAGACCCGGTGTTCTTATTGGTAAGAAAGGCGCAGACATAGAAGAACTGAAGGGTCAGCTTCAGAAGATAGCTTCAAAAACAGTCTATATCAATATTATAGAAGTAAAAAAACCTGAAAAGAATTCGAAACTGATAGCAGAGCAGATAGCTTCGCAAATTGAAGGACGTTTTCCTTATAGAAGAGCGGTAAAACAGGCTATGACAAATGCTATGAGAAGTGGTTCTCTTGGAATAAAAATTATGGTTTCTGGACGACTTAATAATGCGGAAATGGCTAGAACCGAATCATTTAAAGAGGGACGAATACCTCTTCATACTTTAAGAGCTGACATAGATTATGGTTTTGCTGAAGCCCTAACCGCTTTCGGTCTTATAGGTGTAAAGGTCTGGTTATATAGTGGTGATGTTCTTTCCAAAGATCAGGAAGATGAAGAAGATAAGTACTCTGTAAAAAGAAAGACCAGATAAAGAGTTACAGGACAGGTGAATACTTATGTTAATGCCAAAAAGAGTTAAACATAGAAAAGTAATGAGGGACAGAATGAAAGGTTCTGCCCAGAGAGGAGCTACTGTTGCGTTCGGTGAATATGGACTTAAGGCTCTCGAATCAGGTAAAATAACCAGCCGACAAATTGAGGCTGCCAGGGTTGCAATAAACAGAAAGGTTAAAAGAGGAGGAAAACTATGGATCCGAATATTTCCAGATTTCCCCTTTACAAAGAAACCTGCTGAAACCAGAATGGGTAAAGGAAAAGGTAATCCCGAAGGATTTGTAGCGAGGATTTTTCCCGGACGAATTCTTTTTGAAATTGCCGGTGTTGATGAGACTCTTGCAAAAGATGCTCTTGAAAATGCTGCAAAAAAACTTCCCCTTAAAACTAAAGTTATTTCTGTTGAAAAAATTTAATGTGTAATAGTGTAATCAATTTTAGAGGCGTAAAATGAAAGGTAAACTTGAAGAACTGACAATGGATGAACTAAATAAAAGCCTTCTTGATACTAAGATCGAATTGAGAAAGGAAAGATTTAGGGCTGTTACCAGTAAAGTAGATAACCCGAAGAAAATAAAGAGTTTGAAGAAGCATGTAGCCAGAATTTTGACTTTGAAAAAAGAGTATGATCTGGGTATGAGAAAACCGAGAGGATAAGGGGATTTATATACTATGAAATCAAATAGGAAACAGCTAATAGGAAAAGTTGTAAGTAATAAGATGGACAAGACCGTTGTAGTTGAAATTGAAAATCTTGTAATGCATACACTTTATAAAAAATCTGTAAAAAGAACAAAAAAAGTAAAAAGTCATGACGAAAGAAATGAATGTTCTATAGGTGACATGGTTAAGATTGAAGAATCAAGACCCTTATCAAAAGAGAAAAGATACAGATTAGTTGAAATAATAGAGAAAGTGAAGTAGAGGTGCGTCATGATTCAGTTGCAGACCATACTTGAAGTAGCAGATAATAGTGGAGTTAAAAAAGTACAGTGCATTAAAGTTCTTGGTGGTACAAGAAGAAGATATGCGTCAGTGGGTGATGTGATTGTTGTTGCAGTAAAGGATGCGCAACCTTCATATGGACTTAAAGATTCAACCGGTAAAAAAGTTCATAACAAATCAGTCCTTAAAGCAGTCGTAGTTAGAACTACAAAACCTGTAAGAAGAAAGGATGGTTCCTATATACGATTCGATGATAATGCGGTAGCAATAATCGATGCTAAAGGCGAGCCAAAAGGTTCAAGGATTTTTGGACCTGTAGCGAGGGAACTTAGAGATAAAAACTTTTTAAAAATTGTATCACTTGCGCCGGAAGTTCTATAAAGGGGTTTAAAAATGAATAGCAGCATGAATGAAAATATAAAACCAAAGATTAAGGTAAATGACAACGTTGTTATTAAAAATGGTGTCAGCAAGGGTAAGCGTGGCAAAGTCCTGAAGATTGATCGTGATAATAAACGCATCATTGTTGAGGGCATTAATAAGCGAAATAAATATCTTAAACCTTCACAAGATAATCCTCAGGGTAGAGTTGTAAGTATT
>CAZVFJ010000187.1:0-6770 GCA_964625825.1 uncultured Leptospirales bacterium | reverse complement strand
GCCTGGCAGGAAGGATGGCAATCCCGCGACTGTTAACGTAATTCAGTAGAATATAAATTCTATGCTTATGAAAGATGAAATTAAGTACGATAATATAATATAACTAATAACCAGGAGTTTTCTGATATGATGCGTTCACTTTTTTCCGGTGTTTCAGGTCTGAAAAATCATCAAACAAGAATGGATGTAATCGGGCATAATATATCAAACGTAAATACATACGGTTACAAGGCCACAAGGGTTACTTTTCAGGATATGCTTTCTCAGACTATTGCTGGTGCGGCAAAACCTGAGGAGAACAGAGGAGGGGTGAATCCTAAACAGGTCGGTCTCGGAATGACAATCGCATCAATAGACAGGCTATTTACACAGGGAAGCCTCCAGACAACAGGTAATCAGACAGATGTTGCAGTATCAGGTGATGGATTTTTCATTGTTGCTGACGGTGATAAAAGGTATTATACAAGATCCGGCACATTCGGCCTCGATAGGGACGGAAATCTTGTCAATCCATCAAATGGTCTGAAAGTTCAGGGCTGGAAAGCGACAACAGATACAAATGGTCAGAAGATTGTAAGAGCTAATGGTCAGACAGAGGATCTTGTGCTCCCTGTATACGGGAAGATAGATGCAAAAGAAACCAATAATGTAAGATATAAATGTAATCTCGATTCCAGAAACGCCATAGTCCCGCCGGAAGCAGATGCGAGGATGAGAGCTTCAGCAGCTGTTACCACTAATATAGATGTATATGATAATCTTGGGGATACTCACAGGCTTACAATGACATTTTGGAAAACCGGATTCAACCAGTGGACTGCTTCAGCTGCTGTGACAGATTCATCAACTCCTGTGACAATAGATGTCCCGGCGGGAGGTGGTCAGAATAATCAGAATAACCCTTCAGGCAGGATAAATCTGAGATTTTCTCCTGATGGAAAATTGATGGCTGTGTCAGATGCGTCAAGTCCTGACGAAATGAATCAGGGTACTCTTGCGATTAACGCGAAATACAGGGTTCAGGGTGATCCAAATGTAAGGACAATAAGGCTGAATCTCGGTGAGGCAAATATACTTTCAGGGATAACACAATTCTCTTCTGTATCAACAACAAAGGCAGTTGAACAGGATGGTTATTCAATGGGCTATATGGAGTCATTCAGTATAGATAATTCAGGCCTCATCACAGGGGTATATTCTAATGGAACAAAGCAGGCGATAGGACAGATGGCTCTGGCGGTTTTCACAAATAATCAGGGTCTCACTGCTTCAGGAGAGAATCTTTTTGAGGTTTCCAATAACTCCGGTCTTCCAAACGTCGGGCCGGCTGCTGAGGCGGGAAGAGGTAAAATTGTAGCAGGAACTCTTGAAATGTCAAATGTTGACCTTTCGGATCAGTTTACAGATATGATTGTTACACAGAGAGGATTCCAGGCCAATTCAAGAACCATCCAGACTTCAGACCAGATGCTTCAGGAAGTATTGACATTAAAAAGATAAGATAAGTAGTACAAAATAATTTAAAATAAAGAAAGGGGGGATAAAAGTCTCCCCTCTTTTATTTGAAGTAAATTTTTTTTTGTTGACTGTTTTTATTATTATTTCTTATATGATTTTTTATCTGTGTGTAAAAATTGAAAGCATCTGAAACACATCACGTTTTATTATTAATTTGAATTCCAAGGGAGTACTTCCATGTCCAAAGAAAAAATTTTCTGCTCCAACTGCCAGCATTGTATAGTAATCAGACAATATGAATCTGAACCTGACAGATATGTATTAAGGGTTAAATGCCTGAAAAAACAGTGGTCAAAAAGATCTGGTGAAGAGAAACTTTATAAATATTTCACAGTTGCAAGAAGAATTATGGATGAGTGTGAATATTATGAAGAATCCGGTGAACTCTTCCCGTATATTAAAAATCTGAGAAAAGAACTTCCCATAAAGGATGAGATTTACTCAACAAGGGATATGTAACTTTTATAAAGCCGTTGTAGAAGAAGTAATCTAAGCATAATTAGGATTATTCTAACCTGACAATCGGTTGATTATTTTATTTGTTTTTTTAATGATGCATAATTAGAGATTTGTCAGAATGAGCCCACCTTTATGATGGGCTTATTTATTTGTGGAGATCGGATAAATAATGAAGAATATATCTCTTTATTGTTAAAACCGGTAAAAAATTCTTTACGTTTTATTCTTAAATCATAGTATTTATGTCATATAAAGTTTTTAAAATTTTAAAAATAACCTGTTGTGTCTAATTCTTAACAGCAGGTATCCGCGGAGTATATAAATGGAAATAAATAAACCTGAAGTTATACTTCTTGGCATTACGCCTAATCCTGAGAAGCTAATTGAAGAGGCAGGGAGAACCTGTTATCTATCTCTCTCAAAGATAACAGATGAGAGCGAAAAGAATTTTATCAGAGGTACAATCAAAAGGGGACATCATTCAATTCTTGAACATGCCTCGGCAAGTTTTAGAATCCTCGGAGCATCACGTTCATTCACTCATCAGCTCGTCAGGCATAGACTTGCCAGTTTCTCACAGCAGTCTCAGAGATATGTTGACGAGGCTGAGTTTAATTATATTGTTCCTCCGGATATTGCCGCAAATCCTGAAGCTCTTACACTTTACAGGGAGTTTATTGAAAATTCACGACAGACATACGCTCAATTAAGGGAGCTTGGAATAAAAAAAGAAGATTCACGTTTTATTCTGCCTAATGCCCTCGAAAGCCAGATTGTTTTTTCGGCTAATTTTAGAGAATTTCGCACAGTATTTAACCTCAGGCTTGATAAGGCAGCTCAGTGGGAGATAAGGAGAGTGTGTCTTGAGATGCTCAAGGTTCTCCAGGAAAAAGCCCCTTCAGTTTTTGGCGATTACGTGATCGATGAAAATAACTGTACTGCTCATTCGAATCTTATATAAAATTTGCTTATTTTCAGGTTTGTATATATAATTAATATACAGGGAGGATGTTAATGAAGTCGTTAATAGTACCATTGCTTTTTGCGGGAATTGTTATAACTTCCAGTGAATGTTCCGGCCCTCAGAAATCTGATCCGAAAGTTGAGGCTTGTAAATCTGCATGTATTAAAAAAATGGATCTATGTATAAAAAAAGCCGCAAAAAATGAGGCTAAAAAAGCAGCCTGTGAAGCAGTCGGGGATAAATGTATCAGAGATTGTATTACCATTTCAAAGTGAAAAGGAGACTCTTTTGCTTTATGATATAATTTATTCCTTTACTGTTCCGTTTATGTAGATTTTATCTCCTGCGTTGAAAATGAATTTTTTGGAGAGTTTGTATTCCTTTTCCAGTGATGAGTTAAATTTACCTGCGGCATGATTTCTATGTTTGATAACGATTCTGTCTGACCAGGGATATAAATAAATTAACCTGGATTCTATACCTGCCATGAAATCCTCCCTTATGGCTCCATCGTCTATAAAAATTGTTCCTCCCATTTCATCATTTTTTAAAATTGTATACGGGAGGTATCCGGGAAAGTGAGAATGTCCTGATATCCAGACATCTACCCTGTAATTTTTTAGTACCTTTTCAAAAAGGCTAGATTTTTTTATGAATTGACGTTTAATTCCAAGTTTCGACTGGATGAGACCGCTGTTTTTAAGGCTCCCATGAGTTACGGTTATTATTATTTTATCCTGATTTTCGATAACCTGTTTTCTCCACCATTGGAATACCTTATCCGGTATTACTGTTCTTTGCCCCCTCTCGCTATTTGACATCATGAGAATAAGTATATTTCCGGCCTTAACCGAGTAATATAGATTGCTGTTTATAATATTTTTATAAGTTGTAATATCCTTACATTCATGATTTCCGGCAATTTCAAACCATCCCCCTGCGTTGATTTTTTTTCTTGTCTCAAGATATTTTTTATATAGATTGGCTGAATTACTCCTTTCTACTATATCGCCTGCTGTTATGGCAATATCTATATATCCGACATTGGCTGCTATATCATCAACAGCTGTAGAAAAATTGTTTAAATGTTCATTCGTTTTTGGCTGGATATCTGAATGTGACCAGATAATGAACGGATGTTTAGATTTCTCTTCCGGATGGATGTAAAAAATGGGAATAGTAATAAAGAGAAGTATGAATGAAAGAAGAAAGTTTTTTTTAATCATTAATCAGTAACCCTGCATTAAATAATTGTAAGAAAATATAATGAAAGCAAGGTTACTGATATATCTCTCATTTAAGGGCAATATTCATCTCAAGCTGACCCATGGGGCTATACAGTGTTATGCCGAGTGTTGTCTGCTTAATCATTGTGATACTGAAGCTTTTCCCTTCTATAACAGTAGGTGTAGTCATATCAATCACCTTCCCTGTCGAAGCAAAAAGATTCATCGCGTTACCTGTAATCATGTTGGCAAGTTCACCAACAATATCTTTATATTCATGCTTGACCTGGTCATCAGAGAGTCCGGGGACAAGTACCTGTGCTATTTTTTCTACCATAGGGAAACTCATACTGTAGACAATTTCACCTGTAACTCCGCCGGTAATACCGATTATTATAGCGACATCCATTGAAGGGATCGGGTTTTCTTTAATTACGAGTTTCCCTCTCCTCAGATCGACATTGAGGATCGATTTAAAAACAACGCTTGCTGCCTCAAGAAAAGGGTTTATATATTCAGCATTTATACTCATTGAAATAGAGGCTCCTCTTTTTGTTATTGGACTGATTTAAGGATTGATAAAATATTTTTTTTATTAAAATTAATTTTTAAAAAGAAAGAGAATTCTTCTTCTTTTAAATCAACCCCATTAGCTATATACATGATATAATATAAAAATATATTAACAGACGCAATATATCAATCAGTTTTTAAATTTTTTACTATTTTTGATTTTTCATTTATCTCTGTTATGAGATTTCGAGTAAGCATCGTTATATTACCTGTTGAGAGAGTCCTTTTAATCTGATCGGCTTTTTCTTTATCCGGTAATTCTGTTTTTAATATCTTAACAACTGGAGTAAATATGAATAATCCTGAAGATGAATAAATGACTGGAGAGGATGCATTTATATTGAGAGCCAGACATTTATCCATAAAAACCGGAGAGTTATTCAATGCTGAAATATTTTTAGGTTCTTTTTCCTCTGTTTTAACAATTTCACCGATTTTAAATGGAGCTGAACGGAATATTTTGCCATTTAAAACAGCTGATGTAGCGTTGAATGAACCACCGGCAGATGCAATTCCATTTATTTTTTCTGAAAGATCATTTTTAATCTTATCAATACGTTTCTCTTCAATCTGTTTTCTGATTTTTTCTCTGTCAGTCTTAGGATCGCTTATTTTTACCTTGTTTGCGGATATTTCTGCATCAATATCACCATCAGTTGCGGCAATTTCTTTTTCGAATCTTTTCTTTATGTCATCATTAGATAGAAAAGCGTATTGGACCTGAATTTTTGAGTCATCCACGATTGATTTAGAAGCAACTTCATCTTTTGATACGGCATTCCCTGTGTTTATCATAAATCTCAGGTCAGATATCTCTATCTCTCTTCTCATTATTTTTTCATATTCATCAATACTCAGCCTGTTATTTCTCAGTACTGCCTGAAAGTAAACGGGATCAAATTTTCCTGTTGAAGGATTTTTGAATTCATTTGAGTTCTTAATCATCCTTGATATGCGATCTTCAGAAGTTATGAATCCGTTATTTTCAGCCTTTTCCTGAAGAAGAAGTTCTATCAGAAAATTGTCGAGAATAAAGCTGTCCATTTTTTGATTTCTGAATTGGCTGAATTTCATATCCCTGTATCGGAGGAAGTCGAGGGTATGAATTCTTTTACCGTTTACAATTGCAATGTAGGCACTATTAGATGTGCCACAACTGGTCATGTCAGGCATGCCAAATGAAAAAGCTATTATTGCTACAAAAAATGTGAGCAGAAAGTAGCCTGTATATTTAAGTAGTATATTATCTGAATTACGCATTTTTTACCTTCTTGAATTAGTGATTATTTATTACTTTTTTTCTGGTTTTTCGGCTTCATCTACAAGCATTACAGGGATACCCTCTTTTACGGGATATTTTAATCCGCACTCAATACATATAAGTTTCTGGTTTCTTGCGTCATATTCTACATCTCCCCTGCAGGCAGGGCATGCCAGTATCTCCAGCAGTTTTGTATCAATCATTTTATATACTCCGGGATGTTAATCAGATGAATAATTTATGAAAAAGATATGCTGCGAGTCAATCAAAATACTTTAACTAAAGAGAGTTGCCGGTTATTTAAATAAAAAGAGGCTTTTTTTTACAATTTTTATTTTACTTGAAAATAAGGAGACTTTTTTTTCTTATTTTCACGTCTCGGGCTCGTATTAAAATAATAGATGTTTAAGGAGCAGCTTTATGTCAAGAAAAGGAGTGATACTTTTAAGCGGAGGGCTTGATTCGGCAACCTCGGCAGCTATAGCCATAAGCAGAGGATATGAACTTTCTGCTATGACTTTTCTTTATGAACAGAGGCATAAGGTAGAGGTGTCATTTGCTGATAAGCTCGTTGCCTTTTTTAAAATAAAGAAACATATTAAAGTGGAGATACCTGCCGAAATCTTCAGGTCTGCCCTTACCCCTGCATCAGGGATAAGCGTACCTAAAAACAGGGATGTTGATTTGGATGATATTCCGGAAACTTATGTCCCTGCAAGGAATATATTATTTCTCTCCTATGCTCTTGCCTATGAGAGAAATAATATAT
>CAZVFJ010000186.1:4502-6845 GCA_964625825.1 uncultured Leptospirales bacterium | reverse complement strand
TGATAGCAGAAGGGAAGAGTGGAATCGAAATAGCTGAATCCCTCAGAATATCTCCACGAACAGTAAAGGTACACAGGGCCAATATAATGAAAAAACTTAATGTTCATAAAAGCTCAGAACTTGTGGTTTATGCGATTAAAAATAATATGATTGAGATTTAATAATCAGTACTCTACTCTTAATTTCCTTAAAAATCACCGGATATTAACCTATAATAGTCCTTTTTCCTCAGAAATATAATCCTTTTGCACTATTGACTTGTTCCGTGAGCACTATATCATTTTGTTAATCAGAATAATTTCAGCGTAATTGATAGTATCCCGTCATTTTTTTCAGAAATTATTAAAATTTAAAACAGTCAGGCTTGGACATGATTAAAATTAAAGTAGAAAATGTATATAAAATTTTTGGTTCGAACATAAAACCGGCATTAAAAATGTTAAAAGATGGCGCTGGCAAAAATGCTATTCTTGATAAAACCGGATGCGCTGTAGGTGTTGTTGATGCCTCACTTGAAGTATATGATAAAGAAACACTTGTTATCATGGGCCTGTCCGGAAGCGGGAAGTCCACTCTCCTCAGATGTATTAACAGACTTTTTGAACCTTCATCCGGAAGAGTAATAATTGACGGAATTGATGTGACATCTCTGCCGGATGAGGAACTCCGTAGATTCAGGCAGCATAAATTTGGAATGGTTTTTCAGCAGTTTGCACTGTTTCCCAATAAAACAGTTCTGGAGAATGCTTATTTCGGGCTGGAGATCAGGAAGGCTGATAAAATTGAGTGTGTTGCAAAAGGAATGGAAGCGCTGGAGATGGTTGGCCTGAAAGGATGGGCTGATTATTATCCTTCACAGCTCAGCGGAGGTATGCAGCAGAGAGTCGGGCTTGCCAGGGCGCTCGCTATTGATCCTGATATTCTATTAATGGACGAGGCCTTCAGCGCTCTTGACCCGCTTATAAGGACAGAGATGCAGGATGAGTTGATAAGTCTTGAAGATAAAGTTAAAAAAACAATAATTTTTATTACCCATGATTTGAATGAAGCTCTGAAGATCGGCGACAGAATCGTTTTAATGAAAGATGGCAGGATCGTTCAGATCGGGACCCCCGAGGAGATACTTACCAACCCTGCAACAGAGTATGTTGAAAAATTTGTAGAAAATGTGGACCTCACCAGGGTCCTGACGGCAAAAGATGTAATGATTAAAAGCAGCTCAATAACCTATGGGAAAGACGGCCCAAAGATGGCCCTGCATACAATGAAGGAGAAAGGTATATCAAGTATATTTGTTGTGGATAGATCAAAAATGTTTAAAGGGATAGTCTCGGCTGAAAATGCGAAACAGGCTGTGGAGCGCGGAGAACGGGACCTCCAGAATATTGTTGAAGAGATTACTGAGTTGAGGGTCCCACCCGACGCGCCGCTTCAGGAGATAATGCCTGTTATTGCTGATTCAAAATACCCCCTTGTCGTGGTAGATGAAAATAATAGGCTGCTCGGTATGATAGCGAGAGGTTCGGTAATTGCCGGACTCGTGGAAAGAGGGGTGTCACAATGATAATACCTAAAGTGCCTGTTGATGTAGCGGTAGATACTTTTATAGACTATACTACAATGCATTATGCATTTATTACAAAAGCTATATCGGCTTTTATGAAAGTAGGGATAGACTCGGTTAACGATTTTCTAATGTTTATTCCTCCTGCTCTTTTAATTGTTATTTTTGTAGCGCTTGCATGGTATTTCAGCACAAGGGGAATTGCTGTTTTTACTGCCCTGGGTCTGTTGTTTATATGGAACCTGGGATTGTGGTCAGCTTCAGTATCAACGCTGACTCTTGTTATTATTTCCACGTTTTTATCCATACTTGCCGGTATACCACTTGGAATACTTGCCGCTCTCAATAACAGTGCAAGAAGGATTATCATGCCGATTCTGGATTTTATGCAGACAATGCCTGCTTTCGTGTATCTCATCCCGGCAATACCATTCTTCGGGCTGGGAGTTGTTTCAGCTGTTTTTACAACAGTGATTTTTTCCATGCCTCCCGCAATCCGGCTTACTTGCCTGGGTATTCAGCAGGTCCCTAACGAATTTATTGAGGCTGCGGATTCTTTTGGTGCTACTAAAAATCAGAAACTTTTTCAGATACAGATGCCCCTTGCTATGCCAACAATAATGGCAGGTATAAACCAGACTATTATGCTGGCCCTTTCAATGGTGGTCATAGCCTCCATGATAGGTGCTGGAGGGCTTGGGGGAGAAGTATGGAGGGCAATCCAGAGGCTGCGACCGGGAATGGGATTTGAAGCCGGGCTTGCCGTTGTTATTATGGCT
>CAZVFJ010000186.1:0-4492 GCA_964625825.1 uncultured Leptospirales bacterium | reverse complement strand
TTGTTCCCGGGCCAGTAAAACTTTGAAACTGGAATAAAGGTGATCGAAGATAAAATTTTATTAAAACTGTAAAACGGAGGACTGAATGATTAAAAGAATTGCCCTTGTTATAATTTCTCTTTCTTTGGCGGCATTCATCACTACTGGATGTTCAAAAAAAGAGACTAAAGGAACTGTAAAGCTTGTATATGTTGAATGGGACTGTGCTGTGGCCAGCACTCATGTTGCTAAGGCTGTAATTGAGGAAAGGCTTGGATATAAGGTTGAAGTAGTCCCTGTAGCAGCTGCGGCAATGTGGCAAGCCATAGGTTCAGGAGAAGCTGATGCAATGACAACAGCGTGGCTCCCGGTTACTCATGCTGATTACATGGAAAAAGTGAAGGGTAAGGTTGAAGACCTGGGCCCTAATTTTAAAGGTGCTAAGATTGGCCTTGTTGTTCCGGCATATGTTACAATAAATACGCTGGAGGAGTTCAGAAATAACACGGATAAATTCAATAAGCAGATAATCGGGATAGATCCCGGTGCCGGCCTTATGAAGCTTACAGAAAAGTTTATTAAAACAAACAAAGTTGATGCTAAACTGATTGAAGGTAGCGGTGCAACAATGACAGCAGCTTTAAAGGATGCGATTGACAGGAAGGAGTGGACCGTTGTAACAGGCTGGGCACCTCACTGGAAATTCGGCAGATGGGACCTCAAAATACTGGGAGACCCGAAAAAGGAATTTGGAGCAGAAGAAACAATTAATACTGTTGTAAGAAAAGGCCTTAAAACTGATATGCCTGAAGTATATAATTTTCTTGATAAGTTTAACTGGTCAAATGAAGATATATCAAAAGTTATGGTGGCAAATCAGGAGAAGAGGGCTGATTATAATAAAACTGCCCTGAAGTGGGTTAAAGAGAATAAAGAGAAAGTTGACAGCTGGCTTGAATAGTCAAATATTCCATTCAATATCTTAACCTGATAAAAAATGCCCCTTTTCAGGGGCTATTTTATCAGGAAATTTTAAATTATTATAATTCAATAATTTTTGAATCATTAGCATTTTTCTTTATGGATGCGATCCCGTTCATGCATCCGGATTTTGCGGTGTATGATTCACCCTGGCCGATAATTTCACCGTTGGCAGCTTTCAATCTGAACCGGAATCCCCCTTTTTTATCTTCATATACTTCAAACGCACTTTCTTTCATAGAATTTTTTTTGACTGATTCTATCCCTTCAAGGCAACCGTTTTTTGAGTTATAAGCCTCTCCTGTAAGTATTATCTGCCCATTCCCGGCTTTCAGTCGATATCGAAACTTCCCGCCCCTATCCTTATAAACTTCAAATTTTCCTGCCACTTGTTATCCTCCTTTTGTTTTTGCTGATTATATTAAATATTTTGTTATGCATTTTTTTATTGTGTCTATTACAGTAACAGGTCCTCCGGTTTTATTGTTATATAAACTGACCATTCTCATTAAACTTATTTTGTGTGTGTAATAATATTTATAATAATTATTATTCATCGTCAATTTTAATATATAAAAATAACAATATTATTTGTAAATTGGTTTATATTTAATTGGCATGTATAAGAAATAAATAATTTTTTATTATTCACCCTAATCTTTTGTGACCTAAAAGAAATTCATGATTCCTCCTGTTAACTTCATTATTTTGAATACAGAATCATTAAGAAACCGGAAGCCTCTTCTCCGGGAGAAAGATTTAACTGGAGGATGCTTTATGAAATTAAAATATTCAATAGCGGTTTTTCTTCTCTTGTTAACATTCCGGCTCTATGCAGAGATACATATAGATTTTGAAACTATTGTAGGCGTAAGAATGGGGCCAGAAGATGCCGTCGTGGAAGGGGCTGCTCATTTCAGGAACGACAGGAGCTTTATTATCGAGATTGAATTTCCTGACAGTATATTAATTGAGTCCGGGACTTACAGCTATAATCCTGGAAATGGTGAGCTTATAATGAATTATACCGGCTCGAAAGGTTTAGTCAGATATAATGTTGTGAGTATAAATGGAAGCGTAAAATTTCTTATGGTAAACAGGGTGGCAGAGGCTCCTCCGTTCATTCTTGAGCTAATATATGGAGCTGAATAAACTCCTGAATGTCACTGAGCCTTTATCTCGATATGGATTACGTCTTTCGCCGGCTCACTTTTTTGTACTAAAAAATAGATTGCCACGTCTCTATCGATCCTTACAATGATTAAAGTAAAAAAATTCCGGAAAATAAAGACGGGAGTCTTAATGGGGCATCGGTATGGGTAAAATACAGTGGAAAGCGGGTACAATGGTTTATCCGCTTCCGGCAGTAATGGTAAGCTGTGGAAGTGAACCTTCCTCCTATAACATAATGACAGTCGCATGGACAGGGACAGTCTGCACCGCTCCTGCTATGACATATATATCAATCAGGAAAGAGAGGCATTCCTACAATATAATTAAAGAAACAGGTGAGTTCGTAATAAACCTCACAACAGAGAATCTTGCGTTTGCAACAGATTTTTGCGGAGTCCGTTCCGGGAGAGATGTAAACAAATTCGAGCACCTGGGCCTTACCGCTGTCCCCGCGTCGGTTATAACGGCTCCTCTTATAGACGAGTCCCCGGTAAACATTGAGTGCAGGGTGAAGCAGGTTATTGAACTCGGGTCTCACGATATGTTCCTTGCCGAAGTGTTGGCGGTGAATGTTGATGAACGGTTTATTGATGACGCGGGGAAGTTCAGGCTGGAGAGTGCGAAGCCGATATGCTACAGCCATGGCTCATATTATGGGCTTGCGAAAGAGATAGGCACCTTCGGATACTCCGTGATGAAACCGAAGACAAGAAAAAAACGCGAAGCTGCGCAGGCAGAAAAACGCAGAAAGAAACATTAAATATTTTTATCAATAAAAATGCGGCAGTCTACAGACAAAATTTTATCTCCATGCCCGATAAGGGGATTTATGTCTATTTCTTTAATCTCCGGTACCGTGGAAAGAAGTGATGACACATTTGTAATTATTTTCGCGAAGCTCTCTTCATCCACTCCTTCTCTCCCCCTGGTTCCCTTTATTAAATTGTATCCCCTGAGGCGCCTTATCATGTCATGAGCTTCATTCATGCCTACCGGTACAATACCTGCTGAAATATCTTTCAGTATTTCAACAAATATCCCCCCGATGCCGCATAATATAATATGGCCGAAGCCGGGCTCGTGTTTTCCGCCGATATATAACTCGACTCCCTTGACAGGTTCCTGCAGCAGGACTCCCGAAGCTCCGTTGATATTCATCAGTTCCGCAAAAGCAGTGTTTACCTCCCGCTCCGTTGAAATATTGAGTTTCACGCCACCTGCATCACTTTTATGCACAGGCCCGATGACTTTCATCACAAGGGGGAACCCGATAGCCCGGGACGCAGACTCCGCCTGGTCTTCAGTGGTTACCGGTATCTCCCTTGCAGCGGGAATTTTTGCAGCAGAGATTATACTTTTTATTTCTTCAGGATGGAGATATCCTTCAACTGAATTTTCAATAACGCTTCTGATTTTATCTCTATCATTAATTTCGGTTATTGTTTCATTGAATGGTTTTGTTGTGTTATAAACTGCTGCGAGGGCTCTGCTTAGAAGCACTTCATCCGGGAAAAATACTCTTCCCCTGGATATGAAATAATTAATTGCCTCTGGCGCAATCATGGTGGATGGAAGAACCGGGTATATCGGCTTTGTTGAATTATTCATCTTCTTATCCAGAACTTTATAAGCGGGCTTTACATCAAATAGTCCTGGTGAACCGAAGATTACAACAGAGCCGTCAATCTCCGGGCATTCGGAATCAACAAAATCCAGTATCATTTCCAGTTGTTCAGCGGTTCCTGTACCGATAAAGTCTATAGGATTGGAGACTGATGAACCGTGATAAAGCTGAGAATGAAGTTTATCTGCCGCGGGCCCTTTAAGTGGAGGTACACTCAGGCCGTTCATACAGAGCTCATCTGCTGCCATAACTCCAGGCCCTCCCGCATGAGTTACGACAGCAATATTCCCTCCGCGAAGTTCACTTTGCATAAGAACTCCGGCAGTATAGATCAGCTCCTCCCTCCCATAGCACCTTGTAATTCCGCATTTTCTAAAGAGAGCGTTGATAGCGATATCTGACCCGGCAAGTGCGCCTGTATGAGAATAAGCAGCGCGTGAACCGGCCTCTGTCGTTCCGGCCTTGATAGCCGCGATCCTGGCCCCCTTGTTTACGAGTGATCGGCAATGTTTTATCAGTATCTCCGGTTTTTTTATCTGTTCTATATAAAGGAGCTTTACCGTTGAGCCGGATGCGTCAAAGGTTTCATCCCAGTGTCTGACGATGTCTTCAACTCCGCACTGGGCCGAATTCCCGACTGCTATTACGCTTGAAAATTGTATCCCCATAGGCAGGGCTCTTTCCATAGTGAATACAACAACAGCACCTGAAGCCGCAACAAAATCGATCCCGTGA
>CAZVFJ010000185.1:0-6885 GCA_964625825.1 uncultured Leptospirales bacterium | reverse complement strand
GAATATTGCCTTCCTGATTTTTCTAAGGGATGTAAACTTGTCTTCATTAAGTTCGCCGTTATCTGTTAATGATTCAGAAAGAAGTGCATTGAGTTTATCAAGAGGGTTTATTCTGCCGTATTCATCTTCCAGGGGAGGGAACTCCTCCCTGTGAACGCCAAGGTATTTCCTTATTCTCTCTGACGCGGATGTGAAACCTCTTATGCTGAAGAGATCTTCGGTTTCAAGAACCCCGCCTTTTGCGGCAAGCGCGGTGTGGGCTGATATGTCATTTATCCCTGAGAGCTGGGGAGATGAACCCCTTATTATCAGTTCCTTAATGGCACTGAGCTTTTTTATCTGCACCCTGATTTTATATTCAGGGATCGGTTTCAGCCTGCCTGCAATCCTTTTTGCTGTTTCACTTGAGCAGAGCGATATTAGCCTCTCTTCAATGAGAGGCCATTCAAGTATGTTGAGTATCCTTTTATCCAGTATGTTTTTCATTAACCATTTCGTTTTGATAAGATATAATATTTGATTCACGGAGCATTTTTATGTGTCAATGATTTTATGCCGAAATGCTGAGGAGGCCGGTAATTATTGTTGACTTGAAAAACCGGACGCTGAATATAAATAAATTTCTCTGCGAAAGCAGATATTTATAATATGTATGTTTAAATATTCCGGGTGTTAATTATGGATTATAAAAATGAAATCAAAAAGATGATTAAAAGGAGGGATGAGTATTTTCCGCTCTTCGATTATTTACTCGGAATCTATAACAACAGGGGAGAATATGATTTTCCTCTCAGGATAGATGGTGCCGCGCGGATAGCATTAACTCTTGAGCTTATCGATATAGGATATCTTGACACAGAATCCTTTATAATTAAAAAAAACCGGGGGGTTATTGAGGCTCTTTATTTTAAGGGAGAATATCCGCTTACAGAGAAGGGAATTATTGCACACAGGTCGCGTCTTCATCGTGTACGGGGAAAGTATATTAAACTTGCTGTTATACTCTCGCTGTTTTTTCTTGCGACTGTTATCTATTTTTTGATTTTCTGACAAAATTTAATATTTTAAATTTTCCGGCTTTTTGCTTTATATAGTAATTGTTCTCTGCCAGTATAATTATCTCTATTTTTGTTTATTTTCTGTTTATTCCTTGATTTTTCCATTACAATATGGCTATTTAAACAAATTTGTTTTTTACTTCTATGTGCATATGCAAAATATAATACAATCTGAACAGCCCGCAGAAAACAGGAACAAGACCATTCTCCTTGTTGAGGATGAGCTGATTACGGCTATGGCCCAGGCGCAGTTTCTTACTAACAGCGGTTATAATGTCATTCAGGCTGGTGACGGAGATAGTGCGATCTCGATTGCTCTTGAGAACAGTGAAGTCGATCTTGTTCTTATGGATATTGATCTCGGTTCGGGTATTAACGGAACCAGGGCCGCGGAAATAATCCTTTCAGGGAGAAACATTCCAATCCTTTTTCTTACCTCTCACGCAGAAAAAGAGATGGTACAGATGGTTAAAAATATAACAAGGTACGGGTATGTAATTAAGAATTCCGGGGAATTCGTTCTGCTCTCTTCAATAGAAATGGCTTTTGAATTATTTGAAGCACACCGGGGTACAAGGGAGAGGGAGGAGTATCTTGATGTTACACTTAAGTCTATTGCAGATTGCGTAATATCAACAGACAATGACGGGCGAATTGTCCGTATGAACAAATCCGCGGAAAACCTTACGGGGTGGACTCTGGATGAAGCGGCAGGGAAACATTTGTATGATGTATTTCATGTTGCGGATGTTGAAGCGTTAGGGCAGCCATTTGATAAAGTTTTATACATGAACAGAACGGGGGAATGGCGCAATAAACTTATTCTTGTTTCGAAAAATGGTAAAACCTATAGAATCGATAAAAGCAGTTCACCCATAAAGGATAGCTATGGTAACATCCGGGGAAGAGTAGTTATCTTCAGGGACGTTACCGGGGAACACGAGACTCAGAAAGCCCTGATGGAGAGGGGAGCTCTTATGCGCGGGCTTTTTGATAACATGCCGAGCGGTGCTATTATATACAGGGTTCTAAATGATGGTTCAACACCTTCAGATTATATAATAAATGATATTAACAGTACCGCTATACGTTTTCATGGTTCAGCGAGAGAGACACTGGTGGGAAAATCTCTCGAAGAACTTTTACCTGATATTTTAAAGTCAGAAGTTATATCTTATTATAAGAGAGTCTGGGAAACCGGCATTACAGAAAATTTTCCCACTAAAATTTACAATGATAACCGGCTTATCTTATGGTTTGACAATTACGCTTTTAAACTTCCCACTGGAGAGATAGTAACAATATACAGTAATGTTTCTGAGCAGAAAAAAGCTGAGGATGCTCTCCGTGAAAGTGAGGAAAGTTACAGACTTCTCTCCAGCAATACCGCGGATACTATCTGGACAATGGACCTTAATCTGCGTTTTACCTATTTAAGCAATTCCATAGCCAAACTTCGCGGTTATGATGAAACGGAATCTCTTAACCAGTCTCTTGAGGATATTGCCACACCAGAATCATTCAGACTCGCATGGTCTCTATTGCAGGAGGACCTTGTGAAAGATGATCCCTCCGGAGGCAATAAAAGAATCAGGCGCCTTGTTCTTGAGCATTATCACAAAGAAGGATATACTGTATGGCTTGAGAGCAGCCTTTCTTTTTTGAGGGATGCGGATAACAGGCCGGTCGGGATACTTGGTGTGACAAGGGATATTACAGACAGGAAAAAGGCTGAAGACGCGCTCAGGGAAAGCGAAGAGAAGTTACAGCTGATAATGGATGGAATTCCGGCACACCTTGCGTATCTTGACAACAGTGCAAGATTTGTCTACGTCAATAAAGCTTATGCGGAATGGCTTGGTAAAACAAAGGATGATTTTCCGGGAAAATATCTGAAGGATGTTGCTGAAGAATCATACTATTCCAAAGCAGAGCCTTACTATAAAAGGGTTCTTGAAGGGGAGAGGGTGATATATGAAAACACACTTCTTGATCTGAATGGAGTGGAACATATAGCAAGAGTTGAGTATGTCCCTCATATCAGTAACGGCTGCGTGAACGGTTTTTTTGCCCTTTTAGTAGATATAACAGAAAATAAAAGGGCTGAGGAAAAAGTCTTCAGTCTCCTCCGGGAGAAGGAGCTTCTGCTTAAAGAGGTACATCACAGAATTAAAAATAATATGGGTTCAATAGCATCCCTCCTTTATCTCCAGTCTGATTCGCTGCATGAACCCGCTGCTATTGAAGCAATTCAGGATGCACGCAGCAGGGTCATCAGTATGATGGGGATTTATGAAATGCTCTACAAATCAGATGATTACAGAAGCGTTTCAACTCTGGAATATCTCGTTGATCTTATTGAAAAGATATCATCCACATATGCAAGAAGCGGGAAAATCAGCATTATAAAGGAAATTCAGGATTTCAGGCTTGATTCATCTCTCCTCTTTCCGGCCGGGATGATCATAAATGAACTTCTGACAAATGCCCTTAAATACGCTTTCCCCGAAGCGATGGCCGGGTCTATAATAATCAGGATACAGAAAATCAGCGGCAGAACTGTTGAAATTTCTGTGAAGGATTCCGGAGTGGGACTTCCTGACTCTTCTGCGATGGCAAAGTCAAGGGGCTTCGGCCTCTCACTTGTCAATATGCTGGTTCAGCAGCTTCGGGGTAAACTCAATATTATTAAGAACGGTGGTACTGAATTCAGAATCACTTTTATTTCTTTTGGAGATAATCCGACGGGAGTTTCCACTCCGAGGTTTCAGCAAAATCCCTGACGCTCTTTTTCGCCTTGAGAAGTGTTGACACTGTTCCCGGGCCTCCAATACATCCGAATGGACACGCCATCCCCTCCACAAGTAAGGGCGCTGGTTTAATCTTTCCCTGCTTAATATCTTTCAGAAGTTTCATGCAGTTAGCGAGGGTGTCGGCCGCTGCAAATGGGATGTCCAGGTCACTACCTGTTATAACTTTTGCCTGTGCAATAATCGCCTCTGCTACTCCGCCTGCGACGGGAAAATTCCTCCCTGCTGTTGAGGCGTCTTTGATATCTTCATTTCCTGAGAGAGATAAAGGGTCGATTTCAGCTGCTGAAATAAGTGCATTCAGCTCTTCAAATGTCATTATGTGATCAACCAGTCCCTCTACTTCGGGATCGAAACATTCATTCTTCTTGGATATACATGGGCCGATAAAAACTATCCTTGCATCGGGAACCATCTCCCGTATTTTTTTTGCTGTTTCAACCATGGGAGTGGATGAACTGCTGATCCTGTCACTCAGTTCCGGATAGTTATTTCTCGCTGCCTGTGCCCATGAAGGACAGCAGCTTGTCCCTATAAAACGGGGCTTATCTCCAATATCTTTCCCCTTTGCAATTTCTGCAAGTTCAGATGCAAGGTGGAGTACATCAACATCAGCACCGTATGCGACCTCCATGACTCCCGCAAAACCGAGCTGCTTTACTGCTTCGATGAACTGCCCGGTTGTCACCTTGTCCCCCATCTGACCTGTAAAGCTCGGCGCTATCTCTGCCCAGACCGGAGGCCCCCCGGCAGCAGATTTTTTCAGTGCCAGGAGAATCTGAACCATCTCCGATTTTTCACCGATTGCTCCGAACGGGCATGATACAATACATTGGCCGCAGCTGACGCATTTCTCGTGGTCTATCTCCGCAAAACCGTACTGGTCGGAATTTATAGCGTTCACTCCGCATGCCGCGGAGCATGGCCTCTCTCTGTATATAATGGCGTTGTACGGACAGACCTGCGCGCATTTCCCGCACCTTATGCATTTGTCCTGATCTATTATTGCACCGTTATCATCTTTTGTAATGCAGTCTTTCGGGCATACAATTGTGCATGGATGGGAAATGCAGGCCCTGCAGAGGTTGGAGACCATGAAAGAGTCTGTGGGACATCTCTCACATCCGATCTTGATTACATTGACTATAGGTTTCTGAAGAATTTTTTTGTCAGTTAGAGCGGCTTTAACGTCAAAAAGGACAGGGGAGTGTTTTCCGAACTCCTTGACATCCAGGCCGAATCCGAGCCTTACCCTTTCTCTTATTAATGCCCTTTCAGCAAATACGGAATCCCTGAATGTGGGGACATCTGTTTTGATGACATTATACGGAATCATCTCCACAAATTCAGCGGGTTTATCTTCCATTACCATCTTCGCTATTTCAATAAGTGTGCTCCTCCTGATATGCATTATATCAGTATAGAGCCCTCTCATCTTTTCAAATATATTCAGTCTTTTCAGTTCAGGCATATTATCACCTCGTTTAAGGGTATTCAGAATAGAGTAATTTTAGTACTGTTTCCTGAATAAATTTTTAGTATAAAAAAAATTATATATAACCGCCGTTAACTGGGCCTATATATAGACTATTTTCTGCATCAAAAAAATACTCTTTTAATTTAGTAAATTTATCCAATAATAATTCCTAAATATTTTTTTAGTGTAAAATTAAGAATTATTATCCCCGCCGCCTTTGGCGGCGGGGGTAATAGAGCATTTTTTACCAGAAATAACTTAAAGAATAAATACTGAAATTTATCTGTTATTTAAAAAAAAATACAAAAGAAGAGGATTAAATAGAAATTCTTTATTGATTTTACTTAATAAAATTTTTAGTCCGGCAATGAGTTTAAAATTACTGTAATATGTTGATTTTTATAATTGACATAAAATTATAAAAATCAGAACTCTGAGATTTTAAAGATTGCAGTTTCTGTCATTATTTTATTGTTCTTTATCCCTTTCTGATGTGAATGCTGCTTATATGTTACCCTCAACATTTCTTCGGTAAAAATAATTAAGCTTCTGCCACTCAACTGAGGATGAAGAAAATATATAAAATATTATTTATCCATTTACGGAGAATATCAGATGAAAATATTTAAGAAGGTATTAATTGCAAACAGGGGGGAGATTGCCATAAGGATAATCAGGGCTTGCCATGAGCTCGGTATCCGTACAGTGGCAATATATTCCAGTGAAGATAGATATGCGCTCTTCAGAACAAAGTCTGACGAATCTTACCTTATCGGGAAGAATAAGGGGCCTATAGAGGCATACCTCGGTATAGAAGAGATTATAAATCTTGCCCTGAAAAAGGGTGTTGATGCCATCCATCCCGGTTATGGATTTCTTGCGGAGAATCCGGATTTTTCAGCAAAGTGCGCCGCATCAGGAATTGAATTTATCGGTCCTTCAGCAGAAATGATAGAGAGCCTCGGCGACAAGATTAAATCAAAAATTGTAGCCCGCAGCGTCAATGTCCCGACAATACCGGGAGTAGAGAAACCTATAAAAAGTGATGAAGATGCTGCCGAATTCGCGGGACTTTGCGGTTATCCCGTAATGCTAAAGGCATCGGCCGGTGGAGGAGGCCGTGGAATGAGGATCGTGCGTGAAGAGAAGGAACTCCTCACCAGCCTTCACAATGCCCGTAATGAAGCGCTTAAGGCTTTCGGAAACGATGATATCTTCATGGAAAAATATCTTGAAAACCCGAAACATATAGAGGTGCAGGTGCTGGGGGATAACTATGGCAATCTTGTGCACCTGTACGAGAGGGACTGCTCAATCCAGAGGAGGCACCAGAAGGTCGTCGAGTTTAGCCCCGCTCTCTCGATAAATGAAAAGCAGAGGGAGACGATTTGCTCTGACGCCCTGAAAATTGCGAAAGCCGTTAATTACAGAAATGCCGGGACCGTTGAGTTCCTTGTGGACAGCGGAGGTGATCACTATTTTATTGAAATGAACCCGAGGATACAGGTTGAACATACAGTAACCGAGATGGTTACCGGTA
>CAZVFJ010000184.1:0-6888 GCA_964625825.1 uncultured Leptospirales bacterium | reverse complement strand
TTTTTTATGGTGTAGCTTCAGTCAGAACAACATTAAGTTCAACAGAACTTGTATCATCCGGAACAGAAACAGCTGTTTCTTCATAAGTAGTATATTCCGATTTACTGAATACAAGATTATAACTCCCTTCTGTAAGTATCCTGTAGTAATACCCCTCTGAATCCGTTTTTGTTACAAGGTCGCCAGTTATACCTCCCCCGCTGTTATAAACAACTGTAACCTCAACTCCTTCAACCGGATTTCCCCCGGAATCCTTAACCTGCCCGTGTACACCATAACCGGCCTTTTTAATATAAGCCATTAATGAATCCCTGTTGTACATGAAAACCTGCTGCACACCGGCCTCAGAGTTCGGATTGCGACGTGATATCTCTATGGTCATGTCAAGGCATCCCGTTTCTTTATAACTCCAGTCCTGTAATGAGCCTGTGATCACATACCAGTCTCCTCCATTAATAATACCATGATAGGAATAGCCAGACTGCATTACATCAGGATTTTCAAGAAAAGTCCCTGACTCTGTATAAGCAAGCGCCATTGCCCTGACTAAAGCATTCTCAACAGGAACAACAGATACGACATCATGCTCCGCACCATAATCGAAAGGCATATTTAAAACAACAGATCCCGAGTGAAATGTAGCTGATAAATGAAAAACATTAGATTCAGAAAAATCTCTCATTGCACAGGATTCAGCTTCTGAAAAAGCATAATCGCCATGTGAACTTCCGGCGCTCCATGCATAGCTGAAGTTTCTGTTAAGGTCAACCCCGTTACTGTTATTCCTGTTTTTCGCAGCTAAACCGTCAGGATTAAATACAGGTATTATTACTATATACCTGCTGTTTATGAGCCCGGCAACTTCAGAATTTATACTATAATTATATGTCAGGTATTCAATAAAACGGATCATCACTTCCACGGAGATCATCTCACTCCCGTGAATCCCCCCTGTAAGGCGTATTGCAGGCTCACCCTCCAGTGTAGCGGGATTATCCGATATTACAATCGCGCGGATTACTCTTCCGTCAGTGCTGTAACCCACAGTTTCAAGAGAAGTAATTGAGGGATAATTCAGCTTTATCTCGTCAAGAAATACCTCAATCTCCTCCGGAGTATGGTAATCATATGAAACAGGAGTAGTTTCTCCTCCTCCGCCGGAACAGGAGAGGAAGAGATGAACCGTGAACAACAGAAATATTTTTATTAAAATACGTTTCATTAGAATTTTATACTTTTAAAATATATCGGAAGATTATATCAGATACAGATTATTTTAAGTCAAGATGATAAACTGTTATCTTATCTTAAATAAAAACAGATAAAATATTCATGAAAGGATCATTAAATACCGGAACCTGTAACGAAATTCTTGAATTCTTAAATATCTTGTTCTAATCTTCATGAGTCATTCATTTATAAAAACTGATATTAATAATGTTTAACGGAGCTGTTCTATGAAGAAAAAAATATTTATAATTCCTCTAATCTTTCTCATTTACTGCTATGCTACAGCAGCTGAAAGCGGGATTGGAACAGTGGACAGTATAAGTAACGCGAAAAAAGAGATAACTGTTAAAATTTTTTCTGGTAAATCTGTTAAAATGGGAGACGTCCTTGAAGTATCAAGCGGCGATGGGAAGATTCAGCTTAATGTGAAATACCCGATGATGACAATTGCCATTTGTAAAATTCAAGGGAAGGGAAATATCTCCTCAATCAACAAAGGGATGAATGTCTATTTATACGGGAAATCTCCCGACAATAAAATATTACCATCTGATGAAGCCGCGGATGAAAGGTTAACCGATAACAGGGCGGGGATAATCAGAGATAACAGCACGGGACTCATGTGGCTAAAAGACGCAGATCCAGCGAGGAAAAACATGACATGGGAGGAATCTCTTGATTTCATAGATAACCTTAACGCCGCAGGATACACTGACTGGAGACTCCCCTCAAAAGAAGAATTTGAATATTTTCTTAAACTGGGCCGGGAGGAAATCAAAAAAAACTTCGATAACGTGCGATACTTTTACTGGACATCTTCTGAATACGCCGGTTCTTCAGCATATATATGGGTGGCGGATATTGATGATGGAACAACGAATTATAACTTTAAAACCAATGAAAATTACATCCTGGCAGTCCGCGACGGCAAAGGATCCGTAAAGAGAAAAGTCAGGCTGTCAAATGAAGATGACCCGATAAAAGATTATGCTGAAAATATATGCAAAAAACACAATGAAGAATATATCTCTTATAAAACCGAAGTCGATGCTTTTTCAATTTCAATATATGATGTAATATGCAGAAAAGGAAAGAAAGAATCAGAGTATAAATTAAAATATAATAAGCTTTTAGGAACATGGGAGGACTAGACCTTCACTCTATATATAGACATAAGTGAAAACCTTATAGCAATTTTAAGGGTTTTTGACTATATACTGCTTCAAAAATAGTTGACATTAAAATTTTTTATATTAATTTTTTGTTTATATCTAAATCAGGAGGATTTAATGAAAAAGTTAGCTTTAGTTTTAACTATGTGCTTCACATTTATAGCTTCAAGTGTGTTTGCCAACAATGCAGGAGTAGGCATAGGGACTGTTCTTCTTAAAGGAAAACAGGGCAAGGTTATGGAACTCGTCGCCACATGTCTTAACGGCATTTGCGGTAACGGTACTTTCGCAATCACAACAGGTACTTTAGGCTACAAAGAAGGCTCAGTTATTGGTGTTAACATTGTTGATGTTTATGTTGCCGAAAACATGGATTCACTTGCAAATGACATAGCTAAAGGTGATGGAGAATACATCGATACACTGGCACATCTAATGAAAGTTGACAACAAAGATACTTTCAAAGATAAACTTCATAAAAATTTCAACAATATTTATACATCAAAAGATGTAACTTCACAGGATGTTGTTGCAAATATTAACAAAATTAACAGCTAATAGTGCTTATTAACGTTTTCATAAGAATTTACAAATACGGCCTGTGGGCCGTATTTGTTTTATTAATTATGCTGCAGGGGATTTCCTACGGGGAGGTCACTCCTGTATCCGGTGATGAAAATAATTATATTTCTGAACTCATCATAAAAGCTAATAAATTGAATCTTGCTGATGATCAGTACTGGCATACAATCCTGCATTATAAAAAAAATTTAACCGGAGGCTACACCAGCCTGGTTGATGATCCCATGTTCTTTTTCGCTAAAAGAGGTAAACACGATCCTCAGGCTGAACTTGAAGAAACAATCAGGGGATTTTTCAGGACCAAAGATAAAGTCATCATGCATCCGACGGAAAAATTTACCGCGCGATATGCCTGGCTGAAAGAGAAACTGTCTATTGATGTAAACAGGCTGCCGTATGATGGCGACGTATGGTTCAGCCGGTTTTATAAAGAGATTAATCCTTCAACAGTAACCCTTGTCTTCCCTTCCGGTTTTATGAACAACCCGGCTTCAATGTACGGCCATACTTTACTCCTTGTCGAAGCAGAAGGAGGGAGCAGGCTTATCGCCAAATCGCTGAATTACGCGGCAGCCACTGACGACGCGCTGATGCCGCTTTTTGTCTATAAGGGGCTGCTTGGACTATATAAGGGTTACTACTCCTTCCTCCCCTATTACCAGAAGATACGGGAGTACAGCGATACAGAACAGCGTGACATCTGGGAATATGAGATATCTATGACTCCTGAAGCAAGGGAGAGAATGGTACGCCATGTTGTTGAGATGGAAAATATATACTCTGACTACTATTTTATTGATGAAAACTGCTCATATAATTTATTATTTCTTATTGAAGCCGCAAAACCTGAAACAAAAATCACTGATTCCTTCTGGTGGGGAGTTGAACCTATAGATACACTCCGCGCGGCGCAGGACAAAAAAATAGTCAGCAGAAGAATCTACAGGCCTTCACTATATTCCCGGATCCAGTATTTCAGATCAAAATTGAACCGCAGGGAACAGAATCTTATACTTGGCTTTTGTAAGGGGAATAATGGACTCTCTGAAATTGATTCTGTCACTACCGATGAAAAGAAAAAAATTATAATGTGCGACCTCGCTACTGATTACCTGAAATTTATGGCTGTCAAAAAAGATATTTCCCAGGAGGATTACAGGACAAGGTTCATGGCTGTGTTGACAAAGAGAAATTCCATGGAGAAATTCGACCCGATAAAAGATATCCCTACACCTGTAGCGCCCGATGAATCACACGAGTCACGAAAAATAGCCTTTGAAACAGGGCACAGTCTTGAAGGAGTTTACTCACAGGTTTCATACAGGCAGTCATGCCATGAGATTATGGATCCTGATGACGGATATAACATGAACTCACAGATTATATTCGGCAAGGCCCAGGCGCGTTATTATTACGAGGATAAAAGGTTTGTACTTCAGAGATTTGATTTTGTTGATCTTATCTCTCTTCCACCGTCAGATTCATTCTTTATTAACCCATGCTATTTGCTAAATACGGGACTAATACAGAATGTCCGGGAGGGTGAGAAGGAGACACTGGCATTCCAGTTAAAAGGCGATGCCGGATTAAGTACTCTCCTTGCGAAAAAGGTACAGATATATATTTTCGGCGGTGTTAAATCATACTTTAATCCTGACTATGAAAACAACAGCGATATTCTTGCGGGAGGTGAAACCGGAATACTTACGATTTCAGGTCCGTGGAAAAATCATATATACGCCTCTGCTTATCACGCGCCATTCGGTGAAATACACACAAGGTTCTCGGCCGGTTTGTCTGAAAGGATCAAAGTCACCAACTCTGTATCCGCAATAGCTGATTACTCATGGAATAAAGATTACTCTTTCAACTGGCATGAATTCAGCATGAAGGTTAATTTCTATTTCTGATTACAGGGCCAAAACATCCGGTGTATAAAACACTTTTTACTTGATTTTAAATCCTCATTCCCTGATTATAATATTATTAAATTAAAAAAGTAAGACGGCCACAAAACGTTTCCCTGATCCACATAAGATTCATTGTGACGTCTTAATTATTTTGAATTTCAGATGTTATAATTCTTGTTGTTATAAATCCAGAACTTAACAGGTTTAATCAAATGTCAAAATCACAGCAGCCGGAAAAGAAGAATATTAAACGAAAAAAAAAGCTCCGGGAGGAAATGACTGTTCCGGAAAAAACTGATGAAACTGTTGAACCCGTAACAAAGAGTACCGCTGCTCCGGATGAGCCAGCAGAAAAAAGTAAAGAAAAAACAGTTAAAGCAGAGATCAGGAAACGGCCTCTCCCTCTCAGAATACTTAAACAGTTTATAAAAACTCTTTTCATAAGAGTCCCGCTTCTTATTATTGTTATAATCGCAGTTGCCCTGATTGCCGCGAAACTCTACCTCTCGCCAATGACTGTAGAAAATCTCGCAAAAAACTCATTCAACAACATGTCAAACGGATCACTCGAACTTAATGTTGAAGAGTTCAGCCCGTACAGCGGTTTTGTTATAAACAATCTTGTTATAAAAAGCGGTGCCGATTTTAATAACGAGAAGCTCTTTGAAATGGAAAAAATAGTCATCAGGTACGGCTTTTTCAAAATTTTTACCGGGAGTGTAAGATTCCCTGAAATCGGGCTCTATAAACCTCGAGTATACCTTAATGAAAAAAATGGTGTATGGAACGCTGCCACCCTGATGAAACCTTCAGAGAAGAAACCTGAACCGGAAAAAGAGGAGGAGAAAGAAGAGGATACCGAACCTTCAACAGGCGACATTGAACTCCCCATATCTGTTGATTTTCTCTTTAACTTCATACTGGATGACCTCTGCGTTTATGTAAGGGGTACAGATTTGAAGGCCGACATGACAGGCCTCACGTTCAAAGCGCTTATTGATGTTCCACCTTTTAAAACTATACCGAGATCAGCTGAAGCTGTACGGATATTAAAAACCATGAAGATTGAACTCAATCCTGAAAAGAGCATGAGCGTAAACTTCTACTCAAAGGCAGCTTCAACCGAACCTGAACTCATCCTCAACTGGATGCTCAATTTCAGTAATGGCGACTCACAGGAATTTTCGAGCACCATGAATATCGGCGCGAAGAGGATGCCGGTCAGGCTTCAGAATAAATTTCTAGCGCCATTTAATTTCCTCATCGCGTATAATATTTTCTATAACCCTATAAATGATATTCTGAAGATAGATTCATTCTCCGTAAATTTTATGAACAGTACATGGTTAAAACTCTCCGGAAGCGTAGAGAGCGTTACTAAAAACCAGGTTCTCAACATAAAGATGGATGAAAGCCGCATCCCTCTTGGCGACCTCTACCCTTACTATGTTATAATGACAGGCGACAGGTCAATGAGATGGAGTGGAGAGATTTCACTTGCGCCGCTATCGGTACGCGGGACAGCAAAGGCTCCCGAAGTTGATGGGGCAATTAATCTCAAAAACCTTTTTTTCAAAAATCCGGGTATCGAGGCAAGAGTCCCTCTTTTTACTCTTGGGTATTTCATGAAGATGTACGGCAGCTCAATGGATCTCGGGGCTGATCTTGCTATTCCACACCTTACATATACAATTGAAGGGAGCAAATCCGGAGACAACGGAGTCAAACTTTCCGCAAGAGCCTCGGGAATAAATAATTTTTCAGAGGTTAAGATAAACGGCGTTTCTTTCGATTTCTATAATCCTTCAGGCGGAGAGAAAGCTCTATCAATGAATCTTGGCGGATTCATAAATCTCGGGAAAGCAATGAGCGGAAACGTCAACATAGACAGGTTAAGAATAAATACTCATCCCCTCCAGTTTATGGTTCCGGGAAGATTCAAAAAACAGGTTGCGGATATCCTCCTCCGTCAGGCTTTCCAGCGCGGTTTCCCC
>CAZVFJ010000183.1:0-6893 GCA_964625825.1 uncultured Leptospirales bacterium | reverse complement strand
ATGACATTTAGAGTATAAAATTTTTATTTTTACTCAGATTTTTCTTCACACTCACATGTGCATTCATTGCCACATGTACAAATTCCAAATGGAACATATGCCGGACAGTATCCTATCCAGGCTGAAGCCCATGTTACAAGACCAAGTACCAGAAGAATAATTGTCCCGACAGGGCCTGTTTCAAGAATTATGATGTTCAATAAAAATGTAGTTCCAACCATGAATCTTATGAACTTATCTGCGCTACCGACGTTTTGTTTCATATTTCTACTCCTGAAATAAAAATGAACTGGCTATTACAGATATACTCAAAATAATATTGATAAGTAAAGGAAAATTTTATTATTGACACTTAATTTGCTGAGATTTTTTTGATTAAGGGGAATTTCAGTAATAATTCATGAAAATATATTTTAATATAAAAAATAAAAGTATATCTTTGCTTTCTACGGCGTTAGAGGTAATAGAGCGTTTTTTTATTTGATATAGGTTATGGAATAAATACTGGTGAAATTTATATAATTGTAGGGGATGTTTATGGCAAGGGTACTTTCAGGAATTCAGCCTTCGGGTAATCTTCATATAGGGAACTATTTCGGCATGATGAAGCCGATGATTGAAAGCCAGAATTCAAGTGATCTTTTCTGTTTTATAGTTAATTATCATGCAATGACAAGTCTTCATGACGGCACTGAGCTGAAGAAAAACACAATTGAAGCGGCAACAGATTTTCTGGCGCTGGGACTTGACCCTGATAAATGTCATTTCTGGGTACAGGGGGATATCCCGGAAGTTGCCGAGCTTTCATGGGTCCTGTCATGCCATACATCTATGGGACTACTTGAAAGGAGCCATAGCTATAAGGATAAAACTTCACGGGGGCTTACACCTACTGCTGGTCTTTTTACTTATCCTGTGCTGATGGCTGCCGATATTCTTATGTTTAATGCTGATATCGTGCCAGTGGGGAAGGATCAGAAACAGCACCTCGAAATTACACGTGATATTGCTGAAAGATTTAATAATACCTTTGGCGAAGTTTTTGTTCTCCCGGAGCCTCAGATTTCGGAGGACCTTGCCGTTATTCCGGGAGTAGACGGTCAGAAAATGTCAAAAAGCTATGGTAATGCGCTGGAGATTTTTGAGAGCGAATCCTCTCTTAAAAAGAAAGTAATGAAGGTCGTTACTGACTCCACTCCTGTCGAAGATCCAAAAGATCCTGATAAATGCAATGTTTTTGCTTTATATAAACTTTTTGCCGATGAGTCACAGATTGCCTATGCCAGAGAGAGATACCTGAAAGGGGGTACCGGTTACGGTCAGTTTAAAAAGGAACTTCTTGAAATTATTATTGAGTACTTCCGTCCTTACAGGGAGAAACGGAAAATATATGAAAACGATCCTGATGAGGTTCGTAGAATTTTAAAGAAGGGAGCCGAAAAGACAAGAGTTGAGGCAATGAAGGTTATCACAAAGGTAAGGGATGCAGTGGGGATCAGTTACTGATCAACCCGCTGCTCAAGCCTTTCAATAAAATCCTTCATATGAGCAGGTATGTCGAGTGAAAACTCCATCCTCTCACCTGTGGCAGGGTGCCTGAAGGCAAGATATGTTGATGCGAGGAGCAGGTAGGGGACTCTGTACTTTTCCCATTTTTTTGAATATATCTGGTCGCCTATAACCGGGTTTCCCATTGATGAGAAGTGTACGCGTATCTGGTGGGTCCTTCCTGTAAAAATTTTTACATCAAGCATAGTGAATGTCCCGGTTGGAGTGTGCCAGATTTTTGATATTGTGTATTCTGTTACAGCTTCCCGGCCATCCTCTGTTACACACATCTTCTGCCTGTACTTTTTATGGCGGGCAATCGGTTTATCTATTACATCATGCTCCTTTAATGGTTTTCCCGTGACTATTGCAGCATATCTTTTGTCAACTTCCCGTGAAGAGAATTGTTCTACAAGGCTTTCATAAGCCTCATCAGTTTTTGCGATTACCATGAGTCCGGCTGTATCCCTGTCCAGCCTGTGCACAATCCCCGGTCTGAATTCATCCCCTGCCGTGGAAAGGTTTTTTATATGAAACAGGAGAGCATTAACAAGCGTGTCATCATAATTTCCGGGCCCCTGGTGGACAACAAGGCCGGGCTGTTTGTTTATTACTGCAACTGATTCATCTTCGTAGATTATATTAATCGGAATATTTTGAGGGTATGGAAGTTTAACCTCCGCTTCCGGGTATGAGATCGAAATCTCATCATCGGTTTTAACCTTGTAATTGGACCTGGTTGAATTGCCGTTTACAAGTATATGTTCTTCTTTGATAAGCTTCTGTATCAGACTTCGTGAAATTTGAGATTCGAGGGATGAGGCAAGGAAACGGTCTATCCTTTCAAGGTCATATTCTTCAGGGACTGTTACATTTATTGTGTTTTCGCTCATTTGCTCTCCTTATTTTATGTCACTGTAGCATTTAACTGTCAGCTGACAATAATTTTATTATAGACTTTTTCCCGTGGTACGGCAAAATTAACATCAGTGAGGAATTATGATTAATGCGGATTTTTTCAGGAAAAGAGCAGGGGAGCTCATTCCTTATATTGCCACACTTTACTATTTTGAAATTATTTATTTTATGTTTATGGCAAACTTCATCTTCGGGAAGATCGCAGCTACTTTGTCAGGTTTTGCGCTGGGGATTTTTCTGAGTTGCCATATCGTCGCACTTTTTAACATGAAAAACCTGAACAGGAAGGTTCAGCTTTTTCTCATGGATGTACATTTTGCGTATTCAGCTGGATTTATTTTAAGCAGGATCTTCTCGGACATGAATTTATCAGGAATAGATATTGCTGTAACAGCCTTCAGAGTGGGAATTGCGATTCTGGAACTCCCGATGATTATCATTCTTACTGATGAATTTATTATAAAAAGATACAGATAGGAATCAGGTATTACCTGCCACGGCTCCCTTCATGGGAGGTATATCCTGAAATTATAAAGACGGGACATCTGCCGGGATTTTCTCATAAATTTTATTATCTATGAAAAGATTAACAAGATCAGAATCGAGTTTGTTGTTCCCGGCCTCCTCCTTAAGAATTATAAGAACTTTATCGAGAGGAACTGATTTCTTATATGGCCTGTCCTGTGCTGTTAGAGCATCATAGATGTCCGCGATTGCCATCATTCTTGATTGAAGCGAAGTGGATTCTCTGCCGTTTAGTTTATATGGATAACCTGTGCCGTCTATTTTTTCATGATGCCTTAGGGCGATTTCAGGTATATTTTTATATTCAGGGGGCCATGGAATTTTACTCACAAATTTATATGTTTCAATAACATGACTTTCAATTTCAACTCTCTCCTGCTCATTGAGGCTCCCCCTTTTTATCCGCAGGTTAACCTTGTCGAGTTCGGTAAGTATATCAAGCCTGTTTCCTGATATGTCAGTGCATTCAATATTAATGATTTCATCGAGGATAGAGGATAGAACTGAATCCGGATCAATATTTGTCACAGTAGGTTCATTAAGCTTTATAAGCTCCTCTTTTATCTCTGTTATGCGCACGAGCTTTGCGTTTTTCTCTTCATTTATGGCCGAAATATTTTCGTCCAGAGATTTGTTGTACTTAAGGCCTTCCTGTATGCTCTCCATCTCTTTTGTATAATAGGCGAGTTCAATATATCTGTACAGGTAGTCGAGGCGCAGTTTCAGATTTTCGAGATCCTTAGGGTAAAGCTTTTTTGCTTTTTTAAAAATGTTCAGGTCAATATAAACTTTCCCGAAGTCGTGCAGGAGTGCGGCAAATTCAAGTTCCTTGATGTCGGTTTCGCTGAACCTGAATTTTCCGAGGTATCCATTTTCGATACTGTTAACCGCGATTGCCATTTCTTTACAGATTAAGGCAACGCGAAAAGAGTGACCTGATGTTGCGGGATCGCGGGATTCAATCGCTGTTACTGATGCTTTAACAAATTCTTCGAATTGTTTTTGTATCTGGTTGATCAGGCTGTTATTTTCAATTGCTATTGCCGCCTGTCCGGCTATGGCTTCAAGAAGAGAATTGTATCTTTCATCAAAAGTTACAACATACCGGTCAAAGTCGCTCTCTGATTCAAGCTTTATTTCAAAAGCTTCATTTTCATATTTCTTCATACCGGAGAAATCTTCTTTGCTGTTTATCAGCTGTATCACTCCGATTATCTGGTCAATGTGGTTTCTCATCGGGACAACCAGCATAGAGCGGCTTATATAGTTGTGTTGCCTGTCAAAATATGGATTAAACGAGTATGGCGCAAAAGTATCGAGCCTGTAGGCATCAGGAATATTCAGAACCTCTCCTGTTACGGCAACATATCCTGAAATAGATTTGTTATTCATATCCATTACAAATTCTTCGAGAGGAATTTCCCGGGAGAATGTGTGAGAGTATTTAAACCTGAGCCTCTTCGTTCCATTTCCATCATCCTCTACGAGATATATACTCCCGCCATCAGCTCCGGTGATTTTTTTGCTGAGGTAGAGGATAAGGCGAAGAAGTTTTTCCATATCTTTTTCACCGGATAAGGATCTCCCTATGTTGATAAGGTCTTCCTGGTCTCTCTGAGCATCGATAAGTTTTGTGTGGTACCAGTTTTTCTTTTGTTCGTTCTGGAAATGCTTTTCTATTATTGAAAATGATTTATCAATAATGAACCTGATTTTGGAAGGAGATGTGTCCTGAGCTATAAAGTCGCATATATGGTAGAGTCTGTCAAAATTATGTCCGGGAAGATTCTCCTCATTTCCGATGAGAAGCATCTGGTAAAATATTTTTGAGTAATCAATAAGATTAAGATATCTGTAAATTGCAGCATACCTGTCTATGGGAATTATTATAAGAGTGAGAAGTACTGTATTATCAGATTCAAGGAGTATTGAATCCAGAGATTTTTCTATATTATCAGAGAGAATAACAGTCACACCTGAGTCTTCCGGTATGGCGATTTTTTCTGCCAGTTCTTCAGAAAATAGAATTTTTTTTAAAACATTTTTTTTAACACCACGCATATGGATTGTGTCCCCGGTTTAAATTATATTCTACAGTGCGGATGCATTATAACGGTATATCTGAATGCAAAGTTACTACATTAGTGTGTATTCCATTATTTTACATCATGAATGCTGTTTGGTCTAAAGAACATTATGTATTTATCAAATTATGTTTTATTAAATATTTAAGATAAATTTATTGCAACAAATAATTATTTTATAATAGTAATAGCTTTTGATAAATGTACTACTTTATTCCAGGTTTATTCACACGCTGCCTCTTTCAGCATCTTGCTATTCTCCTCCCCGGGAGGTACCATCGGATAAACATTGAATTCAGTATCTATTGTTATGTTGAGGAGGAGAGGGCCGCTCTCTCCGAAATAATTTTCAGGTTGAAATGAACTGTGCATGCTGGAATCAATAGTGACACTGCGTATCCCGAAATGTCTTGTAATACCAGCAAAATCAGGTGAGGAGATGAATTTAGAAGCGAAATAGTTACCTCCGTAAAAAAGTTCCTGTTGCTGGCGTACCAGGCCGAGCTGGCTATTATTCAGCAGTATAATTTTTACATTCAGGTTAAGTTCAGCAAGAGTCGCAAGCTCCTGTATATTCATCAGGATTGAGCCGTCACCTGTAAAACATATGACTTCTTTTCCGGGATTAGCATACGCGGCCCCTATCGCCGCAGGGAGGCCGAAGCCCATTGTGCCTAGTCCCCCTGAAGTGAGAAAATTTCTACCCCTTGTAAATGGATAGGTTCTGGCAACCCACATCTGGTGCTGACCGACATCTGTTGTGATAATCGCATCTGATGAAGCTGCTGCGGCTATCCGGTTTATAATGCTAACCGGATGGTTCGGCATGTATGCTGGAGTTTTTTCATGGGCTGACCTCACTGAGTTTACTGTATTTCTCCACTCCTTTCTTTCATTCCTCTCAATATGGGGAAGCAGCATTGAAAGTATTTTCCCGGCATCTCCGCTGATCGGTATTCTGCTTTTTCTTATTTTGTTGATCTCCGAGGGATCTATGTCTATATGAATAAGAGCGCTTTTAGCGGCAAAGCCGGCAAGCTTTCCAGTTGTCCTGTCGCCGAATCTTGCTCCGATGCAGATGACCAGGTCTGCTTCATCCATAAGAAGATTTGTACTGATATTCCCGTGCATACCAAGAAGCCCGAGGTACAGTTTGCTATCATGATTGAATGAGCTGAGCCCCATGAGGGATACAGCAACAGGTATAGAGTTCATACGCGCCAGTTCTTCAAGTTCTGCAAATGCATTTGAGGCAATGACGCCGCCGCCCGCGTATATTACCGGTTTACGGGATTGGTTTATCATCTTTGCGGCTTCAATAATTGACCTAATGTCCGGCGGAGGTGTCTTGTGAGAGCTGGACGGCAGTTCAATGGTAAGATCTGTCTCCTGTAACTGAACATCCTTGGGGACATCAATTACAACCGGACCCGGCCTTCCCGATGAAGCGATACTGAATGCTTCGGACATTATACCCGGGAGTTCAGCGGCGTTTTTTACAAGATACGAATGTTTCGCAATAGGTATAGTGAGTCCATAAGTATCAACTTCCTGGAAAGCGTCTGTACCGATAAGCGGGAGCGCGACCTGGCCTGTAATTGCGATTATTGGTACAGAATCGAGTTTTGCGTCTGCTATGGCAGTAAGAAGATTAGTTACACCGGGACCTGATGTAGCAAGTGTTACGGCAGGCTTTCCCGTTGAACGGGCCATGCCCTGGGCAATAAAACCGGCTCCCTGTTCATGCCGCGCAAGGATGTGAGTAATACCGCTTTTGCAGAGTTCATCATAAATGGGGAGATTTGTTCCGCCCGGTAT
>CAZVFJ010000182.1:5382-6988 GCA_964625825.1 uncultured Leptospirales bacterium | reverse complement strand
CTTATTTCAAAATGCAGATGCGGCCCTGTTGATCTTCCTGTATTACCTGAAAGAGCTATCACCTGCCCCGGTTTAACTGAATCCCCGGTTCTCACAAGACCCTTGCTCAGGTGTCCGTAAAATGTCTGGTATCCGAATTCATGCTCAAGAATAACAAGGTTTCCATAACCCTCCTCGTAACCGCTGAACACAACCCGCCCGCTCCTCGATGCATGGATTTTTGTACCCATAGGTACGCCAATATCAATACCTTTATGAAATTCCATTATCCTGCTGTTAAATGGATTTTTTCTGGTGCCGAACCCGGAAGTCGTTCTCCCCTCCTTTACAGGAGATAAAAATGCTGTGCCGAGGAAAAGTGCCCTCTCCACGCCGGTAATTTTGCCGCATGGAATAAAAACAAATTTTTTATCAAGTTCCCGGCTTTTATTTACAGAACGTGCATACCTTATATCAATATTCTCCTTCGCAAGGACATCGTATATCTCTTTCCTGTTCTCACCGGGAATAATTACCCCCCTCATATTAGGTATATAAAGAATCGTACCCGGTACAACCTGGAACGGTGATGTCAGGCCGTTTACTGTCATAAGTGTATCCATATCCATTGAACACTTTGAAAGTACAACCCAGAAGTTCTCCCCCTGCTTCACTTTATAATTATAGAATTTCAGGTCAGGAAGATTTTTATCGCTCCTTCTGCTTTTGATGGTGAATAAGGCGGTTTTAACATCATTCCTCAATGATTTTAATACGGAATTATTCTTGTGGTCAAGGTTCTCCAGCCTTGTTATTCCGCTATCGGCATATGCTCCTGATGCTGCAAAAATTATCAGCATGGCCGAAAATATATATATGATTAATTTACTCTTCATTGCCTGAACAAAATCCCGCGTCTATGATAATTTTCGGCAGTTTTCTGTTATAGTTTAGTCATTAATTATGTCTCATAAAAATATTATTAATCTCCACCGTCATTTTTTTATTGTAAAATCCCGGATAATTAAAAAAATGCATTTCTCCCGGTTAATTCCGGTAAATGATATAAATTATTTGTTATAATAATTAAGATGCATTCTCTCAGTGCAACGCATATGATTTATTAAAACTTATTATTTTTTGCGTTAATATAAACAATATTCATGCAGGTAGTGGAATGATTAAAAAAGAATTACTCGGCCGCTGGACCACCGAAAAATCTGAAGAGCTCTACGGCATAAAAAACTGGAGCGCCGGTTACTTTAACATCTCCACCGACGGAGAGGTTACAATCAGCCCCTTTGGCACCAGGTCTGATGTTAATGTAAGTCTTATGGAAATTATTGCCGGGATAAGGCAGAGGGGCCTTGAGATGCCGGTTCTCCTCAGAATAGAGAACCTGCTGGACTCCCAGATTACTCACATAAATGAATCCTTTAGAAAGGCGATTAAAGAGCTGAACTACCAGGGTGAATACAGAGGTGTCTACCCGATTAAGGTTAACCAGCAGCAGCAGGTAATTGAAGAGGTGGCAAAGTTCGGCCAGAGGTATCACCACGGTCTTGAAGTGGGGAGCAAGGCAGAACTCATTGCAGCCCTTTCAATCCTGAAAGACAAGGAGGCAGGT
>CAZVFJ010000182.1:0-5372 GCA_964625825.1 uncultured Leptospirales bacterium | reverse complement strand
CGACCTCGGACTCTACGCTGTTAAGATGGGATTTAAATGTTTCTTTGTTATAGAGGTTCCCGGTGAGCTTGAGCTTATCCTTCAGAGATCTGAGGCGCTGAAAGTAAAGCCCATAATAGGGATGAGGATCAAACTTTCCTCCAAGGCGGGCGGCCACTGGACAGAGTCAGGAGGAGACAGGAGTATCTTCGGGCTGAACACCGCGCAGCTTATGGATGCGCTCGACCTCCTGAAGAGCAGGAATATGCTCGATTCCCTGAAACTACTCCATTACCACCTGGGTTCACAGATACCTAATATCCGGGACATCCGTTCTGCTGTTGTTGAGGCTGCAAGAATTTATGCGGGCCTTGTTAAAGAGGGAGCGCCGATGGGTTACCTCGACCTCGGTGGAGGGCTTGCGGTTGATTACGACGGTTCAAATACTAATTTCTCCAACAGCAGAAATTATTCAATAGATGAATACTGTGTTGATATAATAGAAATTGTCCAGTCAACCATGAATGAGGAGAATATTCCCCACCCTGTGATTGTAACTGAATCAGGAAGGGCCACTGTTGCCTTTTACTCCATCCTTATATTTAATGTACTTGATGTTGCGAAATTTGAGATAACTCAGATCCCGGAAAATCCCCCGGAAGACTCCCATGATCTGGTTAAAAGTCTCTACTACATATTAAAGACCATGACCCTGAAAAATATTCAGGAATGCTACAATGACGCATTGTATTACAGGGATGAGATAAGAGAGAACTTCAAGCACGGGAAAATTTCACTGAGGGAACGTTCCTTCGCGGAAACTGTTTTCTGGAACATAATAAGTATAATCGCGAAAGAAAAGAAAAAAATGAAACAGTCGCCGCCGGATCTGAGCGATATCGAATCTGCAATCGCGGATATATACTACTGTGACTTCTCGGTATTTCAATCTGTCCCTGACCACTGGGCGATAAACCAGCTCTTCCCGATAATGCCGCTCCACAGGCTGAAGGAGATGCCCGAGCGTTACGCGGTAATAGCTGACATCACATGTGACTGTGACGGAAAGATAGACAGCTTCATTGACCTTCATGACGTAAAACATGTACTCCAACTGCACGAGCCTTCTGAGAGCGAGGATTACTATCTCGGGATTTTTCTTGTAGGAGCATACCAGGAGACACTTGGTGACCTCCATAATCTTTTTGGGGACACCAATGTTGTGAGCATACGGATATATTCCACAGGGGGATATGACTTTGTGCGGGAGATCGAAGGAGACACTGTTGCGGATGTCCTCTCTTATGTTGAATTTAATCCGAAGCAGATGATCCTTGACTTCAGGGAGACTGCAGAGCAGGCCATCCGGGACGGAAATATAACAGTGGAAGAACGCCGGCTGATTATGAATGCATATGATAACGGCCTCAGAGGATATACATATTTCGAAAAATAGGAGGTAAAATATATGGGAAAAGTTCTTATAATAGGAGCAGGGGGAGTGGGACAGGTTGTAACACATAAGTGCTCGCAGGTTCCTGAAGTTTTTGAAGAGATATGCCTGGCAAGCAGAACCCTGAGCAAGGTTAAAAATATTGCCTCTCAGATAAAAAGACCTATACGATGCGAACAGGTTGACGCTGACAATGTACCTGAGCTTGTCAAACTCATAAAAGATGTAAAGCCCGATGTAGTAATAAACGTTGCCCTCCCCTACCAGGATCTCCACATAATGGATGCATGCCTTGAAACAGGAGTTAATTATGTTGACACTGCAAATTATGAGCCCAGGGACGAGGCAAAATTCTGCTACAGGTGGCAGTGGGAGTACCAGGAGAGATTTGAAGACGCCGGGATAATAGCACTTCTTGGTTCAGGATTTGATCCGGGCGTAACAAATGTATATACTGCTTATGCCCTGAAACATCATTTTGATGAAATTCATGAACTCGATATAATAGACGTAAACGGCGGTAATCATGGATACGCCTTCGCGACAAATTTTAATCCGGAGATCAATATCCGCGAGGTTACGGCTCCATGCAGGCATTGGGAGAATGGAGAGTTTATTGAAACTCCTGCAATGTCGATGAAGATGCAGTTCGAATGTCCTGAAAATGTCGGGACATATACAATGTACAGGCTCTACCATGAAGAGATGGAATCACTGGTTAAACATATACCGACTATAAAGAAAGCACAGTTCTGGATGAGCTTTTCTGACAACTATCTGAAGCACCTCGAAGTTCTCCAGAATGTTGGCATGACTTCCATAGAGCCGGTACATTTTAACGGGATTGATATTATACCGCTCCAGTTTCTTAAAGCACTGCTGCCGGATCCCGCTTCCCTCGGCCCGCGCACGAAAGGTAAGACATGCATCGGCTGTAATATAAAAGGTATAAAAGACGGCAGGCCTCGTGAATACTATGTTTATAACATCTGCGATCACGAGGAGTGCTACCGCGAGGTTAAGTCACAGGCAATCTCATATACAACAGGAGTACCTGCGATGATCGGAGCAATGATGATTATAAAAGGCCTGTGGAAAGGTGAAGGTGTTTTCAACATGGAACAGATGGATCCCGATCCATTCATGGACGCGTTGAATAAGCATGGCCTGCCGTGGAAGGAAATATTCAGGTGATAGACCCGGGCCTCTTCCCAACGCCATCATTTGTCGTTGACCGGGTCCTCCTGCGAAAAAACCTTGAGATCCTGAACTCGGTACAGAAAAGAACAGGGGCAAAGATACTCCTGGCGCTTAAAGGATACGCCATGTTCTCATCGTTCCCTCTTATCCGTGAGTATCTTTATGGAATATGCGCGAGTTCACCTCACGAAGCGAGACTCGGTAGAGAAGATTTCGGAAAAGAGGTACACTCCTTTGCTGCTGCATACAGCGAAGCTGATTTTACTGAACTGGCGGAGCTTTCGGATCATATTGTTTTTAATTCAATTTCGCAATACAAAATGTTCCTCCCCCTTATAAAAAAAAATGCGGGGAGGATCGAATTCGGGCTCCGCATAAACCCGGAACACCGTGAAACCGAAGTTGAAATATACGACCCCTGCGCGCCGCTTTCTCGGCTCGGGATTACCCGGAAAAATTTTCCCAATAGGCTCCCTGAATACATTTCAGGCCTGCATTTCCACACATTATGCCAGCAGAACTCAGATGCACTTGCTCGCACAGTTGAGGCTGCGGAAAAATCATTCGGTAAATTTTTCTCACAGTGCAAATGGGTTAACTTTGGCGGAGGGCACCACATAACACGTGAAGATTATGATGTTGAACTTCTCTGTAAAGTTATAACCGGTTTTAAAAAAAAATACAATGTACAGATATACCTGGAACCCGGTGAGGCTGTTGCGCTTAACACAGGTTTTCTTGTATCCCGGATTCTGGATATAATAGACAACGGTATGAATATCGCCATACTGGACACATCAGCAGCGGCTCACATGCCTGATGTCCTTGAAATGCCATACAGGCCGCATGTTATAAACTCCGGACAGCCGGGAGAGTTAAACCACACATACAGGCTCGCCGGGCTTTCATGCCTTGCGGGTGATGTAATCGGCGATTACTCATTCCGGGAACCTCTAAAAATAGGTGACAGGCTTATATTCACAGACATGGCGATCTACTCCATGGTAAAGACAAATACTTTTAACGGAATTAAACTTCCGGATATATACTACTACGATTCAGCCACAGGAGAGATCCTTCATAAAAAAACTTTTGGTTACGAAGATTTCAGGAGCAGGTTATCATGACAGAGCGTCTATTTTTTCTTGAAAGCGAGGGTGGAAAGATGGGGAGTGATTCTCTCTTTCATATACTCCCCGTGCCATACGAAAAGACCGTATCTTACGGGACAGGGACCTTTCGCGGCCCCGCTGCGATTATTGAAGCATCTCAGCAGCTTGAGGCTTTTGACGGAGTTTCAGTTCCCCTTGAACATGGAATCTATACCTGCAAACCTGTTGACTGTTCAGGCAAAGATAAAGATGTACTTGCGGATGTAGAGCAGATAGTCACTGCAATTCTTGCCGGGGATAAAATTCCGGTAACTCTGGGTGGAGAACATACTGTTTCATATGCGCCTATAATAGCCCACAAAAAACATTTCAAAAATATCGGGGTAGTGCATTTTGATGCCCACGCAGACCTCCGTGATAAAATGGGTGGGAAAAAATTTGCACACGGGTGTGTTATGCGTCGGGTTCATGAACATGGTGTGCCGCTAATCCAGATCGGGACCCGCGGATATTCCATAGAAGAACGGGATTACAGGGAAGCAAAGAGTGACATTACATCCTATGATGCATCAAAAATTTACAAACAAAATATTTTCAACATAGATTTCCCGGTGAACTTTCCGGATGATATATACATCTCGATTGATGTTGATGGATTTGACCCTTCGGTTTTTCCACACACAGGAACTCCGGTTCCCGGGGGGATTTTCTGGTATGATTTTTTCAGGTTTATAGATTCGATTCCTGATACTAAACGAATCAGGGGATTTGATGTTGTGGAACTTGCTCCGGTAAAAAATTCAATTGTATCTGATTATGCTGCCGCGCAGCTGATTTACAACATGATGGGGATCATTGTGAGAAGAATGCAGGCCTGAAATTATTCATCCCGGCGGTTAATACCGGGATGAATATACACGTTTATAAAAAATTCAATTTAAAGAATAGAAATTATGCAGCCTTTTCATCCTTCTTTTCAACTTTATATTTTGTATCAAAGAAATGTTCTGTCTCAGACACAACAACCTTGCTGAGAAGAAGAAGGCCGATAAGGTTCGGAATAGCCATAAGCCCGTTCATTGTATCAGCAAAATCCCATACAAAGGCAAGTTTAAGACATGCGCCTATTGCGACAAATAGAACAAATAAAATTCTATAAGGGAGAACAATCTTTACTCCGCAAAGATATGACGCGCATTTTTCCCCATAATATGCCCATCCAAGTATAGTGGAATACGCAAAAAGTATAATTCCTATCGAAACAATCCATCCGCCGGTAGTGCCGAGAGAGTGAGTAAAAGCCATAGTTGTAAGAGCCGCACCGGTAAGATCGCCGCGTGCAAAATCAGGCTTCATCATAATTATGGCAAGGACAAGTCCTGTTATGGAACATACAACAATTGTATCAAGAAAGGTTCCTGTCATAGAAACCAGCGCCTGACGTGCTGGATGATCTGTCTTTGCGGCAGCAGCGGCTATAGGAGCACTTCCAAGGCCTGCTTCGTTTGAAAAAACACCACGTGCAACCCCAAACCTCATAGCTACCATTGCCCCGGCAAATCCGCCTCCAACTGCTTCAGCTTTACCGAATGCTGCTTCAAATATATATACAAAAGCCGCAGGAAGCT
>CAZVFJ010000181.1:0-7074 GCA_964625825.1 uncultured Leptospirales bacterium | reverse complement strand
TAAAAAATTTAATTCAGGAAGAGTATATTTTTATTAAAATTTTAATATACTAAAATTATTTTTGTTCTAATTTTTATAACTACCGATTTCATAAAATAAAAGGGTGTGAGTTTTTTCCTCTATTCTTTGTAAAGGCGTGAAAGAGATTTATGTTATGAAGATTAATTTTTTATATTGCCCGGCTTGTATCCCATTTTTTCAAATTTAAAATTTATATAGGGAGTTGACTGAACTTCGAGCGGGAGATAGATAGTCCGCGAAGTTTTTTTCATATCAATAGTCTTGATATATTTTTTACATTTGTGGCAGACATCCACCCTGTACTCCTCTTCGTTTTCTATGTCGAAATATTGAAGTGTTTCATGATCGGTATTTTCACAGAAAGGGCAGTAAATTCTTTTTGATGCCCATTTGTGGCCGCAGAACCCGCAGATGAGAAAACGTTTTCCATTTTCTTCAAAAAGCGACAGTTCAGGCATTGAGCCGCACACGGGGCAATAACCTTTGTCCCATTCGGTATCTTTATCTAGATTAATAGATATCATCGCAGAGAAAGAAGAGAGTGACGGTTTAAGAGCATTGTAGACTAAAAAGCCGAGTACCTGTTTGTCTATATCCTGCTTTTCTTCAATTTCAATAAATAAAGATTCATCTTCTTTTATAAAAGTCTGAAAAAGTTTTTTTAAATCGATTTTCTTTTCTTTGGTAAGAGAGGAAATTTTTCTGACTGTTTCAGAAAGTTCATTTTCTGTAGCGGTAAGTATATCGCAGATATCCAGAAATAGTTTTTCTGATACTTCGTAATCAATTGAAAATTCCTGAATAGCAGTAAGAGGAAATTTTTCCGCCTGTTTAATTGCTGATTTTTCTTCGGAAATATTAAAGTCAGGAAGACTTATGCTCTCTTTAGCTTTCTCCTGCGCAATAAAAATACTTTCATAAAGATTGATCATTATTTCAAAATCAGGTTTTTTTCTTTTTATCTCTTCTGCAGCTTTTTTTATTTCTTCAGTATTGAATCCGGCAATAGCTTTCATAAAGACTCCATAAAATTCAAAGATTTGACACGGAATAGCCTGGCTTTATAAACCGGGTGCCTCCGTGTCAGGGTAATCAGAATGACCATTATCACTCAATACTTATTTTATATAAATGATAAAATCTTTGAAAAGGTAAATTGTTATTCAAAACTAAAAGTCTGTTACCTGTGACACACATCACACTGGTTGTTCATTTTAAATGATGTATGACACTCAATACATTGTTTCATCAGTTTCTCACCCTTTGCCGTGGAATTTGAACTGACCCTGTCTCCATGACATGGCGTACATCTTAATTGTTTTTTGCCATCCGGCATTTCAGATGAGAGCGCGACTTTATGGCTGTAATAAACAAGCTGTTTATCTTCAGCTTTTGAAACCCACGGACTGTCTTTATCCGTGTAAGAATCAAATATACTCTTTTTCCGCGGAGTCATATGATCTTTACCGGTAAGCGTGCCGTTACGGTCGTGGCATACGGTACAGTCTCCGACAGTGGGCATTCCGCGGAATGCCTTTTGATCATCATATTTATGACATGTGCCGCAGTCTTTTATATTATATTTTTCTATATGAGTTGCATGACTGAAGGGAATCTTTTCAACAGCATTAGCTTTTTTTTCTGCTTCGCATGAGGTTGTCAGGATTCCCAGAGAGGCCATTGCAACGATCACCAGTGATTTTAAAAACGATAATGAACGTTCCATGAAAGTTCTCCTTGTAATTACTTTCCAAGGGCTAATCCGGACTTCACTAAGTGCTATATGAGGATTATGCCAGAAATAGCAGAAGTGCATTCAGGAGATTAAGCCCTCAGCGGCCATGAAATTCAGGCCGGTATTGCAGGTTTACCGCAGCACCGGCCTGTTAAAAATCCTATGCAAGCACTCCCGATTTTGAATGTTCATCCAGCATCGCAAGATTATGATAAGTATCTCTTTTATGTGTTATAAGATAAATTACCCTTACGTTGTCAATATCGAGAAGTGAAGCTTCAGGGAACTCTTTCTTAACTATAGCGAGCCTTTCATATGCCAGTACAAGCATCTTATCCCTGTCGCCGAAATTCATTGCACCTGTAGGGCATGTTTTTACGCACATCGGGACAAGGCCCTCTTCTACTCTTTCAAGGCACATGTCGCATTTATTGATTATACCGGTTTTTTCATTTCTTCTCGGTATATTATATGGACAGTATTCCTTCATCATAAGAAATCCTTCTTTGGATATCTTCTTTGTTTTTTCTGTAAATATTACGGCGCCTGTTGCTTTATCAATAACAACCGCTCCCTTAACTTCACCGTCAGCAGCGAGTTTGCATGGGGGTTCAATGCAATGCCGGCACTGGTCAGGGAAAAAGTTCCATATTACACGGTCTTTATCTTTAAATTCATTGAAACGTACAACTTTATAGTTCAGGGAATTTAGATCCGGGGGATTCTGGTGACTCCCCCAGTCCAGCTGTTTTGTGTAGTTGGCTTCGAAACCCTGCCACTCTTTACAGGCAACCTGGCATCCCCTGCACGCGGTACACCTTGATGTATCAATGAAGAATGTCTTAGCCATGGTGTTCCTCCACTTTTATTTCTTCGTAGGATAGTTCAGTTACCTTATCTGCCTTTCTGATGTTAACCTGGCACGCTTTATATTCAGGAATAGATGTGTTCGGGTCTCCTGTATAAAGGGTGAGACGGTTAGTCGCATCACCTATGCCCGGCTTTGTCCATCCGAATGCGAATGGCATACCTACAAGGTGTACTGTTTTACCCTGGATTTTGAACGGTACTATACGAACTGTTACCATGGCTACTGCTTCACAACGGCCTCGGATGCTTTCAAGTATAACCGGGTCTCCGTTTTTAATACCTTTCTCTTTTGCGAGTTCATGGCTCATCTCAACATAAAGCTGCGGTTCAGCTTCAAGGAGTGATGGTACCATTCTTGTTTCACTGCCACCGCACCAGTGTTCTGTTAAGCTGTACGTGGTGAGTACAATCGGGTACCTTGGATCAGCAGGAGGAGCTATTTTATCAGTTGGTATTATTTTTGAACACGGGCTTGTGAGCTGATTAGAGAGACCGTGATTTGTGATCGGTGTTTCTGTAGGCTCATAGTGTTCAGGGAATGGACCATCAACAAGGCCTGTTCCATAGAGCTGACCGAGTCCGTCTGGGAGCATTATAAATGGATTTTTCCCTCCTTTTGCCATTGGAGGATAACCGCCGTCTGCAACGTCACCTTCCCATTTTGCACCATCCCATCTGATTATTGCTCTTGATGGATCCCATGGCTGTCCGTTTTTATCAACAGATGCTCTATTGTAGAGAATCCACCTGTTCATTGGCCATGTCCAGCCGTAATTGGGGAATATACCAACACGTTTTTGCATAGGAGTCTGTGCAAGACTGGTGCGTTTCAGCCTGTTTCCATCCTCATCTGTTATGCTCCCCGCATAAAGCCAGTTGAGTGCAGCTGTCGTTCCGTCTGCAGCGAAATCTCCAAATCCTGTAAGGAGTTTTCCTTTTTTCTCCCCACCAACATGGTAGCCATTAATTCTTTTTGCGATTGCTTCAGCGTCATATTTTTTATACCAGTTGAGGTTAACGATAGGCTCTTTATGAACACCGCCCTCAGATTTGTAGAGGTCGATAAGTTCGTTCATGATCTCTATCATGATCTGCCCCATTGCCTTTGACTTCCCTTTGGGTTTAGCTGCCTGATAGTGCCAGCCGATCATCCTCTGGCTGCTGCTGATACTTCCCTCTTTTTCAAGCCTGTGGCATGAAGGGAATAGAAATACCTCGGTTTTGATTTTTTTCGGATCCATCCCCGGGCCGTGCCAGAAATCAGTTGTCTCATTCTGGTGTACCTCTGCTATGTAAAGGAAGTCGAGGTTTGTTAGGGCCTGCCGGATATTGTTACTATTAGGGATACTCTGGCATGGGTTGTGTGCCCAGATTGATCCCCCTTTAATCTCCCCTTTCGCCATCTTTTCATAGCAATAGATACAGGAGTAATCACCTTCGCGCTCGCTTTTAGCGAGATCACCTTTAGGGAGCCATGCGTATCCGAAATCGTTCTCTTTTGTTGCATATTTACCGAAATATCCCTTAAGATAGCTGGCCATATATTTCGGTCTGTGCTGCCACCAGTTAGCACTTTCCGGCATATGTGTTACCGGAGTGGTCTTTTTGTTGTATTCCTCAAGTGTCTGCATATTCGCCCTTGGGAGAGGGAGATATCCGGGGAACACGTTATAAAGTATACAATGGTCTGTAGTCCCCTGTACGTTCGGTTCGCCTCTGAGAGCATTTACTCCACCGCCGGCAATGCCTGTATTGCCGAGCAGAAGCTGGATTATACCGCTTGTTCGGATATTCTGCACGCCCGTTGTATGTTGTGTCCAGCCGAGAGCGTAAAGAATTGTACCAGCTTTGTCGCGTGTTCCTGTTGCAGCATATGCTTCATAAACTCTGATAAGGTTTGCCTGTGAAACACCTGTAATTGAGGAAACTTTGTTGAGATCATATCTTGAATAGTGTTTTTTAAGAAGCTGAAAAACACAGTCCGGATTTTTTAATGTTGTATCTTTTTTTACGACACCTTTCTCATCTTTCTGGAACTGCCATGACGTTTTGTCATATATTCTGGTTTTAGCATTATAACCTGAGAACACACCATTGTTGAATGAAAAGCCCGGGTTAACAAGGAATGATGCGTTTGTATAATCAAGAACATATTCTTTAAAATATTTATTCTTGTTAAGTATATAATTTATCATACCGCCCATGAAAGCAATGTCAGTTCCTGAACGTAGAGGAACATGAAAATCTGATCTTGCTGATGTTCTTGAGAATTTCGGGTCAACGTGGATTATCTGTGCCCCTCTCTCCTCTTTTGCTTTGAGTACCCATTTGAAACATACAGGGTGGTGTTCTGCTGCGTTACTACCAATAATAAGACAACAGTCTGTATTCTTGATATCGATCCAGCTGTTTGTCATTGCTCCGCGTCCGAATGATTCCGCCAAACTGGCGACAGATGGGCTGTGTCAAATTCGGGCCTGGTGATCCATGTAGACAATACCCATTGCGCGCATTGCCTGTACAACAACGGATGCCTCTTCATTACTCATCTGAGACGACCCCATGTGGAACATTGTCTCAAGACGGTTTACAACCTGTCCTTCGGCATTTTTAACTGTGAATGATTTGTCCCTTGTTTCTTTGATTTTCTTTGCAAGTCTTTCAATCATCCAGCTCCAGCTCTTCTCTTCCCACTTTTCACTGAATGGCGCGCGATATAGTGGTTTAAGAACCCTGTGATCGCTGTTTACCATTGAATTCATTGTAGCACCCTTCGCGCAGAGTGCACCTTCACTTATAGGATAACCCGGATCCCCCTCGGTACTTACAACCTCCCCGCCTTTAACATGTGCTATAAAACGACAGCTCACTGCGCAGAAGGGGCATATTGATCTTACTTCTTTTGCGCCTTTAATCTTCAGATCTTTAGCGTAAGATTCTGTTACCAGATAGCTTACGCCAAGCCCGCCAAGGGCTAATGCACCGGCTCCGGCTCCCGCCACTTTAAGCAATTCCCGGCGTGTTACCTTCATTAAAATCCTCCTGTATGTTTTATATATTTGCAGATGATTTATTCACAGGAGAAGCCGTGACAGTTATTCCAATTCTGACGTCTCCCGGAATTAATGATAATTTGCTGAACCATTATTATGCCAGTATTGGCACAATAATGTCAATATATAATTGAATTATTATTAAAAAATGAATATGTTTTTTTTAGCATATTGTTAAGTTTAACATAATAGACATCCGGCTCTGAACCTATCGGTTAAAAATTGCATTTTAAATTGACAAAAGAATTCGCCTCTGGAAAACGGTCTTCATGAATAAAAAATGTAATTATAAGGCGATTCTGAAAAAAACAGGGAAATATATCCTTATTTTTCATGTGGCTTTTATTCTTTTTATTACAGTTGTTTCAGTTATTTATCTTTATGCAGATCCACCTTTTTCATCCCTGCAGCTTTACAGAATGGTTTTTAACGGGTTTAAAACAAGAAACCATTATAATATTCCAATAAAAAAAATTTCAAAGGATTACCAGCGCCTCCTTATATCAACTGAAGACCCGAATTTTTACAGGCATTATGGTATTGATCCTGAAGCAATGGTTACTGCTCTTAAAACCAATGTCAGGTATGGCAAAAAACTTTCAGGTGCAAGCACAATCACCCAGCAGCTTACACGTACGCTTTTTCTATTCCCGGATAAGCTGTTTATCCGTAAATATCTTGAGGTGATCGGAGCTTTAACGATGGATGCAATACTTCCTAAAAAGAGAGTACTGGAGCTATATTTTAATAATGCAGAGTGGGGAAGAGGCATCTACGGAATTCAGACTGCTTCATATTATTACTATGGAATTTCTGTCGGATCTCTTTCTCCGGATCAATTTGTCCGTCTCCTTGCACTCCTCCCTTCCCCCTGCCGGTATTCCCCTGAAACTTTTGAAAAAAGGGGAAGCCTGCGTAACAGATATCAGAAGCTCACAAGAAATCTTGAGGTGCTGAATTCAAAGAGATAGCATATAACACCCCGAAGAATCATGTAACAATTTTATATTTTATATCACCTGTTACACCATATTTACCGCGTCTGTCAACACCGTCATATAGGCCGCCGTCGCCTCTCGTGTGCGCTACTCCTACCATAGCCCATCCGTCAGATCTCCTGAACATCTTGATCTTATTAGTCGTAATCATATCGTTCAGTAGCGAAGTATCGATCTCTCCCATCTTGTTATCCTGATAAATAACCTGTAGATTCATATTGAACCTCCTTTATGCTTGATATAAATAGTTCCTCTTCTGATTATGGTAATCATAGATAAAATATGTTGCGTAAAAGGTTTAAAAACTAATTTTAATTCAGTATATTTCTTGAAAAATATTTGTGCCATGTGTTTTTTATTTTTGTCATTTTGAATAAGTGAGAACAACTAATCAGTT
>CAZVFJ010000180.1:0-7074 GCA_964625825.1 uncultured Leptospirales bacterium | reverse complement strand
TTTTTGATAACGGAGTTTCCTACAGTATCTCCGCCGCTGTAATTCCGTTCGAGCAGAGAGGCAGGATCCATTCTGCACTTTATATGGAGAAGAAAAAAGATCATTTCAGCGAGGATGAAAAGAGGGGGGTTCGTGCCATCGCTGCATTTGCATCATCGTTTTTTGATACTATCCCTGAAGTGAGGAAGAAGAGCGTTGATATCAGGAAAGATAATAATACGTTTAACAATGTGATCATGAGCAGGTTGATGCATAAGATCAATACGGAAAAGGTGTACCTTACAGAGGAGCTTACTCTACCGGTTCTGGCAAGGGAGATAGGTATAACTCCACCACAGCTTTCAGAGTTCATTAATAATTATTTTGATATGAATTTTAATTCCTTCATAAACAAATACAGAGTAGAAGAGGCAAAGAAAATTATCCTTGAGAATAGTGATAAAACTATTCTCAACATCGCCTTTGAAGTGGGATTTAATTCTCTGTCAGTTTTTTATAAGGCATTTATCAAATTCGAGAATATAACTCCCGCAGCATTCAGGAAACTTAATGATAAAGGTGACGCAAAAGGGTATAGGCGGGATTAAATTTTTTATCAAGTTGATTTTATCTCACTTTTTATGGAATACTTCCGGTATTTTGCGGGAGGTATTCCTTCACATTTAAGAAAAGCATTATAGAATACAGATATAGAGTTAAACCCTACATCATAGGCGATATTCAGGACAGGTCTTTCCGGATCTTCTGCCAGTATTTTTTTGGCTTCTTCTATTCTATAACGGTTTATAAAACTGTTAAAGTTCATATTAAGATTATTATTTATATACTCCGAAAGCTGTTGTGGTGAAGTCTCGAGTTCCTTTGCAAGCATTGTAAGCGTTAAATCCTCCGTGAGAAATATTTTATCCAGTTCCATCGTTTTAAGAAGTCTATTTCTAATTAGATCATTAAGATTGGAAGAAATTAGATCTTTTTTTAAATCAACAGCTTTATGTTTCATCCAAATGTTTTTATCGCCGGTATCCTGCAATATGGAAGCAAGAATCCTGATAATCCTTTTATCCATATCAGTAAAAGGTCTTGTGTGTTTCTGCAAAACAAAATACCCCTCAATGTTTTTACTGTTTATAATAGGTAAAGCAGCGTAGAAAGTGTTGGTCTTGTTTATGCTTGTGTCAATTATTCCTGTAAAATACTCTTCAGAATTGTCTGTTTTTTTTATTAATTCAGTTATATCATCAAAGAACGGCAAATCTTTGTTCCCAGCTTTTTCATAATATGTTAAACCATTAGAATCTATAACGAAACTAGCAGATAGGGATTTTTCATCTTTGAGAAGTAATATAATTCTTTCTCCGAAATCATTATTATAAAGTATTTCAGATATGTTCTTTATTCTATTATACGGATCATCTTCTTTTTTTGCTTTAAGTATATTCTCAAAAAGAAATAAAAGTGAGTTATTGCTTTCTTCTGAAGTATGCTGTGATTCCTGTGAAACTTCAATAGAAGTTCGAAGGAATTTATGCTTTATCTCCATATCCTCAACTTTCTTTTTTGCTCCCCAGAGGTTATAGTAAAAGTGTGCTTTCTCAATCTGTCTTTTTTCTGAGTCTTTAAGGTTGAGCTTTCCGGTATAAGATGCCTGCATATCGTAAATCAGAGCAAGGTCATTAATTAAACCTGTTTTTTGGGCTTGTTGTATAGCCATGTCATAGTACTTTGTTGAATTGATGCTATGTATTCTTTTTTTATTCTTTTCTCCCATAACAAGGAAGTATTTGTGCAGAAAATTTTCCGGTGATGATTTTGCGGCTTTTTTAAGGTTACGCAGATTTCTTCGTAGTATAATAGAATAACGAAACCGGTTTAATATATCTTTTTTTATTGTTCTGTTGAGAATCGCAATTGATTGTATAAAACAGTGTTCGGTTATAATAGATGATGCGAAATGCCAGTGTAGTACCGATTCAGCTATTTCCATATTGATAAGCGCATCATCAAATTTTTGGAAAATAAGTAATGCTTTTGAACGGAATACCGTAAACCAGTGAAGAGGTTGTCTTACTTCAAGCTTTTTGAGATTGTTTAAAAAATCAGTATCATCGAGTTTCATATCCTTATAAAAAAAGTCAGTATCACCTTCCTGCATGTAAAAGATGTTTTTTATCATACTCATAATTGCATACCAGTGAGCATTGCCGGGCAGATGCATACTGTTAATCTGCTCCAGAGATTCCTTCATTATATTATCAAGGTTATCTCCTTTCAGTAGTCGCGTAGCTGTATAAAAAACTCTGCTTAGTCTTGAATAATAGATGATTCCATATTTTGTTCCAAGATCATGAGCCTTTTTGAAAAATGGAATTGAATACTCGTAGCTTTTCATCCACTGAGCGTGAAAAGATGCAAAAAATACATTTATTACACATTCAACTTCTCTATTCATGATTGTTTTATTCTCGGTCATCTGAAGAGCCAGACGTCCAAATTCATACCCTTCAGAATAGTGTTCTCTCCCTGTTCCGAAGATCATTCCCAGTGTTATAAACGCAAAGGGTGATATATGGCAAAGACCATATTTCATTGTAAAGTTTGCCATTTTAAGACTCAAGAGTTTCATAAGATTTTTGTTTGAGGCATAAGTCGGCATCCACAAGGTGTACATCAGTTCCATTGCCATGAGAATGTCAGGATTTTTTATATTATCCATAGATAAAATAGTATTATAATCCTTTCTTTGTAACCATATCTTTGTTTTGATGTATTCTTTAATAATTTCAAGTTTGCCGGGGTTTTTAGATGTTTTAACTCCAAGCATCTTTAAACCAATAAGCCCCATCTCTATGGCCATATCCGGCTTACTAAGGTGCATGAGAAGAAGAACATTTGTTTTATATATTCTGGCTTTTTGAGCATTTGTATCACAAAGATTCATCATAATATTAAAAAGCGAATAGGCGTTTTCATAATTCTCATTGAGATACTCACATATAAAACATTCATGATAAATTTCGATTTTATCGTTATTATCTACTTCTAATTTCTCAGCAATATCAGCTGAAATGTGATAATACATAAGAGCAAGTTCGTATGCTACGGAGTTTTTGGCTTTTTCGCCTGCTCTGTAGTTTATTTCAATAAGTCTTTTTTTCTCTTCAGTATTCAATATTTCAATGGCGGCATTAAAATGATTAGCTATAATAAAAATATTCTCATCCCGTTCGTTTTGCGTCATAGAAGTAAAAAGATAATCTGCGATTTTGTAATGAATCTCAGCACTTTCTGCCCGGCTATTGATAATTGCTTCAGCGGATTCATGAACTCTATCGTGTATAAATTTAAGTTCTATTCCGTTTGACTCAATAAAACCTTCAGTGGCAAGCAAGTCTGTGATTTCATGAATTTCATTTTCATCATCACCTTTTATTGCTGAGATTATTGCCAGATTAAAAGATGATCCGATACAGGCTGCATATTTTAAAAATTCTTGTGATTTTAAAGGAAGGCTATTCATCCGGCTTATCATTGTTGAAACAAAATCTTCAGATTCGTAAAGATCGATAATACCGGTATTGTCCCATTCCCATCCTCTGCCATCATCAAATCTTAATAGTTTTTCCCTGTAAAGAGTTGTCATAAATTCTTTAAGATACAATGGATTCCCTTTTGTATACTTAAGAGCAAGTTCCGCAAGAGAGAGGCTATCGGTATTAGCAGTTCTTATTGTTTCGCTTAACATCTGGCAAATACTGTTTAATTCAAGATGCTTTAAGTTCATTTCCGTACATGAAATTCCTGATGAAGTAATTTCATTTCTGAATATATGGAGGCTATGAAATTCAGATACCTCATTATCTCTGTAAGATGAAATAAGAAGAAAGGATTTAACTGCTTTTGAAGTTATTATATATTTTAGAAGAGACAGTGTTGTATTATCGATCCATTGCATATCGTCAATGAATAGAACGAAAACTCGAGCGGATTCGATGAAAACATTCAGGAACTTCAGCAATACACTATTGATTCTATTTCTGTTTTCTTCTCCACTCAGAGCAGGGAGTGGAGGCTGTTCACCAAGAATCTGATGCATGGGCGGGATTAATTCAGTTATGATTCCGCCGTTGTTACCTACGGCGTTGAGAATACTCTCTTTCCAGATCCCCTGAATTTCTTGAGGCTCAACGAGTATTGGTCTGATAAGCTGGTTAAGAGCCTTTATAAAGGGCTCATAAGGTATGTTTTTTGTTCTGTTTTCACATTTCCCTGTTATAAATATCCCGGATGATGTTATGAGAGGTTTCAAGGTTTTTTTGATTAGAGATGTTTTCCCAATTCCAGATGGCCCGGAAATGAAAGCAGCATTATTGGTCCCCTTCTTTGTTTCATTGAAAAGTTCTAAAATTCGATTGGCATGTTCCTCTCGTCCATAAAGTTTATCAGGTATTATTAAAGTTCGTGGAATATCCTTTGTGCCGGTAATGAAAAATTTTGTTTTTTTAAAATCTGATAGTGCTTTTTTGCATAGACCCAGATCATACAGCAGCCCGTTAAAAGTTATATATCTGTCAAATGGTGATTTTTTCAGCATCCTGGATATTACATCTGATATTTCCGGGGTAATATCCAGATTAAAGTTACTTATTGGGACAGGGTCTCTGAAAAGATGTGAATAGATAAGTTCATCGTATTCGGTTGATCTGAATGGTGTAATACCTGAAAAAAGTTCATAAAATATAACTCCAAGAGAATAGATCTCATCGCCGCCTTCAGGGAAAAGTTCATCGCTATTAAAATGTTCAGGAGCCAGGTATACGAGATCTGTAAGTATGCATTCTTCATCCGGAACTGTATCTTTACCATAGAATAAATCACAAAACAGGTTTAACGGTGACAGCTTTATTTTAATATCATTATTACCAACCAGAATGTTTGATGTTTTAATAGATCGGTTTAAAATATTTCTGCTGTTAATTAATGCATATTTTTCTGTTATGTTTATTACAGTCTTTAATATCTCCTCGATAGAATTTTTTTTTAATATCCGGTTTATTAGAGGTAGATATTTATTAGTTTCAGCGATTGAAAATTTTATTAAATCGGAAGTAACTTCAGTTTTCTCAGGACCTATGAGCCAACGGTATTCAGTATTTTTCCAGCTATTAAGGCCCGTAGTTACAATCTCAAAAACTTCCGGTTTAATATAGCGACGTTTAAATTCATACACTACTTCAGAGATGTGATCATTTTTGTCATAAATATTATATATCTGAAACTGGGGTGTAATTATGTCATAATTATTATTCATGTTTAGGTCTTCTCTTTTTAATAATTATTATAATAATAAATCAAAATAATAAAACGTAATAAATAATTCAGTAATTCCTGATTTCGCATAAAGATTTCAAATAAAACAGGAATTACTGGAAGTTTATGGTGTCATTATAATTAGATTATGTAATGATAAATGTATTCGCGATATTCAATTCAATCAAATATATAATAATTCTTCATGTCTATGATAATATAAACACAACTTCTCTCTGTTAAATTGTGCTTAAGAACTTCTTAAAAAAAATCAGGAATTATTGATTTCTATTTCAAGATGATAACTTCAGTAAGAACTGCTTAATCTCATGATGTCACTAAAAAATGGAGAAGCAGATATCATGATAAAAAAAGTACAACAGGTGATATTTATTATACTTCTTATTACCCTCGGCGTGCTGATATTTCTTTCAATACCTGCCGGAGGTCTGAAAGATGAATACAACTGGAAAGGTAAGTCCTACTCTGACAGTACTGCGCTTCAAAGTCCGACTGTAAGTGAAATTATAGTAAAACTCAGGCAGGTCAAAGATCCCGAACTTAGCGTGGATATAATAGATCTTGGCCTCATATATGATCTGAAAATTACTGAAGGGGAGCTTGACATTGTTATGACCCTGACATTTAAGCGCTGCCCCTATGCTGCCCATATAATCGAGGATGTCAAATCATCTCTTACCTCTATTGATGGAATTAAAAAAATCAGGCTTAAGATGACATTCGATCCTGCCTGGTCCTGGGAGAGGGTAAGCCCGGAGGTAAGAGCGAGTATTATCAATAATATGAAGCAGCTCGGAATAATTGAGGAGGGTGAGGCGCATGAATGATATATCCGGCGCAATTATAAACGGGCTGATACTCGGGCTTACCACGGGACCTATATGCATGATGGGGTGCCTCCCCGTACTGCTTTCATTTACGCTTGGTGAGAACAATAACCTCAGCAGGGGAGCAGTGTGGGGATTCATAGGGAAGTTCACGGCGGGCCGTTTTGTCGCGTATATGTTTTTTGGTTTTCTTTCCGGTTTTTTGGGGAATGTGATAGGGAGTGGGCTCGGGACTCTGGGTGTGATTTCATGGCTTCTTATGTCTGTGCTGCTCATTCTCTACGGACTCGGAGTGGGTTTGGGTGAACTGAGTTTATGCAGGGTCACGGGGAGGTTCGTCAGCGACAGAAAGTTTCCTTATGTCCTGGGATTACTTGCGGGTATAAACCTCTGCCCGCCGTTCCTTCTGGCATTTACATATTCTGTGGAGAGATCGCATAATCCTGCTTTCGGCATTTTATTCTTTTTCTCGTTTTTTCTTGCGACAACTCTTTATCTGCTCCCTGCCGGGTTCTCCGGGCACATCGGGAGAAACGAACTCTTCTCGAAAATCGGGAAGGGGGCTTCTGTTTTAGTCGGCCTTCTCTACTTTTATCAGGGGATACGACTTCTTGTTATATGAGCGGATTATGCAGAACAGTAATGTCCGGGAAAATTTAAAAAGGGGTAAGCTGATGAATATGATTATTTTTTATCTTATAGCATGTATATTCATGGCTGTGTCAGCTTATCTCTCCGGCCTGATGTGGAAAGAGGCCAATGGCCCCGTGGAGTTTATAAAACTGCTGCTTGTTGAGAGGCCCTTAATAGTCCTTATTACTGTTGTTCTCTTCATCGCAAGCGGCGCGCTTACCCAGATGGGGAAAGTCAGTTTTAATCTAAGTTATTATGAAATATCAATCATCTGGCTCGCTACTGC
>CAZVFJ010000179.1:0-7129 GCA_964625825.1 uncultured Leptospirales bacterium | reverse complement strand
CTTACTATAAAAGGGACTCCTTTTCTATATTATGGTGAAGAGCTGGGGATGAAAAACACATTCCTGCGCAGAAACGAAATTGTCGATCCCCTGGGCAAAAGGTACTGGCCTGTTTACAGGGGAAGGGACTGTTCACGAACTCCAATGTTATGGAACAACAGGGAGAATGCCGGGTTTTCTAAAGTAAGGCCATGGCTCCCTGTTGACAGTGACTATAAAAAAATCAACGTGAAGTCACAGGCGAAAGACCGGTATTCTATTCTTAATCTCTACAGGAACGCCATCAACCTGCGAAAAAAATATAACGCCCTGAACAATGGTAAATTCATCCCTATAATTAAAGGATTCAATAATGTTCTCGCATTTTTAAAAATTCACAATGATGAAAAATTTTTTATCGTGCTTAACTTTTCAGCAGATGAGAAAAAAATTCACATTGAGCATCGGGGCCAATGGCGTGTAATGCTTTCAACCCATAGAACAGAGAATGAATATTTTACTTTACTGAAGATGACACTTGCACCTTATGAAGCAACAGTGGTAATGAAGATAGGTGAACTATGATCTGCTCCTGCTTAAGGATTATACTATGAACAGGAGTAAAAAATCTTTTTCTCCTATATTTTGAATATCGCTACCTTCTCTTTAAGGCTTTCAGACATAGCCGTAACCTCCTCCGCCCCGGCAGCAAGCTCCTCCGAGCCGGTGCTTATCGCTTCTATACCATCATTAATATTTTCCATAAGTTTATTAATTTCAAGAACTGAGTTCTTCTGAGCCCTGGTTGTTTTTCTTATCATATCTGACATGTCGCGTATTTCCCTGACCTCGATCTGTATACTCTCCTTTGTTCCTATCTGCTCCTTAACCCGTGATGAAAAATCCCCTATCCATCCCCTGATTCCCGCAAACCCTTCAAGAATAGTTTCTATAATATTGACCGTATTCTCCACATGGGTAAAGCCTTCCTTTAATTCCCTGTCATTATCTGTTATTATCGTGCTTATATGCTTCATGCTCTTCGTTGTGGCATCTGCAAGTTTCGATATTTCATCAGCAACAACAGCAAATCCCCTCCCCGCATTACCCGCTCTTGCGGCCTCTATTGCCGCGTTAAGCGAAAGGAGATTTATATTATCTGAAATAGAATTAATCATCGTCACTATTTCATTCATATCGCCGGAACGTTTTTCAATGCGCGAAAAGCTCTCAAGCATAATTTTTAATGATAACTCACCTTTCCTGGCGCTGCCGGATATTTCTTCTATTGTAAACAATGCTGCTGAAGCGCTTTTATCAAGACCGTCAATAATTTCCGACAGAATGTTAAGTATCATGATAAGTTTATTCATTTTTTCAAACTCAACATCGATCTGTGAAGCAATAGTCTCAACCTCATGAGTAATATCCGATACTGTTGCTGAGACTTCCATTGAGTAGCGATTCTGTTCCCCGGACTGAACCGCAAAAGATTCAGATAAAGAGGAGAGTTCTACTGAAGATTTGGCCAGTCTCGCAGTAGTATCTTTTATCTCAAGAATTACACCCCTGATATTACCTGTAAACATATTGAAGTGTTCTACCAGCAGTCCCACTTCATCCTCAAGCTCAGTCTCAAGACGTGTGTTGAGGTCACTGTTCGATATACCGTCAGCAATTTTACGGAGAGGCCTAACAATCCTCCCCGACACTATGACGAGAAGTGATATCGAGATGGCTGAGATAACTGCAGTGGCCATGATAACCTTCAAATAAAGAATGAAAATCTCTCTCCTGACATCCTCAATATAAATCGAAGCTCCCACAACAAGATTAAAAGGTTTATATAATTCAACGTATGATATAACAGGTATAATTTTTGTAACCTCTGACTTATACTGTGCTTCATATTCAACGAAGCCTCCCCCTTTTTCTCTGCAGATTTCAAACATTTCCTTGTAAATATTCCGCTTACCGGGCTCTACAAGCGTGAAGACATTTTTACCGACAAGGTCCTCTCTGAAGGGCATAGAAAATATGACTCCCTCGCTATTGATGAGCCACACGGTGTTCATCTTTTCAGGCCCATACCTGAATTTCCCGGTGTAATATACAGCTTTACTAAATGCTTCATCAATGCTTATCCTGCCGTTTTCAGATTCAAAATTTAAAGTATCCATAAGGTTTATTGATATATCAACAGTATCCATGAGAGCCTTTCTCTTTTTCTCAAGGCTGTCTTTTTCAATGGACGGTATAAAATAGATCAATATAACAATCACGAAGAGCATGAGAGACGCTATACTCATGATCATTATCTTGCTCCTGAGACTGATACACAGCCAGAATTTTTTCATCACACCCTCACTAACTGGTTTTTATTGATACATGAAGCATAACAGAAGGCAGCCTCATTATTCGGGAATATATTAAACTACCGGGCTTAAATAGGGATAAAGACATGTTAACTTATTATAAAAATTATATGAAGATTTATACAGGCGTCATCACTAAAAAGAGAAGACCGGGGGAATCGGTCTTCTTCTATTGTTTATTTAAATGGAAGAGTTACTTTATTTAAGAGTGATAAACCCTGCTTCAGATACAAGCTTCTGCCCTTCCTTTGAAAGCAGATAATTGACGAAAGACTTTGAATCTGCCGAATAATTTTTCTCATTCACATACATGTAAAGCTTTCTTGAAATAGGATATTTACCTGTTTTACCGTTTTTAAGGTTAGCCTTTATACTGTTAACATCAAGCCCCTTTATCGAACTGTCAAGGTAACCTACACCCACATAACCTATCGCTTTTTTATTGTTTGCAACAGTATTGACAACAGCTCCATTAGATGCCTGCATCAGTGAGTCTTTTCTTACGTCCGCCTTTTTCATGATATCTTCATTCCAGTATTCATAGGTCCCCGAACTTGAATCTCTTGAAACAGTAACTATATTCATGTCATTCCCCCCGACCTGTTTCCAGTTTGTAATTGACCCGTCGAAGATTCCCTTGAGCTGATCTTTTGTCAGATTCTTTACCTTATTCGAAGGATGAACTACAGGCACTATCATATCATAAGCAACTGTTATTTCCCTGATTTTCATTTTTGCAGCTTTTGCCTTTTCTTTCTCCTCCGGCTTCATCTCCCTTGATGAATTTGCGATATCGCATGTACCGTCAAGAAGTGCCTTTATTCCATTACCCGAGCCGCTCCCCTCAAGCGAGATCGATATACCGGGCTTAACCGATTTAAAGGCTTCAATAGCCTTCATTGTTATAGGTAGTACTGTAGTCGAACCCTTGATAATAACTTTGCTTTTCTCAGAAGCATTACCCGCAGCTAATGAGATTGCACACACCACAACAGTCAGCATGGATATGATACTTTTTTTTGAAAACATATGTTAAATTCCTCCTGGAAATTTTTAAATTCTGATTGAATTAAAAATTATCCGTGTAAAAAAAAGATAAAGAAATGATTTAGTTATTATTTATTTTAACACTCTCAACATTCTGCATTTCTTCTGTTTCAGAATATTTCACATCCGCATCCGTACTGTTCTCATTATTAAAATATTTTACAAGGAGGACCTGATTTCCCCTGAGATTATACCTTACCTCATCGAAAATATTTGTCACCATTGTGATCCCCCTTCCATGCGAAAGAGTGGCGTCGTATTCATCACTTATTCCTGCCATGAATTTTCTGTGGTTGAATCCTCTCCCCTGATCTGTAATTTTATAAACGGCCTTTGTTGGAGATATAAGGAATTCAATCCTGACACGTTTATCTCTGTGTTCGGGGAGATTTCTCCTTTCATTAATAATCTCGAAATAATTGTCAGAGAGCATTGCAGCTGTCTTGTCCTCAAATGATATATTAAGGTTACCGTGTTCGATTGAATTAATAATGATTTCTCTCAGCCCTATCCTGAGCAGATTAATGTCGCTTTTATTCATATATTTCTGAAGGTTTTCTGTTATCCTGTGGGATATATCGTCAGCTTCAAAAAGAAGATTACGTATAAGGTATTCACTTTTCTCGCTGATAAACGAGCTTGTGAACCTGTTGTCACTTAAACGCAGTGCCTTGCCAATAATTTCCCTGCTCCCCTCCATCTCAATGAACTCGATACTTATTTTAAATTCAAGCGGTTCAATGAGATTCGGTGTTTTAAGCTGCGCGCTAAATTTTACATTTTTATTTTCCTTCTTCGATTGTTCAAGCTTATCCGTCACGATCCTTCTAAGAACTGATACATCAGTGAGATCATCGCATATAAGATCAATAAACCTGAATTTTGACACTTCATCAGGATCGAGTTTCAATTCTCTTTTTATCGAATCATTAGCTGTTTTAAAATACCAGTTATCATCCAGTGTAAAGATAACATCCTTTGTCCCTTCAACAATAAGCCTGTACCTTCTCTCAGAGATTGCAAGCAGGCGGTTTTTTCCTTCGGTTTCATTTTGTGACAAAATAAGTTTCTGCTCGGTAATTTTATGTTCGTCGATCTCATTCTGGAGAGAAAGGTTGGCTTCAACATAGTCACGAGTTCTTTCCTGCACCATTCTTTCGAGCTTGTTATGCGTTTTAAGGAGCCGATTCGCAATTTGTTTTCCATAGTAGATAAGGAGAATGATAAATATTAAAGTAGAAAAAGCTGTAATTACTATATAACGGCTGCTTATATAAACATTATTCTCTCTTCCGGCTTCTTCTATTCTGATGGCTGTTTCATTAAGCGAGTTAAGAAGTTCGTCCTCCATCCTCTTTGTGCGGGCAATCTTCTGATTAATATTTTTAAAATTACTCTCCTCCATCTCAACAATATAACCGGTGAACACCCCTGTAATTTTTTTATGATTAGTCCGCATCCTTTCGATATCATCAGCAAGAGCTTTATTGTTTGCATACTGGAGTTTGAGATTGAATAGCTTATTCTGCACATTTTCGCTTTTGCGTGAGAATTCATGATAATAATTACGGAATTCAGAATAGTTTTTCGCCGAGATCAGTATATTTTCCCATGCCAGCATCTGTTCATAAAGAACAACCTGAGTATTACGCGCAAGGTTTACCCCTGAAAGATTATCAGAGATATCGCCTGAAATTCCGAAAATCGAGTAGAATCCGAGCATCGCGTTAATCATAAATACAATAAAAAAACCTGTAAGCCCGCCTGATATGAGAATGTAAGTTTCACTTTTTGAATTACTGAACAGTTTTTTTAACAGAGTAAAGCTTTTGAATCTTTTCATAATTATTTCCTGTGATTTTGTTAAAGGAAGACTCACAGAAAAAAATTCAGTTTTAATAAAATTAATGTTAAAAAGCTGTTAAGAATCTTCACATGGTTCTTTCCGTAAAAATACATTTTTATGTAATCCTGCACATTAAATGCACCCAATTCAGGTTCTGATCATTAAAAACCGGAGCGTTTAAGATGACCTGTTTGCATCAGCAACATTTTCCGAATTAAAATTTTTTTCTGCGGCAGACTTTCGAATTTCCATATTCATAAAATTTTTACCGTATATTTATAAAATCTTAAAACACTCCATCTATGTTCCCTCATGACATCATGAGATATCCGGGCACAACTCACATTCAGACCGGTTACCCGGGATCTTAAATAACGATGTTAAATCTTAATAAACCAGGAGTATCAAATGAAAAAAATTTTTACGCTTTGCATGGCTCTTCTTTTTGCCGGAAGCGCTTTTGCTCAGGAGGTAAAACAGGAAGAAAAAAAAGGGCCTGAATTCAAGTACAGCATCTGGGCAAACGCCTTTGCTATTACTGAAGATACAGCCAAAAAGGACGAGGAAAAATCATACTCAAACATAAGGGTAAGACCAATGTTCTCCCTTTCAAATGAGAATGTATCAGTAGTAACAAGGTTCGAAATCGACCAATATTTCGGAGCGAAATATAATGCGGTCGATGCAGCAAATGCTGTCCCGGCAGGAAACGATGTATCTTATGCTGATCCGGACGGTGACGAGAAAGCAGTTAAAGTAAAATGGGCATATATCAATGTCAGGGACATGATAGTACCCGGCCTTTCAATGACAGCAGGTCTTGCTCCATATGTATATTCAGTCGGTTTTAACAACGATATGCCGCTCTTTAACCTTGTATATGATGCCGGAATGGTTAAAGTTGACCTTGCGTATATCAAGTTTGTTGAAGGCAGCACCACTGACAAAGCAGCAGCGACCGGAACAGAAGCTGAAGATGACATGCAGGGTTATGCCGTAAAACTGCCTGTTTCTTTCGGTGACATCACTGTAACACCGTCAGTTTTTTATATAACCGGCGAAAAAAATGTTACAAATAAAACCGGTGTAGTTCAAAACGACGAAACAACATTAAACATGCCTGCAATCGGCCTTAAATCAAAATTTGGTGCTCTTTCTCTTGATGCTGATTTCCAGTATATAACAGGAGAGGTAAAAGATACTGCTGCCTCAACAAAAGCTGATGTTTCTGCTTTCGCAGCGTATGTAAACGCCGGGTACAAGGCTTCTGATGCTCTCAAAATCAATGTTTTCGGACTTTATTCAACAGGTGAAGATGATTCTGATGATATTACTTCTTTCCAGACAGCATGTCTCGATGAAGTCGAAGTCGGCCCTATGTTCATTATCAATGACAATGGCTACATCAACCAGATTGGCGTATCAAACGAATTTGATAAGAATACAGAAGGCCTCATGATGTTCGGCCTTGGAGCGGAATTCAAAATGGACAAGCTTACAGCTCTTGCCCAGATTGCGTACGCTACAACAACATCAGATGAAGTTGTTGAAGACACAGACCTGGGAACAGAGATTGACCTCAGGCTCGAATATTCAGTTGCTCCTAAAACATCACTCTGGGTTGAAGGCGCAACAGTAATGGCCGGCAAGTATATTGAAACAAAATATACTTCAGGCGGCGAGAAAGGTGTAAGCCCGATGTACTACGCTGCCGGTCTCAAGACAAGTTTCTAAAAACCAGGTTCAGCACCTGATTTATCTCTCACGGACAGGGGGTAAGCCCCCTGTTTTATTTATGAAACCGTAATACTGCTCTTCTTCACAGGATCAGGTCCTACAGGGAAACTGCCTTCTAAAAAACTACACAGTACTCTCTTCTATC
>CAZVFJ010000178.1:3676-7156 GCA_964625825.1 uncultured Leptospirales bacterium | reverse complement strand
AATGTTAACCTGCTTTCATTTGCAGGCCTTCTTAAGTTCCTTCCCTGGATCTTCTCGGGTTCTTGACCTTCAAGCATGCGGTTTAAGTTATTTTGCATAGTCTCATAACGTCTTTTAAGGCTCCTAAAACGCTTCTCTTTTTCTTCAAGCACATAATATTCACTTTCATTAATTGGCGCTGTCTTGGCTATATTCCAGGCTCTTACAAGGTCATTCTGTACGGTCTTAAGCTGTCTTTTGATGTCGGAAATTTCTTGTTTTACTCTCTGAATTGTGTCTTTTCTAATCATGTTCTATACCTACTTAGTATATTATTTGTTAGTAGATACTTAACTAAGTAAGTGTATAAATACTTAACTAATAATCTACCATATACTTATATACTAAGTAGGTATGTTTTATACTATGGCAAAAATTAAAATTACTGTAGATGGTTATAAATGCGAGAAGTGCGGGCATGAGTGGGTAAAGCGGAAAGAGGCGGAGCCTGTGGTATGCCCTAAATGTAAAAGTCCTTACTGGAATAGACCAAAATAATATTATTTTTTTTTTATATTTAACCGTAAGAAACCGTAATTTCTTACATACAATAAAACGAAAATTCACAATAGAGAGACTTAATTTAAAATAATTGATAATAGAGTCACGGCTAACCGTATTAAACTATCTAAAAAACTAGATCCTTTTCTACTAAGGATTTATTCTTTGATTTCAGAATCTTTCTTTTTATTGTCCGGTTTTCATGGATTCTTGATATTTCCCTGCAGTCACATTCTTTCCATTGTCCGTAAGCTTCTTACATTCTCTTACGTTTTCAGAACAAGTCTTAAGTCCTTCCTTCCTGTGGTCTTCTGGCTAATGAAAACATCCGGATACATTCTTGCAGCTTTCTCTAAAACTTCCTTCTTGACCTGGCGGACGTTCTGGCCTTCCTTGACTCTGAACTTTTCATCAATTCCATGTTTCAAAAATTGAACTATATCACAAGAGCTTAGAAACTTGTTTCCGGCTGTCTCCCTGGCTTGCTTAAGACGTTCTACAAGCTTACAGGCTCGTATCTCAGTCTTACCTGTGGGGATGTTATCAGACTGTTTAATAGGGACTCCTGAAAGGCTCTTAACGTTCTCTTCTAAGAAGGATATCTTCTCTGGAAGCGTGGGGTTATGGTCCTCTTCTTCATAGTCACAATTCAAACCTAACATGCTTTCAATAGTGGAAAGCCTTTTCAGGATGTTTAAATCACTCGTGACAATTGAGTTATCAATGAACAATTTCAAAAAAGATTGAACTTCCTTATCTTGAAGTAAATCAATTAACTGTTTGATTTTCTCGGGAGCTTGCATTATAAATCATCTCCTGAGAAATAGAAGGCGGTCTTCAAGCTGACAACATTAAATTTATAAGCCAAAATAGCATAGTTTATCTTTAGCATAGCAAATTCTCTCCTTGCAGGGGATCTTATGGGGCTCTTGCTTTGGTCGGCTGGGAGCTCCATTTACTCTTATTCTTTCATCAAAGCGATTCAATTATTATCTTTTTTTCATTCTTCAGATATGTTATTTTTAATGAGGCGTCTCTCGGTAACTCTATTCTTTCGAAAAAATCCGGCTTGATGTAAATAGAACCGGCACCGCGGTGTTTTTGTGTTCTGAGTGTTACGGTGTCGGTTAACTCGTTTTCTGTTTCTGTGTATGTCATCTTATCACGGTGTACTGTTTCTTGTATCATTTTGTCACTTCCTGTATAAATAAAGTTTCGCACGGTATAACAATATAGTATGCGTGCAAACATATTTAAACTTGTAGGTACATGTGTTAACTTGTTATAACAAGATATAACAGGGTGATACAATGAAATTCAACACACGAAAACTGATTCTAAACTTTTTGATTGCTTCCTGCTTGCTCTTTTCGCTTGCGGGCAATGCTTCAGCAGCCCCCGGAGACATTCCTGAAATAGGAAACATAACCGGGCCTTCAACCTCGGAAGATGTCACTGGAAGCCTAGGGATCTTCTCCGAGATGGGGAAGTTCATTCTTGAATATGCGGTACACATTGCTATTTTTATAATGGTTCTTGCGACCGTTTTTCTTTCGATGAGAGGCTCCTGGGCGAGATCAAACAACAAAGTAGACGAAGCCGTAGACGTTCAGAAAAACCAGAAAGGGCTAATCATTGATGGGATTCTGACAATGGCCGGACTTCTTTTTATTTTCTATATCCTGGCTCCCTTCGTAAAGAGTTTCATTCCTGTCTGAGGTGTGAAAAATGGACGAAAGACAAAGAGAGGACCGTATACAGGGAGTCACAGCAGCAATTGAAAAAAATGGTTGTGCAATCAAAAGAGAGGACCTATACAAGAAATTCAAAAACACAAATAGAGACGACCTGAAAAACACAATTGAGACTATGAAGAGGCGCGGGATGTTGAAATATGACATTGACCGCGACAAATACAGGCTGATTCTATGAAGTGTTTTCCTGCTTTCCTTTTTTTATTACTGGTTTTCACAGGAATAGCGGAAGCAGGAGACCCTTACACAATTGACCCGACAGACCAAAACGGGATAAACAAAGCTCTTGAACGAGGCGGGACCGTGTATCTAAACGCCGGAGTCTATGAAATTGACGGGCCTATTTATATCTATTCAAATACGGTACTGACAGGGGACAAAAACGCTGTAATCCATGTCTCCGAATCATCTTCTCAGTGGTTCACCGGGGCAACAGGGATAATTAACGCAGGTGAAAAACCTTTAAAAAACGTTGAAATTTACGGTTTTCAGATAGATGGAAACCTGGACCAACTCCCTAGAAGCTATGCAAATTACGGCAACGGGGAACACAACGCGGAGAGGGCAATTTATTTACAAGGCAATAAAAAAAGTTTCATGTCGAAAATTTCCGTTCACGACATGGAAATTTATGATTGTTTTAGTGACGGGATCCAGATAGCCTATTGTGACGGGGCGCAGGTATATGATAATTTCATTTCCAACTGTCAACACTCCGGTATATTTTTTATCAGTGTAAAAAACGGAGTCACAAAGGGCAACGAGATCGCAGGGATAACCAGCGACTGTGTAAGGCTCGATAACTGTGTAAATCATGTTGTAGCTGGAAATTATCTTTACTCATATACCGGAGATAATACAAACGGGCAGGGGACCAGGGGAGAGAACGGCCTTCAGATAGCAGATGAAGGCTTTTCAAAGGGGGGCGGTGGAGACAAACCTCTACATACCGCAGATATCGAAGTATATAACAACGTTTTTGCTAATACGGGCTGGCATGGGGTATGGCTGGACAGTACAGGAAAGGGATATTCTAATGTTTACATCCACGACAACACCTTTCTTGCTGGAAAAGAATTTACAAACCCAGGCAAGCCGGTTACAGGCATTTCAAAAATTAACCCTTTTGCAGAAATTTCATATTCAAACCCTCCGAGCACGGAAATGTCAAAGGATGTTTTCAATT
>CAZVFJ010000178.1:0-3576 GCA_964625825.1 uncultured Leptospirales bacterium | reverse complement strand
GAAATTTCATATTCAAACCCTCCGAGCACGGAAATGTCAAAGGATGTTTTCAATTCAATTGATTCAATTTTGAAAATTGATTATTCGTATCCGCTTGTTGCTCTGGATCTGGGGGCGTCCTCAACTGTGATTTTCAACAATATGAGTTATGACCCTCACAGCTTGATAGAAGTCTCTGGGGAAGACCTGCAGCTTGTAAAATACGAGTATCGCGGGGATGTGGTCCGACACTTCATTGATCGTGATCTGTGGATAGGCGACCTTCAGCACATAGGGCAAGATCTGTATATTCCGGGACAATTCGAAGCAGACGCGCTTAAAATCACTGTGTACTCTGAAGAAGGGTATCAGGCAGTTTCAGATATCCAGGTGGTCGAAAGAAAACTATCAGGAGCAGCTTCGATTAATCCGGACATGTTTATTTTTATTTCGATTCTTGCAGTTTTAGGAATTTCTATATCAAGAAATTTAAGGAGAATATACCCATGAAGATAATAACGTTAGCGGTAACCTTTTTCCTAATTGTTTTCATGCTAACCGGGGCTGTAATGGCAGACGATACCGGAAGCGTGAAAGTAATTTCCAAAGATGGAAAAGACATCACAAAGGACAACCACGAAGAAGGCGACTCCAGAAAGGGACAATCAAACGAAGAGCCGGAAAGTGCGGGATATGAGTCTGTAGACAATGAGGACTATGTAAGAAATGAAATATCAGCAGGCAATAAGCTATTTGTCAAAAGCATCATAGACGGGCTGTATAATGACCTCAAAGGCAACCCTGTAAATGAAGAAGGAGAACAGGGCGGGGTATTGTTCTCAGTTGTAACATTCATTCCGAATCCCTACGAAGACAAAACCATAGTCGAGTGGTACGGGGGATACCTGAACCTCACTCTATATGCAATTGTTCTTTTTGTCATGGGAGAGCTGATATCTCGGAGTATAGCAAGAACGAAAATAGCATCTGGAGCACTGAAACACAAAGACTTATCCGGATATCGGTTTATGGGCGGCATTGCTGTCTGTGGATTTGCATTGATAGCCAACCTATTCTATCAATTGTCACTCGAAATTATAGAGGCACTTAACAAATTTATTGCGGTCCCTGTAATCCCTAATCTGGCCGTTAACCCGGACAACCTCATGGTGCTCGGATTAATGGGCTTATGTGATACCATATTAGTTGGTTTTTTCGTAATTCGATTTTTCATTATCTACGCGGTAGCGGTGGTATGTAGCATCATTGCCTTTTTGTTAGTTCCTGAAGCTACGCGGGGCTTTGCTACAGACTGTATTGAAAAAATTATCCGGCTTCTCTTGTTACAGCCTGCAGCTCTGTTTGTGACTGCAATAGGGCTTGTAGCAATTGATAGCTTACCTCAAGCTTTCCAGGCTCTTTGGTACATCGGGCTTACTGTGCTTGTGTTTCTCACTTGCTGGTGGTTCATGTTTGGAAAATTCACGCTATTAAAAGCCGCGGTAGTATTCACGATTAGAAAAGGAGTGACTAAGATATGATCGAAACGCCATACGGACAACCCAAACCGCCGAAAACGATTACAAAAATTAAATCTGATAGATTTCTCGATTTAACGAATTTGCATACATGGATTATGTTTTTAGCTATTGGTCTATGGATGTATTTTTTTAGACAGATCGCGAACAGCATAACTCTTGCCCTGGACTATTCACGGATTCCGGGATATGAAGAACTTCTTACAAGTGCATACATGGATATCATCATGTATGCGTCTATGTTGGTTCTGGTGCTGTTTATTTGGCTGAAATATTTCAGAAATGACGAGCTTGTAGAATTCCAGAAAGACAGATTCATTTTTTTCATATGCGACCTGACCGGGAAACATGTAATTAATTCGTTTTCCGAACAGATGAAAACACTAATGAAATTAATTCCTATAGTCGCCATTCACGAAAACGGAGTTTTAGAATTCGATTCAGGACAGCATGGTATTATATCGAAATTGAAGATCTTTCTTAAACTTGAACAGAAAAAATACAATGAATTCGGGGTGCTCTTTGAAACATTCCCGCCGAGAATCAGCGATGAATACCGGGACCTCCACGAATTGAGAAGAGAGAAAATAGTAAACGGGCTTCCAGTAAATACCCTTTTTGAAAGTATAGCATGTTCTGTGGAGGAACCGAAAAAGCCGATTCTTGAATATCTTCTGAGCCTGCAGCAGTCTTCAGGAGGAAAAGCAAGGGACCGGCACCTGGCAGATATGTACCTAAAAGTCTCTGAGGATGAGGATCCTGTCATAAGCTGGCGATACTTCGCTTTTCTTTCACTTGGAGAACACAAGACAGCAGAACAGGCAGGAATACAGTTTGGCGCGGTAGTTCCTGGCCTGCTCTTGAATATGAAAAACGCAGAATTACGGCCTATTATCTTGCAGGATGAAAGGGATGTAATCAACGCGTATCAGGTAATGTTAGGAGAGATGAACTTATGAGCTTTATTGTCGATTCTGTAAAAAACGTTAAACGAAAATGGAATAACGCAGGGGAAAAGGCGACTGATCTTTCCTGGAATAGATCCATAGCTAGGAAAATACTTCCTTCCAGGATTGAAATTTTTGATACAAATCTGATATTCAACCAGCGTACTGTAGTTCGTTGCCTGGTCTGTGGTCTACCTACGGACGCAGGTAGCGAGGGATACCCTAGAGACTTCAACAGTAAGACAATAGAAAAGATACAGGCTCTATCATTCCAGGGAGTAAAAATAATGATGTCTAACGGGCTCATACAGCTTCCTGGAAGTCACACAAAAGAAACCCTACAGCGTGCCAACTTTGACGCAGCTAAACAGCAGAATTTCAATAGAGAGGAAAAGGCAGGAAGCGAAGATCTTGAGTTATTGATGAAATCAAGGGACATCATACAGAACTACTCGGAGATATACAACAAATCACAGAAGACTTTCCATTCTTCTTTTATCGTGGTCCTGAAAGGACCTCATAAGAAGGTTTTCGAAGCAGAGAGTCAGATAATTTCAACCATCCGCGGGGAAAGTGTGGAAGTAGGCATACCTACCAGGAAACAATTTGAAATGCTCCAGACAGCACTACCAGGTCCTGACAGTGAGCCGCGGTCATGGGTAGAGGTCCGGACCGATGCAGCAGCAATTTTGAGCGCAGCTACTAACCTTAATTCACGAACAGATACAACAGGGCTGTACTTTGGAAAAGATCTTCTTACTAACAATAATGTAGTGTATGATCTTGATAGAATTGCATCCAGACAAGCAGTAGTATGTGGAGCTACACGAAGCGGTAAAACTTATGCCTTTTTGCTCTTGCTCATGCGGCTCGTGACAATGAGAAAAGCCAGGGTGATATACACAACACCTAAAGCGGACGAAGGGACGAACTACAGGGCTGTAGCTTCTTTCTTTGGGGATCTTGGTAGCATTGCAGATATCGGAGTTAATGGAACCGAATATCTTAACCCTCTTGACATCCTGATAGACGAGGAAAGCTTAGGGCTCAACAATCTTGACAAGAAAGCAAGAAAATACATTTATGAAAAAGTGTATGACCAGAAAAAAGAC
>CAZVFJ010000177.1:6938-7279 GCA_964625825.1 uncultured Leptospirales bacterium | reverse complement strand
TATTGAGGACATTCTCAACCTCTACAAGATGCTGATGTTTCCCCTCCCTGTAAGTGTTTGTGTTTTCATATCTCAGGGGATAGGAGTTCGCTCTACCGGGATTAATGCCGGCTCCTGAAACTCCTGTTTTGCCATCGCAGAAAATTGTATCTGAATCTATGAGTCCCGCTTCTACTGCGGGTAGGAGAGAGAGTATCATGGTAATTGCGAAGCAGCCCGGATTTCCGATGACGGCAGCGTTTTTGATTTTATCACGGTTTTTTTCGGGAAGCCCGTAAACAGCCTCTGTAAGAATTTCAGGAGCCGCATGAGCTGTATCCATCCCTTTGTTCTTCGCGTAA
>CAZVFJ010000177.1:0-6928 GCA_964625825.1 uncultured Leptospirales bacterium | reverse complement strand
CATAGAATGGAATCTGAAATCTCCACTGAAATCTATAACAGGGATCTTCCTGTCGTAGAATTTTTTAATCATTTTCATTCCCGCCTGGTCCGGCGTTGAGAGAAAAGCTATGTCGACTTTATCAAGACTGATTTTATCGGGGGCGGTGACGTCTAGTTCACATATCCCTCTAAGGTGAGGATACATTTCTGAAATTTTTTTACCATAATCAAGTGCTGTGAGTTCTCTGATCGCGATTTCAGGATGTTTCGATAATATATCAATGAGGCCAAGGCCTCCGAATCCTGTTGCTCCGACAATTATCGCGTTTTTCATCATTTTCTCCTGCGGATTAAACTTTTCAGAAACAGGGGTAAACTGAGACCTTTGTTTGTAAAGATTTTTTCATGAAAAATCTTTACATCTGGAACCATATAGTGTCATCTTCTTTTTTTTGCGGTAACAAGGTCAAAATCAATTCTAAGAGTTTCTATATCAGAGGACACAAGCCTGACCTTTACTTTATCTCCAAGTCTGAACCGACGGTTTTGTTTTCTACCTATTACTGTAAATTCATCCTCTTTAAGGACATAGTAGTCATCTGTAAGATTTTTAAGCGGTACCATCCCCTCAATTGGCATATCAATAAGAGAGACAAACATTCCGAACTTCGTGAGACCGCTGATTATTACTTCGAACTCCTCCCCGATATGCTGTTTCATCAGCCTGCATGATTTTATTTTTATGAGATCCCTTTCCGCTTTCTGGGCAATTCTCTCCATTGTTGATGATTTTTCGCCGATATCAATGAGTTCATTCATTCTGTATGGAGGATTGGAGGAATCAATGAGGCTTTTCAGACACCTGTGTACAATGAGATCAGGGTAGCGCCTTATGGGGGAGGTGAAGTGCGTATAGTCGAGAAATCCTAGCCCGAAATGTCCCAGGGGCTCAGGCCCGTAGTATGCCTGCATGAGTGATTTCAGCACCACGAGGTTCACTACCTGCTCGTAAGGCTTACCCGATACCCTTGATAACACATCCTGAATACTCTTACCCATTGTTTTCCCGGTCTCGAGTTTAACATTAAGAACAGTGAGAAATTTTTTCAGAGAGATCAGCTTCTCCTCGCTGATTTTTTCATGAACCCTGTAGAGTGAGGGAATTTCGTTTTCTTTTAAAGTGCGTGATACTGCTTCATTGGCACTAAGCATAAATTCTTCAATTAGAGACTGGCTCTGAAGCCTGGGGGCAAAACGTATCTCTTTAACCAGACCTTTTTCGTATATAACTTCCTGATCAGTGAGATTAAGATCCAGCTTGCCGTCACTGATCCTTTTTTTATTCAGGAGTTTCGCGAGTTTATTCATCTTCTGGATGTTGCGGTTTAACTGAGATAGGCCTCTTCCCTTTATTAACGTTTCAGCATTGTTATATGTTAAACGTTTATTAACTTTGATAATCCCGCGGTAGGCTTCAAATTTGGTCATGTTCCCTTTTTCATCAAAGTTCATCTCCGCGGTGAGTGTCAGCCTGTCAACACCCTCCTTTAACGAACAGAGATCATTTGAGATAATTTCAGGGAGCATAGGTATTACCTTTTCTCCCAGGTAGTAGCTTGTGCCGCGTGAGTATGCCTCCTCATCAAGATGCGTACCTTTCTGTATATAGGCTGAAACATCTGCTATATGCACATAAAGCTTTGTCGATTTTCCGGATTCCTTTAATGAAATTGCGTCATCAAAATCCTTTGCTGACTCGCCATCTATTGTAATTGTGAAGAGCTTGCGGTAATCCTTCCTGTTTTGCAGTTCACTGTCGGGAAGAGTGAGTCCAAGATCGTCCTTATTTAAAAAGTCGTAATCTTCCGGAAGTGAGTGACGAAGTTTAATCCTGGTGAAATCGTGCTTCTCCTCGGATTCCGTAAAGTACTGTAAAACCTTTGCCTGGGTTCTCCCTGAAATCATCTTTTCAGAAAGAGTAAGTATCGCATAATCGCCTATCGCAGGAGATTTATCGCCTTTCTGAACGCATACTTCTGTATCTCCATGAACGTCGAGGAGCCTGAGTATAATCTGCCCGCCGGTTCTCGCTGTTACTCGCCCAATAGTAATTTCTTTCTCTCTTTTATTTACTTCACGTACTCTTCCTGAAAGAAAACCTTTCCGGCAGTCACATATTTCCACAGTGACAGTGTCTTTATCCCTGGCGTTTGCGAGATCGTCACGCCTGATAATTATATCTTCATCATTATATTTAACAATGGCATCACCACTGCTGTTTATCTTTAATATTCCCTGAATAGTGAGAGGATTAGCTTTGCGAAATCGCTGCTTCTCTTTTACAATAAAACCCGACTCAATAAGGAGATTGAGTGTGGATTCAATTTTTGAGAGATCTTTTGACTGGGTTCCGCTGCTGCGTTTTCTTTTTTTGGCTATACCGGATTTTTTTTCTGTATTGTCGGGGGTAAGTAGCCTTTTATGGAGGTCATTCCGGGTAAAGGTCGCGTGCAATTCATCTATAGTTCTTATTATTTTTTTTGATGAAATAGACATCTCACCCTGCCTGTTTTTCGTTGTCGGTTGCTTCCCCGGCATCAGTTTTATTTTCACGTACGAGCTTTGCTTTTATCTCATTGTATTCATTTTGTAACTCTTCAACCTGTTTTCTGATTTCATTCATTTTTTCTATTTTTAATCTGATAATTTCTTCATTTATTGACTCATTTTTTTCAATCTGAGATATGGAATAATCTCCTATTTCCATGCGCATTGTATCAATTTCACCCTCTTTATTTTTTATGGCAAATTTATATTTTCCCATTTTGGTCAGTATTTCTGCCTTATCCAGGGCAGTATCGCCGAATTTATAGATTTTTTCTCTTATCTCTTTCCAAATGCTCATTTCTGGAAACTCCTCAATATTCAATTTTATTATCTGAATAGAAAAAACGAAAGTTTCATACATTTGTCAATCAATAGTTAACAACTTGGCTTTAATCAGACTCTTTTTATCTTAGAGAAGAATATTATCCGGTCAGGAATAATTAAATTTATTTTTTTATTGCATTTGAAAAGGGTAAAAACATTGTTTCATAATATTTAACATCAGGAGTTTTATTATGAGTATTTTTGAAATCATTATGCTTGTCTGTTTCGGTGCTGCATGGCCTGTATCGATACTTAAAAGCTGGACTTCAAAAACAAATAACGGGAAATCTCTCTTTTTTCTATTTATTGTATTTATAGGGTATGTGGCAGGTGTTCTCCATAAGATTTTTTATCTTCCCGATGCAGTTATAATTCTTTATATCATTAATTTTACAATGATATTAATAGATATAATGATATATTTCAGAAATCAAAGATTTGATAATATGATAAAAAATTGATAGATTTTTTGCTTTAACTGATAATTGATGATATTATTGCCGGTTTTTTATAAATAGAAATGTCTACGGAGTTTATAAAATGAAAAATTCTTTTATTCAGATACCGAATATGGAACACAATAAGTGTTTCGGATGCGGTCCTGCAAATAATAGCGGGCTCAAGATGGTTTTTTACGGAAATGATGACCTGGTCTATTCAGATATAGTTGTTCCTGAGCATCTTATCGGGTGGCAGAATGTAGTTCATGGCGGAATACTCTCTACTCTTCTTGATGAGGTGATGAGCTGGGGTGCGATTTTTCTTACCGGGAAGTTTATTCTCACCAAAACCATGACTGTTAATTATTATAGACCTGTAATAGCAGGTGATAAGCTGAGAGTTGAGGGGAGCATAGACACACTTCTGAGCGAAAGGGAGTGCATAATGAACGGCAGGCTATTCAATTCAAGCGGGGAATTGAGCGCGTCGTCAAAAGGAACTTTTGCGATTTTTAATATTGACAGCATGAAAAAAAAGGGTTTTATGAGTGAAAAGGATATAGAAGATTTTCAGAAAATAATTGATTCACATATTGACTTAAAATCATCTTCCCTTTAACCAGGAATTAAAATAGCTTATTAAAAACGGAGTCATGATGAAAATTATATCCATATCTAACAATAAAGGCGGGGTGGGGAAAACCACTACTACTGTTAATGTCGCTGCCGCGCTTCAGATACTCGGCAAGAAGGTTATGGTTATAGATATGGATCACCAGGCCCAGTCCACATATCACTTCGGCATAAATCCTAACAAGGTTACAGAGTCGATCTTTGATGTACTTAAAGGCGAAAAAAATTATAATGAAATAATCATTAAGAGGGCAGGGATTGATATACTCCCAGCCAGCCCTGAACTCCGCAATATTGAATTTATTCCACTCCCGGCAAAAGAGTTTCTTCTTAAAGAAAATATGGAGGATCTTGAAGGGTATGATTATGTGCTGATAGACTGCCCCCCTTCTCTTGGAGTTCTAACCCTTAATGCTATGGCAATCAGTGAATTTATACTTGTCCCTCTCCAGGCACAGTTCCTCCCTTTCCATGGGATGTATAATCTCTTTGAAGCTGTGCAGATGGTTAAGAAGAGGATTAACAGGAGTATTGAAGTCGCAGGAATAATCGGTACTATGTATAATCCTAAGAAGAGTATAAGCCGGGAGGTTATGGAGGAGACGGAGAAGAGACTTCCGGGTAAACTTTTTTCCACAATGGTCAGGGAGAATGTTGCACTCCAGGAGGCTCCAAGCTGGGGCAAAACAATTTTTGAATACAAGCCGGACAGCAATGGAGCAGATGATTATATGACTCTTACCCGGGAAATTATAAAGCGTTTTGAAGAGCAGTAATATTTAAATCCTTTTAAAAATATTGTAGCAGAAACCACGTTACTCCTATTGAAGCAAAAACAGGGAGTATAAGCCCTTCGAAAAACCATGCAGCAATTGCCGCTGCCGCAACACCTGCGATCCCTGCTTCCGGCTGATTGGGAAAAGATGTAATTATTCCGGGAAAGATAAGCGCGCCAAGCGCTACAACGGGCATATAATCAAGGAATCTCTTCAGGTATGGAGGAATATTTTTTCCGGCAGAAATAAAAAAAGGTACAACCCTGAGTATATAGTTTGCAGCGGCGCATGCTAAAATAATAATGAGAGCCTTACTCATTTCCGGCCTCCATCCTGTTGAATTCATCATATGCTGCATTGTCGGTAAATATTGCGGCACCAATAGCTGTTATTGAAAGCATGGATATTACTATTGACCATCCGGCAGAGATTTGAAATTTATAATATAGTAATGTGTTGAGCCCTGCGGCCGCTCCTGCAAGTACTACCGGCCTGTAGCTTTTTTTTATTTCCGGCACAAGAAGTGCGGCGAAAAGCGCAAATAAGGCTCCCGACATTGCATCCTGGAGAGAAGATGGAAGTACTGAACCGAGTGTTACACCTGTAAGTGTTCCTGTCACCCAGCCGACCCATGAGAAGCTCTGAAGTCCGAACATGAATTTCCCTGATACTTTTTCCGGTTTAAGCGACGCGACGGAAAACACTTCATCTGTGACGCTGAATGCAGTCAGAAGTTTCCGGGATATTTTATTAAAATGTAATTTTCTGGAAAGAGAAGCGCTCATTATAAAATAACGGAGGTTAAGCAGGGCTACAGATATGATTATCTCTCCTGCGGCTGCGCTTGCTGACATCAGGTTAATTGCCATAAACTGTGCCGCACCAGTGAGATTGGTGGCGGAAAATATTACTGCTTCAAAGGGAGTGAGCCCTGCTGATACAGCAAGGAGTCCGAAAGCAACGGATGTTGTGAAGTACCCTATAAATATAGGGAGAGCATCTTTTATTCCCGTAATTATTTCACTGTTCCCGGTTTTTGAAGTTTGTATCTGCATATTCATATTTATATTTGTTCCCTTTGAAATATGCTTTTTTTTATTTTAGCAATGTCAAGAAAAAAGCATATTTTTGTATATATCTTATTATAGAGTTTGGTTTTAATCCGATTGCCATTTCCCAAAATTTATATTATAATATTCAAAATGAATCAATAATGGGAGCGTGATGAACCCGCAGTTTGAAGCATGGTTTATGACTGGCCTGTACATAAATATCAAATGGGTAGATTATCACATTCCTGATGATAATTAATTATACTTGCAATTATAAAGAGCGTGCAGATTATCCGTTTTTATTGGAGATGATTATGGAAGCAAATAATAACAAAGATAAATTTTTTGGTCACAGGTTTGATTCGATAGTTGAAAAGCTTTCTGACCAGAAATTATACATGGATATGTTTCATATCTCGCAGCATGATGCGCCAATGCCTTCAATTGATGAACTCAAAGAGATAATTGAACTTTTGCGCTCTGTTTTGTTCCCCGGGTATTTTAAAAATTCTGAGATTCATCAGGAGATTGTCGGATATTACACAGGAGCAAAACTCGACAGAATATACAGAGGGCTCTGTGAACAGATCAAAAGAGGTTTTTGCTTCTTATGCCCTGATGTCATTGACGGGGTGTGTACGGTCTGCGAAAATAAATCGAGAATTATCACTGAGCAGTTTATTGAAAAGCTCCCTGAAATAAGGAGACTTCTTGCCCTTGATGCCAAGGCCGCGTATATAGGAGACCCGGCCGCCCAGAGCGTCTCGGAGACGATTTTCTGCTATCCGAGTATTCTTGCGATGACATATCACAGGATTGCTCATGAGCTTTACAAGCTTGAAGTTCCCCTTATCCCGAGAATTATTTCTGAGATGGCTCATTCAAAAACAGGTATTGATATTCATCCCGGCGCGACAATCGGGGAGTTCTTTTTTATTGATCACGGGACAGGGACAGTTATAGGTGAGACCTGTATTATCGGGCATAATGTGAGAATATATCAGGGAGTGACTCTGGGTGCGAAAAGTTTTCCTCTGGATGAAAACGGAAATCCAATTAAAAATATTCCACGGCATCCGGTAATAGAAGATGATGTCATTATCTATTCAGGAGCT
>CAZVFJ010000176.1:0-7324 GCA_964625825.1 uncultured Leptospirales bacterium | reverse complement strand
GCTTTATTGGCTTTTTCTACATCTAGTTTATAGTAACCCCCTAAATCAACACGCTGTCTCTCAAGTTCCTGTGATTCAATTATCATCATGGACAGCATACGGTTTTCCTTCTCAATTCTTTTACGTTCAGTAATATCATTAAAAGAGAGTATCATGCCGACCTCCATTCCTCTCCCTTTAACAGATGAAGCGGAAAATTCAACCTGAAAAATTGAACCGTCATTCCGGTATACATCGAACTCCAGCTTCTTGTCTCTTTCATTCTTCATAATCCTTTCAATATCCGAAATGTTGCTTATCTTTGAAGCTACAAATATATCGGCAGCATAGTTACCTATCACTTTTTCCCTTGAATCATATTCGAACATAGTAAGAAAGGATGGATTAACATAACGTATTATACCGCCAAGATCGGTAATGGCCACTCCGTTTAAAGTAGAATCGAGAGAATCGTAAACAAGAGAAACATAATGTTCTTCACTCCACTTTCTATTTAACTCATTCTCAAGAAACTTAATCCTTTCGACCAGCTGACTTTTTTTTAACCTGGTATAATCCATTTGCATATTCCTTTACTTAACTATTCATATTTTTTATGCCCGGTCAATAACTAACCCGATTTAAGCTAATTTATTTTATTTTGCTCATTTCTTTTCTTCAGCAATGTTTCGAGTAAATACAAAAACAGGGGCACGGATTTCAGCTTCATGTAGGCCCCATGAATTCAGACGTAAGGAGACACTTTAAAATTAAATCCGTCAATCCAGAGCCGTACCCCTCCATACTGTTCAATTACCTGTCCACTGAACAGGAGAGAAAGGAATGGATTGAAGCGATACACTGTTCAAGAGACATTATTGCGCAGACCGCTTTTGACGGACTGCGATGTGACGAACTTGCACCTGGTGCGGACGTCCAGAGCGACCGGGAGATACTCGATTTTGTTGCCGGAGAGGGAGAAAGCGCATATCACCCCGGCTGTACCTTCCTACGCGTATAATGCCGGCCTGAAAGACTTTAGCGATATAATAAAATATGCTGACAAACTGGAATTCAAAATATATGGTATTAAAGATGAAAAATGATGGTACTGCCACCATTTACACCATTACAAGAAAATATTTTGACAAAAAAACACATTAATGTAGCAAAATTTCTGACCAACCTTAAATTCCCGATTCCAATAATGAACCAGATCATGACAATGCTTCATAAAGACACCAAACTAAAACCAAAGGAAACAGGTTTAATCTGGCTTAAAAAGCATCCCGAAACATACAAAGCCTGGCTGAAAGATATAACAACAGATGGCAAACCTGCACTACCGGTATTTGAAAAACATTTAAGCACCCTTTAAAAAAATATAACGCCTGCCTAAAAAATATCTGCCGTGCCGGATAATAATGAGCCGTAATGAATAACGGGCTGTAAACCGGCATGGCAGATATCGTAATCCATCTAATAAGGAATAAATACTGATTTCTAGTATAAAGTATCTGATTTGTATATTTTCGAAGAAATAAAAGTTTTTTAAAAATAATGATTCAAAATTGAATTCTGAAAAAGCTTGACTTATATATCCGGTGAATAAAATATTTTTATATAGCGAAAGAATTTACGTCATGCCCTGTTTTAATATTGTTGCGGAGATATTCTAAAATGGATTATAAGGAATATACATCAGGAAATACAGAAGTCAGTGAATATATGATTCAGGTCTCTGACGATGTTTCTCTCAAAGTAATTGATTTTAATCCCGGGAAAGTTAGCGAGGATAAACCCTCAATAATATTTATTGCCGGGTGGATTTCACTCATCACAGGATGGCAGGGCGTACTCAGGGAACTTACACCAGAATTCAGAACTTTCTATGTAGAATCAAGAGAGAAACAGTCATCAATCCTCCCTTATAAGAAAAAAGTGAGTTTCTCCATGGACCGAATAAGGAATGATATCAGCGATCTGATAAACAGGCTTATTCCAGAGGAGGAAAAATTTGTACTTGCGGGAAGTTCTCTCGGAGCTTCTTCTATACTGGAATACTGTGCTTCAGGGGAGAGAAAACCGGAATGCGCGATACTTGTAGGCCCGAACGAAGAGTTCCGTTTCCCGTTATTCCTTGGATCAATTATACCCTTAATTCATCCGTTATTATACTTTGCTTTCAGGCCAGTGATTAAATGGTATCTCAGAAATTTCAGGCTTGATAAAAAGAAAGAGAAGGAGCAGGTTGAGAAGTATGAAAGAACAATTGACCTTGCCGATCCATATAAACTTAAAGCGAATGCTCTTGCGCTAAAAAACTACTCCATATGGGACAGGATACAGGGTATAACAACCCCGTGCCTTATTTTCGGAGCAACAACTGATAAACTACACTCTACAGAAAACATGAAAAAGCTGATAGAACTCATCCCTGAAGTACAATATATAGAACTTGCAGGGAATAAAGATACTCACAGTGAAAAGGCCGGGAGAATAATGGTGGACTACCTCGGGCAAAGGGAGTACAGGAACTTCAGCAGCAGGGTATAATTAATCCGATTTTTATGTTATCACCTCAAACTTATGTCTGCATTCACGGCAGGTTACACGGAGTTTACCTCTCCTGGCCGGAAGTCTAAATTTTTGACCACATGCGGGACATTTAACAACATCAAACCTTAATTTATTATCTACCTGACCTGGAAATTATCAATTTCTGAGATTTGACCATAAAAGTATTGCATTATTAGAATACTTATGATAAATTTTGCTATATATTTGTAATATATTATCTTTTATATTACATATTTTTAAATAAACACCTTATTCTGAAACACATATCCCTGAAGATGAGCAAAAAAAAAGGGATACAAATATTTAGCATAGGGGAACCCTTTTGAAAAAAGAATTATCTGATAATATTCAGAGAAGCGGCCATGACAACCTGAACCGTATATTTTTTACAGCGCCAGTCGGGATAGGTGTGGTTGCTGACAGGGTAATTGTTGAGGCAAATGAAAGCCTCTGCCGCCTGACAGGATACTCAAAAGATGAGATGATAGGTAAACATTCCTCCTTTCTCTATGCCACAACAGAAGAATTTAACTATATCGGAAAAGAAAATTGCGCTCAGATAACAAACACCGGTTCAGGAAATATTGAAGCCAGGTGGATAAAAAAAGACGGCACCATCCTTGATATAATACTGAATTCAGCTCCCATTGACAGGGAAGACTTATCCAGAGGATTTACATTCACTGCCCTCGATATCACTGAACGGAAAAAAACTGAACAGGCATTACAAAGGGCTCAGGCAGAACTTCTGGCAAGTGAGGCAAGATACAGGGGACTTATTGATCTAGCGGTTGACGGCATTTTACTCGGAACACTGGATAGTAAAATTATAGACATTAATTTCCAGCTTGAAGAAATGGCAGGGAGAAAAAAAGACGAACTCATTGGATCTGATATAAGCAGGCTCTTCACAAAAGAATCCCTTCAGGAAAACCCCTTCAGGCTTGACCTGCTGAAAAACGGCCAGACAGTTATCACAAAAAGGGTACTGGCAAGGCCTGATGAAATTGAGTTAATTGTTGAAACACATTCCAAAAAAATGCCGGATGGTATTGTCCAGTCAATATTCCGTGATATAACAGAACAACAAAAACTCACAGAAAATCTCCAGCGCGCGCAGAAACTCCACTCGCTGGCTACGCTAGCTGGCGGAATCGCCCACGACTTTAATAACATGCTCGGCGGAATGCTGGGTTATATGGACCTCGCGCGGAACTACAGCCGCAGCAGGGAGGAAACAGCCAACTATCTCGACAAGGCCATGACCGTCTTTGACAGGGCAAAAAATCTTACAGCCCAACTCACGACATTTGCCCACGGAGGTGCCCCGTCCCTAAAAACAGGCAACATTGGACCTGTTCTCAGAGAATATACCCTTTCAGCACTGAAAGATTCAAACTTCAGGTACACCTTTGACATTCCGGAAAACCTGTGGCTTATCGATTTTGACAGAGTTCAGATTGGCCAGGTGATCTATAACATGGTTGTCAATGCGAGGGACTTCATAGAACCGGGTGGGAAAATAACAGTATCAGCTAAAAATATAGAGCTCACAGACAGCAGCAGCTTACAGTTAAAACCCGGGGGATATATTAAAGTAGAGATTACAGACAACGGTATAGGAATACCTGATAAAATCCTTCCCCGAATTTTTGACCCCTTTTTTACGACAAAGAAGAAAGGAAACGGACTCGGCCTATCCACCTCATATTCAATAATAACCAGGCACGGCGGGCTCCTTGATGTTGAATCCGTATACGGCGAAGGGAGCCGGTTCTGGTTCTACCTTCCAGCCTCATTATCACAGGGGAAATCAACCGAAACGGAACAATGTGGTGAACACCATGGAACAGGCATTATTCTAGTTATGGATGATGAATATTTTATGCGTGAAATCATGTCGCAAATGCTTAAACAAATGGGTTACAGAACAGTTCAGGCCACAGATGGGAGAGAGATGCTCGCCATCTATAAGGAGTATAAAGACAATCCGGAGCTTAAATGCGTAATTCTGGACCTCACTATACCTGAAGGCATGAGTGGCAAAGAAGCAGCAGCAGAGCTCCGGAAAATCAACAGTGATATACCGGTATTTGCCTCAAGCGGTTACTCGGGCGACCGTATAATGGTGAATCCCGGAATATTCGGATTCACAGACAGCATCAGAAAGCCATTTACAATAAATGAGCTTTCCCTGCTGCTGAACAGACATCTGAAAAGCTAATTCCCGTGATCTTTAAGATAATTCTTCACCAGTTTTGATAAAGCTTTATCACGGGCTTTTCTTTCCAGCCTCCCCTTTTCACTCTTCATCATTTCAAGTAACATCATTTCTCTTCTTATAGTGATATAATTCTGATACCTCTCGGACTCGATAACACCTTCGGAAACAAGCTGAAATACCGCGCAACCCGGCTCGTCGGTATGAGAGCAGTCGGTGAATCTGCACCCTGCTGCAGCATCCGCTATTTCAGAAAAGGCAAGGTCAAGTGAATCCGTATCACCATAGGGACGGAGTTCCCGCAAGCCCGGTGTATCGATTACCATTGCACCGCTCCCGAGCCGAAACAACTCCCTGCTAGTTGTAGTGTGTCTGCCGCGTTTATCATATTCTCTCAAACGTCCGGTTCTCTGGGCCTCCTTCCCGAGAAGATTATTAATAAGAGCAGACTTCCCCGCTCCGGATGGGCCGGTAAACGCGCCAGTAATCCCCGGAGAGAGAAACTCCTTTACCTGCCCCATCCCCTCTCCTGTAAACGCACTCACAACGAGCACGGGGATATCACCTGAAATCGAACGTGCCTTTGCTCCGAAATCGTCTCTTTCGCTTTCAGAGCAAAGATCGCATTTGTTGAGTATAATCACAGGCTCAGCGCCGCTGTCTCTTACCATTACGATATATCTCTCAATACCGCGCTGAGTAAAATTACGGCCGCCGTCAAGAGCTGCCACAATAAACATGATATCTATATTTGAAGCTATAACCTGTTCATCGCATCTTCTGCCAGCCGCAAGTCTGGAGAACGCACTTTCCCTTTCAAGGACTCTTTCTATAACAAGAGGAACACCATCACCGCGAAGAAGCACCCAGTCACCCACAGCAGGATAATCCGCCTTCCCGGCGGCTATATACTGGAAATGGCCCGATACCTGAGCATCGAACCTCCCGCTTTCAGTTTCAACATTATATATATAACCAGCTTCACCCACTATTCTCCCGGGAATAAGTCCGGCTCCTATCCAACGGGAAAACTGCTCTTCAAAAAAATCATTCCATCCGATATCGCTGAGTTTCATCTGTCACCTCCCGTATTTTTCCACTCTTGACTATCCATATTCAAAGATTCATAAGAAAATGGAAGCATTGCTGCCGGCCTGAGCGCCAGTTTAAGCAGCTGCCCCCGGCTGTCATCACCAGCGATCATGTTTGCGCGGATATAACCGCACTTCACACACCTGTGTATGACAGACCACTCACCCTGCCCTCTAACCCAGATACCGATCGGTTCCATCATGCCCCTGCATACCGACATCCTGTCTCCGGTTCGGAGGTCAACATGCCTGCTCCAGAGACATTCCGGGCAATGGTTTCTGTTCCTGTTACCATATTCAGCAGGAACAACTCCCCTGCCGCATTTTCCGCAGATAAACGCGTTGTTTTCATTTTTATATTTATTGTCACTTCTGGACATTGTATTCCTCTTTAGTATTAAATGTATCAGAAACAGCAGCGACATGGAGTACAAAATTAATAAAATATTATATCACAAACTCCAGGAATCTGCGTTTCTATGGCAAAAAAATATGGAATATGACGACCTGCCCTGTATACACAGAGTATAATTGAAGGATAGACTTGAGATGAAAAATTCGCGGAAAAAATTTTTAAGAATAAAATTCTGTCCGAAGTCAATCCCTGAGCAGGAACATCCCTCTAACAAAATCCAGCATAAAACCCCCTTTAAACGAAACTGATTTACAATTAAAATGATGTATTTAAAAAGTCAAATATTATACCATCCTTTTATGAAAAATACCATTTCCATCTTTAATACTTATAAAAAATCATCCTTTTCTCTTGATTTTTTCAGAGTTAAAATATTCATGTAAACATGTTTAAAAAAGACCAGAAAAACATAATACTGGACAGCATTGCTGATGGTGTATTTACCGTAGGAATGGATTTCAGGATTACCTCCATAAACAGGGCTGCCGCTGAAATTCTCAGGATCAGCGAAGAAGAGGCAATAGGGAAGCTCTGCTTTGAAATATTTCATGCCAGTATATGTGAACATTCCTGTGCTCTCAAAGAGACTATGAGCACAGGCAGAAATATAATAAATAAAACCGTTTATATCGTCAATTCCGAAGGGATAAAAATTCCTATTACGGTAAGTACCGCTCTTCTTAAAAATGAAGAAGGTGAGATTATAGGAGGAGTTGAAACTTTCCGTGATATTTCCCCGCTTGAAACATTAAGAAAAGAGATTGAATCCGCTTATACCCTTGAAGACATCATTAGTAAAAGCAGACACTTCAAAGATATATTTTCAGTTCTGCCGGACATTGCAATGAGCGATACTACTGTTCTTATCGAAGGGGCAAGCGGAACAGGAAAAGAGCTCGTTGCCCGGGGAATCCACAACCTGAGCGGAAGAAAGGATAAAACTCTGGTTGCTATAAACTGCGCGGCTGTGCCTGACAACCTCCTTGAATCTGAACTTTTCGGATACAGGGCCGGGGCATTCACTGACGCGCGCAAAGA
>CAZVFJ010000175.1:0-7419 GCA_964625825.1 uncultured Leptospirales bacterium | reverse complement strand
GCACTCCCCTTTTAGAGATTACCGGAATAATCGGAACATCATGAATATAAAAAAGGCGTACCACATCCTCCGGCCGCCTGTTCTGATTATCAAAGGGATTCTCTGTAAACTCCCTTACATCAGTATCTTCATTTTTAATTTCTTCTGTCATTAAAAACCCAGAACATCATACATTGTATAAAATCCGGGGGTTTTCCCCACGAGAAACTCAGCAGCCGAAACAGCACCCCTTGCAAATATATCCCTGTTTGAAGCCCTGTGCGTCAATTCAATCCTGTCATCCATACCAACATAATATACTGTATGCTCCCCGATTATATTTCCACCTCTCATGGCATGCATACCTATTTCATTATTTGTCCTTTCACCCGTAATACCTTCGCGGCCATTGATATCAGCGGCGCCGGAAAGCCCCTTTAAATTACTCTTAACCTCATGAAGAAGCCTTTTGGCCGTACCTGAAGGAGCATCTTTTTTAAACCTGTGATGTGCCTCAAAGATCTCAACGTCATAATCAGTAGAAAGAGCTTTTGACGCAATTTCAGTAAGTTTAAAAAGCAGATTCACCCCGAGAGACATATTCGGCGACAGAATCACAGGGAATGATGATGAAGCTTTTTTTATTCTCTCAGTCTCATCATCATTGAAACCGGTAGTTCCGATAACCAGAGGTTTTTTAATCTGCTGAAGTATATCAACAAGCTTCATGGTAGCAGCGGGCAAAGAAAAGTCGATTATACAATCAACATTTTTCAACGCATCAGGACTTATACCGCTGATGATACAATCAGTGAATGGAGAATTTAAAATCTCTTTCGCATTTTTTGAAATATAGGCCGAATTTTCATCATCAAAAGCCGCTCCGAGATAATGTTGTTTTTCGACCATAATCCTGAGAATGGCACTTCCCATCCTCCCGCCTATACCGAGGAGACCAAAATTCATTTAATTTTTACCCCATAATCAGTTAATGCTTTTCGAAGCTTGATTCTATTTTCATCACTTATTTCAATAAGAGGAAGTCGCAGTTTTCCATCGCAAAAACCGGTCATTTCCATTGCCGCCTTAACAGGAATCGGATTTGTTTCAAGGAACATTGCTCTGCATAAAGGAAGCAGTTTATAGAAAGCCGCTCTTGCATCATCAATCTTATTTTCATTATAGAGAGTAATTACTTTTTTAACATCAGCCGGGAGTATATTTGACAGGACAGATATAACGCCTTTTCCTCCAATAGAAAGAAGGGGGAGGAGAAGATTATCATCTCCCGAAAGGAGAGTCAATTTGTCACCGCAGAGTTCAACAAGTTTCATCATCTGGTTAATATCCCCTGATGCCTCTTTCATTGCCGTAACACGATCAGTTCTTTGAAGCAATTCACTGACGCTTTCAGGAAGGAAGTTAACACCTGAACGTCCCGGTATATTATAAAGTATAATGGGGAGCTTTGTTGATTTGGCTATTGCCTCAAAATGAGCAATCAGCCCTCGCTGTGTCGGTTTATTATAATAGGGATTTACGGAGAGGGATGCATCCACACCTGCGTCTTCCGCTTTTTTAGTAAGCCAGATTGCCTCGCTTGTAGAATTAGCTCCGGTACCTGCTATTACCTTGACTCTTCTGTTCACAATCTTTACTACTCTCCTGATGAATTCCTCATGCTCTTCAAATGAAAGAGTCGGGGATTCACCGGTTGTTCCCATTGGAATTACTCCGTCAATTCCTTCTTTAATCTGAAATTCTATATGGCGTTCAAGCGCATCATAATCAATCTTATCATCTTTAAACGGAGTAACAAGCGCAGTATATGCTCCAGTAAACATAAATTTCTATCCTCTATTTTTTTACTTTTTTTGTTCCTTTAACAGATTTTTTACTGTCGAGTTTGGCACTATCAGTAGCGTTATCAATAAGTTTTACAACTCTGGCGAGTTCACTATCCAACAGCTCTTCTTTAAACTTTTCATGAGGAAAATCATCTTCAAACATATAAATAAGAAGCTGACGGCTTGAACTAAGCAGCTCCTCCTTCATATCATAGGCGTATATTTTTATCCATTCATCTCCGACAGAAACGGTCAGTTTTACAACAGTCCCCTTAGACAGGGCAACTCCATTCCTTTGAATATCCTGAAGCAGGATATAATTTCCTGACTGGTATTTTGCAGTAAGCCTGTCAACATCATCTTCAGGAATAAATGTTGAACACCCTGTACAGAGCAATATAAATAATAAATATACGATTAAAGGTAATACTTTCATTTTCATAATTTTTAAAAATTACATAATGAAAATAATTGTCAAGGAAATATTATCCATCAATCAACATCCTGTAAACTTCATACTTTTGGTTGTAAACAAAATGTAATATTGGAATAACTCTTTAATTTATCTATTTTATAAATTTTTATGGAATAATTCCTCAATTCTATTTAGTTATTATTGACTTAATATAACAAGTGGCTATATTATTTTAAAATTAGCAACTAAAAAGGAGGCTGATAAATTATGAAGAAAAGCATACTTATTTTATTCACAATACTTGCCGTGGCATCAGGCATTAATGCTGATACTCCTGGAAAAAATTCAAGTTCAATTAAAGGGAAAGTTATATTTTTCCACGCGGGTAGCCTCTCAATGCCTTTTGACGAAATGGAGAAAGAATTTGAGAAGTTATACCCCAATGTTGATCTACAGAGAGAAGCATCAGGGAGCCAGGCTGCCGCAAGAAAAATTACAGACCTCGGCAAGGAGTGCGACCTCATGGCATCAGCAGATTACGACGTCATTGACAAACTGCTGATACCAAAGTATGCGGATTGGAACGTCCGCTTCGCTTCCAACCAGATGGTTCTCTGTTATACAGATAAAAGCAAACATGCCGACAAAGTTAATTCTAAAAACTGGTATTCTATACTCCAGGAAAATGGCGTTGTATGGGGACATTCCGATCCAAATTTAGACCCATGCGGATACCGTGCGCTTATGGTGATTCAGCTTGCTGAAAAATTTTATAAAAAACCGGGACTTTATGATAAAACAATAGCTAACAGACCTAAAGAAAACGTCCGGCCGAAATCGGTTGAACTTGTTTCTCTTCTCCAGACAGGTAATATGGATTATGCCTGGGAATACAGGTCAGTTGCAGTTCAGCATAATCTTAAATATATTGAACTACCAGACAAAATAAATCTCGGTAATTACAAATACGATAAATACTATTCTCAGGCCGTTGTACAGGTTACAGGGAAAAAGCCCGGAACCATGATGGATATGAGAGGTATGTCTATTACTTACGGTGTTACTCTTGTTAAAAATGCCCCGAACAGGGATGCTGCTATTGCATTTCTGAAGTACCTGTTTGATAAAAAAGGCGGACTTAAAATACTCAAAGATCAGGGTCAGCCACCTTTTATACCTTGCAGCGTGCCGACCAAAGTTATGAGAAAAGCGCTCCCTGAGGAACTTCAGAAGCTAGTTGTTGTTAAAAAATAAAAAATTTAGATAAGAGGGGGATTCTCCCCTCTTATCATTTAATTAAATTTGAAAATGACAGGTATTATTAAAAAAAAAGGCCTATTCTTCTTTCTTTTTTTGAGTAGTGGTGTACTGATATTATCTTTTATCATTCTCCCGCTTTTTCAGATGATGTTCTCTCCTTCATTCGAAATGCTGAAGCAGACAATAATGGACAGGGATGTCCTGAAATCCATATGGCTTAGTATTTATACCGCGCTTTCTGCCTCATTGATCGCGTTTATTTTCGGCACTCCGCTTGCCTATCTGCTGGCAAGAAGTGATTTCAGGGGCAAACGACTTGTTGAGAGCATTATAGATCTTCCAATAATTATTCCACACCCCGTTGTGGGGATTGCTATTTTAGGTGTTGTGGGTAAAAATCACTGGTTGGGGCAAATGCTCGGTGAACTGGGGATACGGATAATGGGTAATCCGGCTGGTATAATTACAGTTCTTACCTTTGTTGGACTCCCTTTTTATATAAATACTGTAAAAGAGGGGTTTGAGAATATTCCTCCACGCCTTGAAAATGTATCAAGAAGTCTTGGAGCTTCCATGTCGGGTACCTTTTTCAGGGTCACCTTCCCCCTTGCGAGGAGAAGCATGCTTACCGGCATTCTCATGTGTACTGCACGGGCTATCAGCGAATTCGGGGCTGTTGTTGTGGTAGCATATCACCCGATGATCGCCCCGGTGCTCCTTTACGAAAGATATGAATCTTATGGACTAAAATACTCCCAGCCCATATCTGTATGGCTTGTCTGTATCTGCCTGACGATTTTTCTTGCGCTTAGAATAATTACCCTGAACAGAAAAAAGGATGTATGATAAAAATAGAAAACCTTTCAGTTTCTCTCGGAAATTTTAATCTTTATAATATCAATTTAAATATTAAAGAGAATAATTTTTTTGTTTTAATGGGCCCCACAGGTGCCGGTAAAACAGTACTTCTTGAAGCTATAGCAGGCCTGACTCCGGTTAAGTCAGGAGCGATTTACATCGATAACAGGGAGGTTACAAATCTTCCTCCTGAAAAACACGGCGTAAGCATAATGTATCAGGATCATTCTCTCTTCCCTCATCTTAATGTAATTGAAAATATCAGGTTCGGTCTTCGCTATCATGTGACAGAAAAAAGGGACGCATACAAAAGGATTGACGGCCTTATCGAAACACTTGGATTATCATCGATCCTTAAACGGCTTCCGCTCAATCTCAGTGGGGGAGAGCTCCAAAGAGTCTCTCTGGCCAGGGCTCTTGCGGTAAATCCGAAAATAGTTCTTCTTGATGAGCCATTATCGGCCCTTGACCCCAACTTCCGATTCGAACTCCGCCAGATGCTTAAAAATATTCATAAAACTACAGATGTGACATTTCTAATGGTGACACATGACTTTGGTGAAGCGCTCTCACTCGCTGAGCAGGCCGCGATCATGGATGGTGGGCGCATAGTTCAGACAGGGAGTGTAGATGATATATTTCAGAAACCATGTTGTAACTTTGCCGCTGATTTTGTAGGGATGAGGAATATTTTCCCCGTAAAATTTCACGGTACCATGGCAAAAACCGGAAGACTTGAGATTGAACTGGGAAGAAGAGTTGACGGGGCTTCAGGGCATATTGCTATACGCCCCGAAGATATTGTATTAAGCAAAGGTAAAATAGATTCCAGCATGAGAAATTCTTTTCAGGGAATAGTTTCTTCTATCATTGATCTCGGATTTTTCTATGAAATTGATATTATAGTATGTGATACCCGCTTCCGTAGCCTCATAGCCAAAGGGTCACTTTTTGAATTGAATATAAAAGAAAATTCAGAGATATTTATTTCCTTTAAGGCTACAGCTATACATAACTTCTGATAAAGAAGTTACAGTCACAGGACTATCATTAATTTTGGAGGGTATATTTAAAATTTCCTCCAAAATTATTACAGGATTCAAATCATTCTTTTTCCCTGAATGAAGGGGTATAGATGCCAAGCCCTGAAGGGCGTGATGAATTCCCATCCGGGCCGAAATCTGATGCAACTTTTCTGATATTTTCAAAATTATAATCAGTTCGTGATACAGCTCCATTTTCTGAAGGTGTTGACTCAATATGAAGTGTCTGAGTAGGAAATGCGAAATCGACATTAAGTTCTTTGGCAAGACGAAGAATCTCAATAAAAATATTCTGCTTCTCTACAAGCTCTGTTGACCAGTCAGGAACTTTCAGAAAAAAGTATAGAAGTATATTCAGGCTTGAGTCTCCATATCCGTTAAAAACAACATGATAATAGTCTTTCCGTGTATACGTATTTGCCTTAATGATATTTTTAATTCCTTCAAGAAAAGCCTCAACTTTTTCCGGCGGCGTATCATAAGTAATGCCAATTTCCTGCCGTATCCTCCGGTATTCCCTCCGCCCCATATTATCCACCTCTTTGGTGGCAAGGTCCGCGTTTGGGACAGATATTATAGAATTATAAAAAGTCCGGATCTTTGTTGATCTGAAACCTATCTCCTCGACAGTACCTTCAGCTGTCCCCACAATTATCCAGTCCCCCACCTGAAACGGCGAATCGAAAAGAATCATGAGCGAACCGAAAAAATTTGCGACCATATCTTTAGCAGCGAACGCAACAGCGAAACCACCAATACCCAAACCAGCGAGGAGAGAGACTACATTGATCCCGAAATTCTGAATTATTATAAGAACCCCTAATATAATTACAAATATCTTCAGAGATTTACTTACAAGAGGCACAAGTTGATCATCAAGTGTTGACTCAGTTTTTGATGCCGCATCAACAAGAAAGTCTGAAAGAACATCCAAAAGCCTGTAAAGTAGCCAGATAAAAACACCGCTTAGAGATACCTTAAGAATCGCCATTAAAACGCTTAATGTCCCGCCCTCAAAACCGAAAGCATAGACTGTTATATACCAGAAGAATATTGCGGCAAGCCAGCCGGTAGGTCCGGAAAAAGCACTCACTATTTTTTTTAACCAGATACTGCGTCCTTTCCGGGTAAGAAACTTCAAAAAATCTATCAGGAATTTCACAAAGACTTTAATAACAAGACCGGCTATAAAGGCGATAAAAATACCAACCCACTGCCATATATATAGAAATAAAAATTTTCCCTTCATCGACAGCGGGATATTTTCCTCAAACCAACCTGTCTTGTATAGAGCTCCTCCGCCGGACCCATCAAGATATGGAAGAGGCTTTACCTTTGAATAGAACTCCTTCAACCTTAAGGTTGTTTCAGAAGAAAAAAGATACTCCCCGGCCCTGTCACCCTCTTCCTGTCTTGTTATTATAATCTCTGTTCCTTTCAGCCTCCATCTTAGAAGTTTTTCCCCAGGGACCTCACTCTTCTCAGGAATTTTCGAATAATCGATGATAATAATACGATCTATAATCTCTTTCAAAAGAACTGCTGCTTCTTCACCTCTCTTCTGTTGTTCGACAAAAGAAAAAGTGCCGAGATCAAAACACCGGACGGCCCTGTCAATATAACCGGCAAGAACATCGTCACCCTTCTCACGCCCTTCTTTATATTTATTCATGGCATCCATGAATGTTCTCATTGTATCTCTGGGATTGTCTGTTTTTACAGGTTCAAGAGGATTAATAATCATCTGTTGAGCTGAAAGGTTCAATCCCGAGAAAGTGATAAAAAATGTAAGTATCGCTACCGTCAAAATAGATCTCATCATCTTGACTCTCCCTCTTTTTTATAATGCGGGCAAAACAATATCAATTACTCTATAGTTTGCCTCTTATAAACCATATTTATTTTAAATATTGCAAGAAAAAATTTTATACATTGAGCAAGGTATTCTTTCTTAGAAATAATTTTGCTAAATCAATAACACCGGCATCTGCATTGGTATATGTAACAATTCCATGCT
>CAZVFJ010000174.1:0-7450 GCA_964625825.1 uncultured Leptospirales bacterium | reverse complement strand
ATCAGATATTGCCACATATAAAATGCATATCATGGAAATATTCATCCGCCTTTTTATAAAAGAGGTGAATGAACTGGTTCGGCAGGGTATAAGGTCCGGATACGTCACCATGGAGGAGAACTCGAAGTTTTTGAAGGGTAAGCTCCGTATAAATGATCATATAAAGAAAAACATAGTCCATAAAGAACGGTTCTTTATAGAGTACGATGATTTTATCCATGACAGGCCTGAGAACAGGCTCATAAAATCTGCTCTTTCTCTTCTCCTTAAAAGCTCAGGGAGCAATGATAACATAAAGAGACTCCGCGAACTGGTCTTCATATTCGATGATGTCAGTGAATCCTCTGATATAAAGAACGATTTCAGCAGGTGTGTGAACAACAGGCTCATGAAGCATTACGACACAGTGCTTAAATGGTGCAGGGTTTTTCTGCAGGGTGAGAGTTTCACCAACTGGAAAGGTAACGGCAGGGTGAATGCTATACTCTTCCCCATGAATGAAGTCTTTGAAAGCTACGTTACATCTGTACTGCGGCAGAGCGGGATCTTTGATGTATTCAAGGCACAGAGCAGGGAGAAATTTCTCGCGCAGGAAAACGGAAAAGGGATATTCCAGTTAATACCGGATATAACTGCTTCGGCAGGTAATATATTTTGTATTATGGATGCGAAGTGGAAGCTCCTTGACGGAAGCGACAGGGTGAATAAATACGGCGTGTCACAGGCTGACATGTACCAGCTTTTATCTTACGCGAAGATTTATGAAAAGGATTATCCTGATATAAAAATGGTGCTGATATATCCTGCGAATGAGAATTTCAGGGAGCCGATAGATTTTAAATTTAATGATGCTGATGGTATATCTTTAACCCTGTGGCCCTTTGATATAGAGATGTCTTTTAAGGACAGGAATTATTGCAGGGAATGGTTTGAAAACAGGTTTCGGATTCCTGCGGGCGGATAACGATTTATTATCGACACGGAAATTATCTGTAATAATTGGTTCATATGAATCCGTGGTTTCTTAAATGATTCACATCGCGGGATACGAAGAATTCCGGTGGCAGAGAACATTTAATGACAGGACAATCCGTGATCAGAAAGAATTGGATTCAATCAGAAAATATATCAGGCAGAATCCGTTGCGGGTTACGGCCCGGCAGGGGTATCACGATAAAGTTCAGGCCGTGTACACCCCTCCGACATGAAAAATAAATAAGCCCTGATATTCTCAGGGCTTATGAGCCAACGACCTGAATCGAACAGGCGACCTGCTCATTACGAGTGAGCTGCTCTACCGACTGAGCTACGTTGGCACAAATCAGTTTCATCTAAAACATGCCATTCCTGATGTCAAGAAAAATGTTCTGATCCACGCAATATTCGTGGCGGTGAACAGCGGCAGATTAATGTTAATTACTCTGCTTTTTATCAAATATAATGCTGACTGTTTTTACAGGTTTTCCCGGACAGGTGGTAATTATAAATATTTGATCATTTTTTTCTGCTCATGGTGAAGCAGGCCAGTATCTGCATGGTAATCCTTTCGATCTTCTCCCTGACTACAAGTACAGAGAGGATGTCACCCGGATAAATGGCGGTTGAACCCCGCGGGGCAATTATGACGTTGTTCCTGTTTACCATGGTTATCGTAACACCGGCGGGGAGCCCCATTTCTGATATTTTACTTTCCCCTTCATAAATGTCACTGTCGATATGAATTTCAACCAGCTCGTAATCTGTATCATGTATTGTCACAAGCTCCATGGTCTGTTTCGGTCTTGTCCGGAGTTTCGTGCTCAGCTTAAGGATATCAGCCAGCTTACCGATAGTTGTGCCCTGTATGATTATCGAGAGTGTCACGGCGAAGAATACGATATTGAATATTTCGTGCCCATTGTCAAGGCCTGCGGCTGCGGGGTATGTGGCGAGGACAATCGGTACTGCCCCGCGGAGACCGCTCCAGCTTAAAAATATTTTTTCCCTTAATGAAAGTCCTGTGAACATGGTGCAGATGAGAATCGCGACAGGTCTCCCGGCAAGTGTAAGTATCAGGAAAATCGCTATTCCTGCCAGCCATATCTCCGAGAAGTGGGTCGGGAATACCAGCAGCCCCAGCAGTATAAAGAGTCCGACATTGGCAAAGAATGAAAGAGTTTCTGTAAAGGAGGATACCCCGTTTTTGAAAGGTATTTTCTTATTGCCAAGTACATATCCCGCAAAGAATGCCGAGAGCATGCCGCTGGCTCCGCATATATCTGCAAAGCTGAAGCTGAAGAGAATTATACCTATGAGCAGTACGTAATAGTAGCCTATGTCGATGTTCCTTATCCTGTCAAAGAAGAATACGCCGAGTTTTCCCGAGATTACTCCTATGATGATCCCACCGGTGAGCTGCCATGCGAAATGCACAACGGATGCGGTTGTTTCGAGCCCGTTTCCAAGAGTGAGCTGGAGGATGAATGTCGCGGAAATAATTGCCATGGGGTCGTTCGCAGCTGATTCAATCTCTGTTATTGAAGAGATATTTTTATTTATGGAGCGAGTCCTGAGTATGGAGAATACAGCAGCGGCATCTGTTGATGAGATAATGGCACTGAGCAGCATTGATTTGAGCAACGGCCATCCTGTAATAATTGTAAACACCATGGCTGTTATACCCGCGGTGATCAGAACGCCGGCCGTGGCAAGGAGCATTGTGGGTACTACCACCGGCCTGAAATTATGGCTCTTTGTCCCGAAACCGCCGGCGAAGAGTATGAATATAAGAGCAAAATTTGCGATATTGCGGGTGAGCAGTGCATCGTCAAAGTATATAATCCCAGTGACATCGCTGCCGAAGATGATCCCTATGGCAAGGGCTATAATTATAAGTGGTACGTTCAGGCTGCTGGAGAGCCTGGCAACCATTACCATGAAGAGAAGTATTATTGAGATTGTAAGAAGCATCGGCTGTTCCATGTCATCCTCCCAGGAGGAGAGTGCTTTTGAACATGTCACAGACACTGGTGATCTTGTCCGGCATCCCCACAAGCATCACTATGTCATCTTTCATGAGGAGCGTCTCGGCTTCGGGGTTATGGATGACATTACCGTTCGTGTAAATGGCCAAGATGGTCACACCGTATTTTTTTCTTATCGCAAGGTCAATGATACTTTTACCCTCTGCTGGTGAGCCGGCTTCAACCCTGTAACTGATCATCTCCATCCCCCTGATGAGGTTTCTCTGGTCTGCGGGCACTATTGATTCGATTGAGGCTGTGCGGAACATCTGGTATCCGTCTGCTCTCACGGTGTCGATAAGAGCAGCAATGTCATTCTGCGGCACATTGAACCTTCTGAGAAGCCTCGTGAATATTTCAACGGAGGTTTCGAATTCCTCGGGTATAACCTCGCTTGCCCCCAGGAGGTAGAGGTCATTGACCTCCTTGACAAACCTTGTCCTTGCTATGATATAGGCGTCCGGGTTCAGCTTCCGTGCCATGAATATTACGCGTCGAGCAGACGGGGCATCCGGTATGGTGGTTACAAGCACTCGCGCTGATGTGATATTCGCGTGCCTCAGCACCTCCTCGTTAGATGCATCACCGTAAATTATCTTTTCCCCTTTGGCGAGCTCCTTTATTACGGTCTCAGGATTGGTCTCGATAATCAGGTATGGTATACCGGCAATGCGGGCGGAGCGCGATACGTTCCTCCCGTTTATTCCGTAGCCGATTATGATGAGGTGATCGCAGAGCTGCCGGTCTTCAGGCTCCTTGTTTATGTTGCTCATGTGGTATGTCTTCCTGTCGAGCAATGAGACAAGCGGGAACTTCATGATTGCATTTATGAGTACGCCTGAGTAATTCAGGATGAATGACGAGAAGACCATCGTGATGATCGACATGGCGAGAATAGTCTGGTATTCTGCGGAATCAAAGATCCTGTAATCGTAGCCGACTTTTGAAAGTATGAACGAGAACTCCCCGATCTGCGATAAGGCGAACCCGACGAGAATCGATGTCCGGAGAGAGAATTTAAGGAGCAGGACGGATGCAACGGCTATTACGAATTTTATGATAATTATGGCAACTCCGCCGATGATTACCGGGAGCCATGACTCCAGCATAAAATTTATGTCGAGCAGCATACCAATCGATATGAAGAAGATACTCGCGAATACATCCCTGAAGGGAATTATGTTTCCCATGGTCTCGTAGCTGTATTCGGTCTCCGAAATGATGAGCCCGGCTATAAAGGCCCCGAGTTCCAGGGAGAGGCCGATAAAATATGTCAGGCCTGCAACGGCGAAACATGTGACTACAGAACCGAGTATGAAAAGCTCCCTGCTCCTTGTGCGGGCCAGCTGGTAGAAAATCCAGGGCGCTATCCATTTGAGCATTGCTATTACGAAAAATATGAGCCCGACGCTTTTAGCGGCGAAGAGAAGAAGCGTATTGTCTGAATTTCCCTGGACTCCCGCGAGTACAGGAGTTATGAGCATCATGGGAACTACTATGATGTCCTGGAATATCAGTATGGCGAGCACTACGCGGCCGTGCGGAGTGTCAAGTTCAAGCTTTTCCTGGTATATCTTCATCACTATGGCGGTACTGCTTAAGGCTATGAGGAATCCGAAAAACAGAGACTGGTTTAGACCCCTATAATAAAAAAGAAAACCTGCGATAACACATATGGTAATAACCACCTGGAGTGTCCCTCCAAGCAGAACAGTTTTCCCTATCTGCATCAGGTTTTTTATTGAAAATTCAAGGCCGATCGTGAAGAGGAGGAGAATAATCCCTACTTCAGAGAGGATATGGACAGCATCAGGGCTGCTGCTTATCCCGAGAATCCCTGACCCCACAACAACTCCCGTAATGAGGAACCCGATTATAGAAGGTATATTGAGTCTGCTGCAGATATAAACAACAGAGACTGCAAAAGTAAAAATTATTATCAGTTCATTAAGAATGCCCATCTGTTATCCTCGCAGGCAAGAAATTCAGGTTAAGACAAATTTAAGGCGATAGATTTAATATGTAAAGTTTTTTAAAAGTTTATCCACCAGTTATAGTTTAGCGATTCAAAACCCCGTGGATAAAACAGTAGTACATATCCTGCCGGGGAAGACTTTGCCGCATGGATATGCCTGATATTTTTGGATTTTATAAACTTTTTATATACATAAATCAGCTCTTCAGTTATCTTGTTTCTTATAATATTGAATACATATAACAGGATAATAAATGCAGAATACACCTGAACTTTACCGCGAGCTTCAGCTTTACCTTGATAAATACCCGATAGGTTACCCGGCAACAGATTCCGGTACAGAGATAGAAATACTTAAATATTTTTTCACGGAGGAGGAGGCGAGAATCTCACTCTGCCTGAGCCTTACAAACTCTTCGACAGGGCGCATAGCCAGGAGATATAAACGCAAGTACGGGATATCATACAATATTGATGAACTTGTGGAGAGACTTGATGCTCTCTTTATGAAAGGGTGCATCAGAAGGTCAGAGAGGGCTCCGTATAAATACGGGAGTGCAATGCTGGCTGTCGGGATGTTTGAGTTTCATGTTGATGACCTTACGCCTGAACTGATGGAGATGCTCCATTCTTATTATGAGGAAGCATTCAGCAATGAGTTTTTCCGCATGGCAATCCCGCAACTCCGCACATCACCCCATCTGAAAGCAGTTGTACCTGAACATAAGATCGATACTTATGACAACATGCGGGCTTATATCCGCAAAACAAAGCAGATCATTCATGTGGCAAACTGCGTATGTAAGCAGGGAGAGGCTATTCTCGGTAAACCGTGCCGGGTTACTGATGATTATGAAATCTGTATACAGTTCGGCGAGGGTGGTTACCTTGACAGGGGGAGAAGCAGAATTATATCCAGGGAGGATGCTATTGCAATCCTCGATAAAGCCGAGGATAAGGGGCTTGTTATCCAGCCGGCTAATTCGCTCCAGCCTTTGTTTATATGCCTCTGTTGTGGCTGCTGCTGCGGAGTAATTACAAATGCCAAGAAGTTTGAAAAGCCGGTTGAACTCTTTGCCACGAATTATGTAATTAAAATTGATGAAGAGGCCTGTTCCGGGTGCGGGCTATGCGTAAAAAGGTGCCCCATGGAAGCTCTTACCCGGGAAGGGAAAAAAATTATTATAAATAATGACCGCTGCATCGGGTGCGGTGTCTGCGCTGTAAAATGCCCGACGAAGGCCGCCCGCCTGATAAAGAAGCCGGTGGAGAGGAGGCCTCCCCTTAACACCGCGTTTCTTTATCTGTCGATACTGATGAAAAAAACGGGTAAAATCAGGATGATAATAAACCTGCTTAAACTTGCTGCGGGTATGAGGCTGTAAAGTAATTTACTCTGTATGATGCTGCTCAGGCAAACAGCATCTCCTTCAGGAGAAGTATGTTCAGTAGTGATACTGTTACTGCTATCACAATAAGAATAATGTTGTCTTTTAATGAATTTTTATGGCTCCCCATAACTTTCTTTGATGATGTAAGATAGATTAATCCGAAAATTGTCCATGGCAGCTGTATGCTGAGGACAATCTGGCTCCAGATAAGACCTGTGAATGGATTTGTCAGAAAGAGTATGCATATCAGTCCTCCGACAAGTGTAATAATCACACCGGTCCTGGTGTGTCTGTCTTTAATATCATAAGGCTCTTTAAAAATTCCGGCAAAGATAGTTCCTCCTGCCATACCAGCGGTTATTGATGATGAAAAACCGGCAAGTACCAGCGCGATAGCAAATATAACGGAGGAAGCGTTTCCCAGGAGCGGTTTAAGTGTTACCTGGGCCTGCTGCAGTTCAGTTACCTGTACCTGGTTGTGGTAAAATGCTGATGCGGCAACTATAATCATGGAGCTGTTTATTGCCCACCCGACTATCATCGCGAATAGTGTGTCCATCATTTCAAAGTTAAGCTGTTTTTCAATAACCTCTTCGTTCTCAAGGTTCCACTGCCGGCTCTGAATAATTTCCGAGTGAAGAAAGAGGTTGTGCGGCATCACAACTGCGCCAAGTACACTCATTACTACGGGAAGGGCTCCATCTGGTATCTGAGGTGTAATCCATCCTCTAGCAGCCTCGCTCCAGTGAATTTGTATAAGGCTGAGTTCAAATATAAAAGAGAGGCCTATGAGCGATACAAAACCGATTATATATTTTTCGAGCCGTCTGTAGTTGTTAGAAAGGAGCAGATACAGTGTTAGTATTGTAGAGAGTACTGACGCCGGTATAATCGGCAGTCCGGTAAGCATATTAAGCCCGATTGCGGCTCCAAGTATCTCCGCAAGTGCAGTAGAAACAGATGCAGCTATGGCACTTCCGAGAAACATCCTGCTTACCCATGGTTTCATATGTTCTGTGGCGGATTCAGAAAGGCAGAGTCCGGTCGCAATACCGAGATGAGCAGAGTTATGCTGAAGGAAT
>CAZVFJ010000173.1:3427-7521 GCA_964625825.1 uncultured Leptospirales bacterium | reverse complement strand
GCTGTTTCTCTTCTGCCATTGCTCCTTCCTCTAGGGGGCCCTTTATTTCCCAGTTTCTCTGGCAGTATACGCATATCTGCGGGCATGAGTTGTAAGGTTTCAGAATAACGATTCCGGGATAGCGCCTTGTAATAAGGTCAATTGGTGATGTGTCATGCTCGAGCATAAAGTCATTGATGTATTCATCCCTGCTGCTCCCCTGGAATGAGTTTATATAACTTTCGGGGAATAGTACCTGTGCCCGGATAGATCTGTCTTCTCCATATCCCGGTTCAAAAAAAAGAGATGCGTAGTAAGGCGTTACGCCGAATGGTATGCCGAGAGAATTGGTTTTTTTAACATTTTCAATCTCCGCTTCTGAAAGGTCCGTATATCCGCTCAGGGTCTTCTCATCCCTGGCAATATGCTGAAGCTGCCATCGCCAGTCATTCCATTCCGATTCTTCGGAGCCTGTAAATGAGAGAATTTTCTTTTTACCGGTTTCTCTTTTCTCTTTTATTTTTTCTTCAAGGCCTGATTTGTATTTTACCATATTCGTTTCCAGATACTTATGTATCTGGTCGAGTTCCTCTGAACGAACCTGCGCGGCATCACGGCCTTTAAGAGCAGTGGTGTCGGCAAAAGAAAATTCTGCATTTTCGTGCAGTTTGAATTTCCCCTCTATCCCTCTTACGAGATGGCATATATCACTCCAGAATGCCTCAGATAATGACGGGTTTGGTCTTCCTTCCGCAGCTTTAATAAGTTCATTCAGAACGCTGAAACCTGCAAAGTGTTCGCTACGGGTATGAAGTATACCCCTCCATACCCTTGCGCAATCTCTAATAATAACAAGATCAAGAGCCTGCAAGTCTTTCTCTTTTTCAGAATATGAAACGAAATGCCTATAGTTTACATGATTCATCAGATTATTTCTGATTTCATCAATTCCTTTGCCTGATTTTAGTATGGCATTCCATTCATCTGAAATTGACAGGAATAGTTCAGGTGTAAATTTTTCTTTCATAATAAAAACTCCTAATTTATTTATAAGCCTGCCGGTTCTTCAGTTCTTTTATAATATTGAGCATCTTTATTTATTCAGGCTGAGAAAATAAGATAAGAAAATACTATCTGATAATGTATCAGAATCAGTTTACTAACTGCTTAAATATTAACTCTTATTTAATAATTGGTCTGATTCGAAAATCACAGATGTGAATTGAATATAATGTAATACAAATAAAGATAATAATAAACTACACTGAATCCAAATTTCTTTTCTGCGTTTTCAATAACATTAACAAGAACAGCTCTAGGGTCTGAATCAGAGGATAGTCCTTTTTCTTTATTGATTTTACCTATAAAGAAACCGAGTTTTTTGTCATTGAAATCAACGATTCTCAGACTGTCGAGAACCGGGAAAAGCAGCCTGTCGCTATCATCAATAGATGTAATTCCGTCAATTGAACTTCCATCAAATCCTATACCGGATTCTGTAATTTTTTCAATGTTATCCGGATTAATGGCAAGGCCCCTTGTTCTGCCATTCAGATCCGTGAAGAATATTTTCGTTGAATCAACCTGGGACAGTAGAGCTCTTATTTTCTCCACTACATCCTCTCCTGTGTGTTGTTTATTTCCGCTGCTGCAGATACCGGTATTACCGGTTTTGCCGTAGCCAGATTGAAAATCAGCGATTAGTCAGCAACGGATGAATACAGTTCAATCGGATTACTGATTTAGTAATCACCATGTTTAAACGGCGGGTGTTGATTTAAAGTCCCTGTCTGGACAATTTTAGGTTGTAATTAAGTTACCATACCACAAAAAACCATTGCAACCTTTTTTTATTTTTTTTTTGATATGGCTGCCTGATGTTTTTGAATTTATTAATGTCCGGATTGATTAAAATAATTCATAAATATATTTTTTAGTGTAAAATTAAGAATTATATACCCCCGCCGCCTTTGGCGGCGGGGGTAATAGAGCATTTTTTACCTGAAATAATTTAAACAATAAATACTGATAAAAAGCTTGATTGCGATTTTTTTTAAATTATTATTAATATATAAAATTTAAAAGATGAGGTTTCTTTGAATCCGGAAAGCGGAATAAAACAGCAATTAATTATTGTATCCCACAGATTACCTGTTACTGTATCAAACAAAAATGACAGACTTTCATTCAGCCACAGTGCCGGCGGACTTGCGACCGGTCTATCCTCCTACAGCAAAAAAAATAATTTTATATGGATAGGCTTTACCGGTCTCTCTTATGAAAAAGTTCCCGAATTTGAAGCTGATTATATTTCTGAAAAGCTGATGAATGATTATAACTGCGTACCTGTCAATCTCACTGAAGAAGATATCAATTTATATTATAGTGGTTTCAGCAATAATACTCTATGGCCCCTGTTTCATTATTTTCCAATTTATACAAGTTATAATGAGGATACATGGCTTGCCTATAAGGAGGTGAATAAAAAATTTTGTGAGGAGGTCCTTAAACATGCCTCCGGTAACGATATTATCTGGATTCATGATTATCACCTCATGCTCCTTCCCGGAATGTTGAGGGAAAAACTTCCTGATGCCAAAATCGGTTTTTTTCTCCATATACCATTTCCGGCCTCGGAAGTTTTCAGACTCCTCCCTTATCGTAAAGATTTACTGGATGGATTGCTCGGCGCTGACCTCATCGGATTCCATACCTATGGTTACTGCGGTCATTTTCTGAGCAGCGTACTGAGGATATGCGGCTATAAAAACATATTTGGTGAAATAGATATTAACAACAGGATCGTTAAAGCTGATGTATTTCCTATGGGGATAGATTTTAATAAATATTCAGATACTTCAGGCAGCGGTGTATTAAAGGAGATAAAAAAAATCAGGGACAAAACTGATGATATGAAACTTATCCTCTCAGTAGATCGTCTTGATTACAGTAAGGGGATACTTCAAAGGCTCGAGGCATTCAGCCTTTTCCTTGAGAAAAATCCGGAATATCATGAAAAGGTTGTGCTGGCGCTTGTGGCAGTTCCGTCACGGACAGAGATCAGGCATTACCGGAACCTGAAGAATGAAGTTGAAAGGCTGATTTCGAATATCAACGGGAGGTTCTCAACATTTTCATGGACTCCTATAAATTATATGTTCAGATCAATTCCATTGAACACTCTCCTTGCTTTTTATAACCAGGCAGATGTCGCACTTCTTACGCCCCTCCGGGATGGTATGAACCTTATAGCAAAAGAGTATGCCGCTGCACAGACGGATAGAAATGGCGTGATAATAATCAGTGAGATGGCAGGGGTCGCGGAGGAGATGGGGGAGGCTATTATTGTTAATCCCAATGACAGGAATGCAATGGCTGAATCAATTAAACAGGCCCTTGAAATGCCTGAGAATGAACGTGCCGGAAAAATGGCAGCGATAAGAGAAAGAGTTAAGGACTATGATGTATTCAGCTGGGCTGACGATTTTATAACAAAACTTGAAAATGTAGCAGGGGATAATATTAAAAAATTTGATAAGATTATGCTTACCAGAAATATTCAGTCCCGGCTGGTTGAGGAGTATAGAAAAGCCGGATCCAGACTGTTACTTCTTGATTATGATGGTACACTTGTCGGGTTTAAAAAACATCCTGAAGATGCGGTTCCTGACGGGGAGTTATTTTCAATACTTAAAAAATTATCTTTTGTAAAAGAAAATAATATTATTATAATAAGCGGACGCAACAGGGAGTTCCTCGGCAGATGGTTCGACAGAAACAGCCGTTTAACACTTATTGCTGAGCACGGGGCATGGATTAAAAAACCGGGAAGAGACTGGGAGCTGATGATAGATGCAGATACAGGATGGAAAGATATGATTCGTCCGCTGCTTGAAAAATATGTAAGGGATACTCCGGGGACATTTGTTGAAGAGAAGGATTTTTCCCTGGCATGGCATTACAGGAATGCTGAGATAGGCCTGTCATCCATGAAATCAGGAGAACTTAAACTGCAGCTTCTTAATTATATCTCCAACCTGAATATCGGACTGCTTGACGGCAATATGGTTATTGAAATAAAAAGCCTTGAAAACAGCAAAGGGAGAGTAGCTTCA
>CAZVFJ010000173.1:0-3417 GCA_964625825.1 uncultured Leptospirales bacterium | reverse complement strand
GCAGTAAGTATGATTTTATTCTCTCAGCGGGGGATGATATTACTGATGAAACCATGTTTGAAAAAATGCCGGACAATGCTTTTTCTATAAAAATTGGTCTTGGTAATACCTGCGCCAGGTACAATCTATACAATGCAGAGGAGTTGCGGGCTCTGCTGAAGAGATTAGGGGAAATTACTAATGAATAATTACTGGTATAAAAATGCCGTTATATATGAACTGAATATAAAGGGATTCAAAGATTCAACCCTTGATGGAGTAGGAGATATAAAGGGTCTGATATCCAAACTCGACTATCTTTACTGCCTTGGCGTAGACTGTCTCTGGCTTCTCCCCATGTATCCGTCGCCCGGTCTTGATGACGGATATGATATATCGGACTACTATAATATAAATCCTGATTTCGGGACACTAGAGGATTTCAGGGAACTGATTTCAGAGGCTCACCTGCGCGGGATAAGAGTAATAGGGGAGCTTGTCCTGAACCATACATCAGATCAGCATCCATGGTTTTTTGACGCAAGGAAGGGGCTTGAATCTGAATACCATGACTACTATGTATGGTCTGATACGTATAAAAAATATCAGGATGCCAGGATAATATTCAGTGATACAGAGAGATCGAACTGGACATGGTGTGATGACTGTGGAAGGTATTACTGGCACAGATTTTTTTCCTCACAGCCCGATCTTAATTTTGAAAATGAAGCGGTCCGGGAGGAAATGAAGAGAGTCTTCAGATTCTGGTTTGATCTAGGCCTTGACGGTTTCAGGGTTGACGCGGTGCCGTATCTTTTTGAAAGAGATGGAACTGATTGTGAGAATCTCCCCGAAACTCATCAGTATATCAGAGATCTCAGAAGGATAATTGATGAGGAGTATCCTGACAGAATTCTTCTTGCCGAAGCAAACCAGTGGCCTGATGACCTTGTTAAATATTTCGGAAAGGGTGATGAATTTCATATGGCCTTCAATTTTCCGTTGATGCCAAGAATATTTATGGCCCTTCAGAGGCAGGACAGCGAACCGATAATAAATATTGTAAATGATATCCCTGAAATCCCGGAAAACTGTCAGTGGGCGACATTTCTTCGCAATCATGATGAACTTACTCTTGAGATGTGTACAGATGAAGAGAGAGATTACATGTACGATGGTTACGCGAAAGACAAGAGAATGCAGCTTAATAAGGGGATAAGGAGGAGGTTGAACCCATTACTTGAAAATGACAGGAAAAAGATTGAACTTGCCTATGCCCTTCTGTTCACACTGCCGGGTACTCCGGTTATATATTACGGCGATGAGATTGGTATGGGTGATAACATATATCTTGGTGACAGAAACGGAGTCAGGACACCAATGCACTGGAGTGAAAACAAAAATGCAGGTTTTTCAGAGTGCAAGCCATCTATGCTCTATTCACCGGTTATAATAGATCCTGAATATAATTACAATGCTGTGAATGTTGAGGCCCAGCTCAATAATCCTGCCTCTCTGCTTAATTTTATAAAAGTCTTTATTCATAAGAGGCGCGGGCATACTTTTTTCGGCAATGGAGGAATAGATTTTATAAAAGTAAATAACAAGAAAATTCTCTCTTTTGTAAGGGCTGATGAAAGTGGTAAGGCTCTATGCGTGTTTAATCTTTCATCACGGGCTGAGGCTGTTGGTCTGGATCTTTGTAAATATCAGGGGCTTGTTCCTGTCGAACTGATAGGGAACGCAAAGTTTCCTGAAATTCTTTCAGATGAAAAGTATGTTATCACTCTTCCCAGAAATTCTTTTTTTATATTTATTCTGGAATAATACTTTTTAGAATAATCAGTTTATAAATATCAGGAAACCGCTTTTTTATTGACAAAAAATACTACATAGCAAGTGTTAAATAAAATTAAAATAAAGGATGTGATGTACAGATGACAAGTCCTCTCGAAGTTGAAGTAAACGGCGATATCGAGAAAGCGTTTAAAAATCTTAAGAAAAAGATGGCTTTCGAGGGTATCTTCAAAGAACTCAAAAGAAGAAGATACTACGAAAAACCGAGCGAAGAGAAAAAACGCAAGAAAGAAGAAGCTGAGAGACGCAGAATCAAAAAGATGAGGCGTATGCAGGTTCAGAGTTCTCGTGGTAAGAAAACAGGCCGTTCAGCTGGTAAAGAATAAGATTATCTTATACTTGTCATGGGAAAGGCTGTTCTGAAAAGAGCAGCCTTTTTTAATTTCTAATGCTTTGTTTATGTATAGTGTTTTTCTCTTCACTTCTGAAAAAATCTTGCTAAAATAGGTTTGGTTTAATTAATAAATATTAAGATCTTATTACCAGGGAGGTCTTTATGACGGCAGGCGCTCTTATATTCCCCGGGTTAGCGATAATTGGCATATCATTTATTAAAGTCTTTGTCTTCATTGTTAAAAGAACAGCGGTAATTGATTGGGGGAACAGATGATAGGGAAAATTCCATCACTCTTTCATGAGGGGGAGGCTATTACACCTCTCGCCGAGAGATGCAGGCCTTCATCAATAGATGATTACATCGGGCAGGAGCACATTACAGGTAAGGGGAAAATTATCCGGAGTGCAATTGACTCAGGCCATGCTTTTTCCATGATATTATGGGGAGATCCCGGTACAGGTAAAACTACTCTCGCAGGTATTATTGCAGAGGGGTGCGGTATGGAATGGCATTACCTGAGTGCCGTATCCTCCGGAGTTGCCGACGTGCGGAAGGTTATTGCCGAAGGTGAGAGAAACAGGCGTGCCGGGCGCCAGACGCTTCTTTTCCTCGATGAGATCCACAGGTTCAATAAGGCCCAGCAGGACGCTGTGCTGGGGGCTGTCGAATCAGGGGACATGGTGCTTATCGGCGCAACGACCGAGAACCCCTCCTTCAGCGTAATATCCCCGCTCCTTTCCCGTGCGCGTGTACTTAAACTGAAAAAACTCTCGGATGAAGACCTCGCTAAAATTCTGGAAAATGCTCTCGCAAATGACAGGATTCTGAAAGAAGGTAACATACGCTTTGAAGATGGGGTAAAGGAAAATCTCGTTAAACTAGGTAATGGAGATGCGAGGAGGATGCTCAACGTGCTTGAAGTCTCCTTTATGCTCTCCGGAGATGGACTTATCACGGCGGAGCGCGTGAAAGAGGCTTTTGAAAACACGATGATTTATTACGACAGGAAAGGTGACAGGCACTACGACACAATTTCCGCATTCATAAAATCCCTGCGCGGTTCCGATCCTGATGCAACAGTATATTACCTCGCACGGATGATCATTGCAGGTGAGGACCCGGAGTTTATCGCGCGGAGGATGGTTATTCTTGCTTCGGAGGATATAGGAAACGCATCTCCGGCAGCACTTAATCTTGCGGTTTCCACCCTTACGGCTGTTAAAAGTATCGGTATGCCCGAGTCG
>CAZVFJ010000172.1:6051-7540 GCA_964625825.1 uncultured Leptospirales bacterium | reverse complement strand
TGATTCAGACAATGCGCTTCGTTTCTATCATAAAGCTGAAAATATTTATAAAATTGCCGGAATGGAGAAGTCCCTTGAAAATACAATCCTTCTGAATAATATCGGCACAGCATGGAAAAACAAAGGAGATACGGCGAAAGCTCTTTCTTATTATAATAAGTCAAGAGCCGGATATGAAGCTCGTGGTTTAAACGACTCATTAGGTTATGCTGACACGATCATGAGCATTGGGAATGTTTATATTGATAAAGGAATGTATGACGAAACACTTGAGTGTTATCTTGTCACAAAAAAGATTCAGGAGAAGCATGGATTGGAGAATACTTACAATTATGCAGGACTTATGATGAATATAGGAAATCTGTACCAGGAGACTGGTAAATCAGCAAAAGCTGTTGAATCTTACATGGAGACAAAAAAATCACTTGAAGCTCTATGGATGAAAAAAACTCCGCTTTATGCTATAGTCCTGGCAAACATAGGATACTCATGCAAGGATATAAAACGGTTTAAAGATGCTCTTGATTATTCAATTCAGGCTAAAAATATCCTTGAGTCGCTGAGTATGAGCAATAATGATGCTTACGCCGAAGTTTTGCTTTATTGCGGAATCGCATCATTTATTAATGGTGATATGACAAATGCCCTCAGATATTATGAGACTTCATTGCGAATTTTTAATTCACTCGGTATAACTAAGGCAAAGGGGTATGCCGAACTCCAGTATTATCTTGGATTATATTATTTAAAAAGAGGAGATAAAAATAAAGCAATGGATTTTTTTAATATTTCATACAGAATCTATGCTGGACTTGGGAATAATAAATTCAGTGACAGGGTGCTGGCTGAAATAGGTAAACTCGGAAAATAATATACATAAACTATAAAAAAGAAGCCTCCGTTTGCCGGAGGCTTAAATTTGCCGGTTTAATTTAAGTTGGGGATGGATAAGTCGCAGCCCCGAGTCTTGAAGAAACGGAGAAATATTGAATGAGCTTAATCTCGTAAATATAATTAAACAGATTTCAGAATAAATGGGAATAGTTATAGCGACTATTATTATGTAGCAGTTTCAGTTATTTTTTTGTAACAGTTCCGGTATTTATGTAGTAACGGTTCATGTCGTATGTATCTGTCCCGCCGTGGTATTTTTAATTATTGACAAGTATCTGATATTTTAAGTAGAAAAGTAGGATATACACTTTATATTGATCAAATCTGCGGCTAATCTTGATTTTTAAATAATAGAAGAGGATAAAAACGATGCTTAAAAGCTATTTTAACGAATTGAATAAATCTATTTTATCAAAAAAGACTGCATCAGCAAAAACAGCTAAAAAAAAATCCTCCTCAAAAAGTACTCCCGCCATTGACACTAACATGTTGATTGATAAACTTGAATTAATCGTACCTGCCGGTTTAAAAATTGCTGCGGCAAAGCCGATTGATTCCACCGGATTTTCACCCGAAGGTGCTGATTATATTGTAT
>CAZVFJ010000172.1:0-6016 GCA_964625825.1 uncultured Leptospirales bacterium | reverse complement strand
AGTTAATGAATGGGTATATTCCTTTTGAACTTATTCATGGAGCCTTTTTTAATATATCCGATTTGAAAAAAAACACAATTGCCGATGCGTTAAACCGTGTATCCACAATAAAAAAGATTAATCGTTTCTCCGAAGAGGGTAATGAATTCTCCGTGCCATGCTTTATAATTACCGCCGGTTCTGATTATCCGCTCCTTGATATAAAGAATGATGTGATTAATTATTACATTTCAAAGGGAGTTGAAGCTGACTCCGAGTTTGAAATCATGATGATATTCGATCAGGGAATTATAATAAAGGACTGGCATAGCGGAAACAGGAGTTATGTCGGCCTTGAAACCGGAGAAGATACATTGATGTGGTTTTTCATATTGATTACTGAATATCTTGCAATAGAGAGAGAGGAAGACTTCGATATAAGAAAGTATATCAGGTCGGATAAGGCATACAATGAATTTTAATTTGAATGTTCTTTTTAAATATTGTTGACAAGTGATATTGTTTATAATAATTTTAAAAAAAAGAGCTATCAGGTGATAAATGTGCGAATAATAATGAGAGGCAGCTTCAAAATATTTTTAATAGTAATGATGGCAGCTGTCCTGTTTTTTCCATTCATATCTGAAGCAAAGGATATATCAAAGGCAAATAAAGATGTAATACTTGTTCTTGATACGTCTTTGAGTATGGTGGGATATCAGGGCAGAAACATCATGGATGATGTTAAGAGAAGCGTGTTTACATATATCGATTCTCTTCGGGATGGTGACAGGGTAACATTTGTTACTTTTGATGAGGCTTTGAGGGTCTATCCTCAGGTGGTAATTGATGATCAGAACGACAGGGATATTGTAAAAAAATATATATCTGTAACTGAAGCAAAGGGTCAGTGGACATTTACACTTAAGATGCTGAAAACTGTGTTTGGAATTGCTGATTCACTTTCAAAAGATAACCAGGCACAGAGTCCTGTTAGTCCCAGGAATGTCGTGATTGTTATTATGACTGATGGGCTGGATGATCCGCCTCCGGCATATAGCAAAGAGAGATTTGATCTTAAAAAAATTGCCGAGCAATATAGTGGTAATGACTGGTGGATTTATCTTGTAAATTTTGCAGAAATGGAAAAATCCAACGAGATTGTTACTGCAAGAGAGAAGCTTAAAGAGGAGTTATCCAAAGTCAGTGAGAATACAACATTTATTGATGGAGATAATCCTGACAAGGCTATTAATGAAGATATCCGGAAAGATATTGAAGAAAAAGAATGGAGTCAGTTTCTCAAAATTTTGCCATTTATAGTTCTCGCCGCACTTCTGATCTTTATTGCGGTATTATTTTTTATAAAAAGAGCTGGCGGTGTAAAGGTTAAAGGTACACTTGATTTCTGGAATCATGAATTGATAAAGCCTGAGGTTCTCAGTGTTTCACTTGATAATCTAAGTGCGAAACAAATATTAATCGGACGAACTGCTTCATCACATGTCAGGATCAGGGATTTTGAATCAAGAAATGTCGTTATTTTAAAAGCAGCAAGAGAAAAGGGCGTTATTCGTCTTAAACTTATTGCTGAAGAAGGTCTTGAGATCAGTTTCAAGAACAAAGAATTTGATGCATATGTAAATGATGGTGATATTTTTAGTGCATCGAATTATAGTTTCAGGTATAATTCGTAAAATCCGATGAAATATTATTCTTTTCTTGATTTTTGACGATATTATTATTAAAATGTCTAAGTATTTATAAAGATTTATTCAGTTCAATAAATAAATCTTGACACGGCAGATTAGGTAGATATATATATCTACATTATAAAAAATTATATATTATCTTGGTAATGGATATATTTAATTTATAAATTAAGAAGTGTTGCGTTTTGCTATATATTTAAGGAGGGTTCAACAATGTCATTAAGCCAATTCCCAAAAAGTCCAAACAAAGTTCACCCAACAGTGCCAAGTGCTGTCGGTTCGAGGGACTCTATTGCTCAGGAAGGGAGAGATAAGATTCAGGAAAGTAAAGTTATTCTTGAAGAAACCTATGATAAGGTTTTAAACCAGATTCAAAATAAGCTTCCTGAAGAAGTTCTAAGAGAACTTGATGTAATGGGGGGGTTAAAAGATAAGCTGTATAACTATATCAACCAGACATATGTGAATATGTTTAATCGTTATACTGTAACTATGGAAGATGAATTCCTTAAAAAAGTAAGGGATTTCGTTGATAAAGAGGAGTCAAAAGGCCTTGCAAGGTATACTCCTAAAGAAATTGTTGAGATTCTCGATAAAATAGGTGGAGCTGATAAATTTCATACCGGTGAAATTGAGAAATCTATCGTTAACATGTATGGACACCTTCAGGGGCACATTCAGAGAGGAGTAAATGACCTCGAAACAGAGACCAACTCAATCCTCAGGCAGAAAACTGACGTTGGTGCTTTCGTAAGAGGGGAAAATGCTTATGCTATTCTCAAATGCGTCTTCAAAGATAATGAGCTTAGGCCAAAATATGTTTATGATGTTAAACTTTCAATAAACATTCTTGAAAGTGAATTGATAAGCCCGCTGTACCACTATCAGGTAACTGTCGAGTCTATCATGAAAGATACAATTCAGAAACATATTCAAAGCCTAATAGATAAACAGGTACAGCAGTTTAATGATGAACTTGTTGATCAGGGTAAGAATGAACTTTCAGCCAGTGAGAAGATGTTTGAAAGGGTAAAAAGAATTGATAATTATACTGATGATGACAAAGAAGATGAAAAATCACGAAGATATACAATTCTTGCTAAGAAATTTCTTGATAAGATTGAAGGTCTCAGGGCTGAAATTGATCTTGAAGAAATGGATCCTCTTAACATAAGGGAAAATATAAAATACGTTATAGATGAAGAGAATATCAGAAACAGGGGATATAATACATGTATCAATTCTATAACTTCTATTCTTGATACAAGTAAACTCGGTTATCAGGTTTGTGATAACATGAAGAATGCCCGTATATGTCGAATCAGTGAATATGAAGAAACAGACCGCATGGTGCTCCCTGATGAAAGATATTCAATAAGAATGGCATATTATGATCAGAATCAACTGAAAGAATCAAAGAAAGAGTATGACAAACAGGTTGCTTCTTTTACAACTGAAATAGGGATGCTGTGGGATGTCGTTCATGCTCATTATGAATCTAAGAAAAGATTTAGATCTCTTCAGGATTTTGATGATTTAAGTTCAAGAATTATGAATAAAGAGTGGAAGAGACAGAAGAAAGCTTATGAGGATGATCCTGATAGTGTTCTCTGGAATGAAATTGGTGATATGTATAATGAACAGTCTTTTGTTGAAAAGAATAACAGAACATATGAAGACAGGTTCAGAAATCTTAAAAATAAAATCGTTTATCTCAGGGGCATTCTTCAGAAGATGCACGGATTCCAGAACCCTGTTGAGCGAGTTATTCTTGATGAAAGACTTACATTTATGGAAAAGAGATTTAACGAGTTTGCTCATGTTGTTAATCCACATCACATACAACCGGGTCTTGTTCTTGATATAGATATTACTACCGTTAAAAGGAAACAGTACATTCTTAAAAGTATGGCAAATGTTCTAAATGAGTTCCTTTATAGTGTATCTAAAGGTTTTTCTGATGCTGCATTCGCAACATACTCCAGAAGAAGATCAACTGTTAGAGCTGACATCAACCAGTCTTTTGGAGAAGAGGAGATTGGAGAGGATATTTTTGAAACAGCTTATAAAAGTGCTGCTGCTGAGGAAGCTGCGATAGATATTCCCGAGGTTACAGGTTCGATAGATCTAACACCTAGATCTAAATCTACACCAAAGAAAAGAAGTTCCGGATTAAAGGAACTATAATCTTCACAGATTATTATTGATAAAAAAAGGGATGGTAAACATCCCTTTTTTTTATTAATGTTTTAGGTTTATAATTATAATTTAATACTTGAAATTTAATATTCCTTTTAAATAATCAAGATATATGTCTTAATAATTAATGGAGAGTCAATGATGGAAACTACTTATTTTTCACTTGGTTCCAAAGCATCATTTAATAAAGCTTTAAGGCATTTTTTTGCCGTAAATGATGCAGTGGATGATATTGAATCAGAAGGAAATATCGCTGATTATATTAACGGACTACTCGATGATGAGGACTTACATGCTGACCAAATTCTTCCAATTATAGGTTCGGTTATCAGAGATAAATTTATATATTCATATAAATCATTCAGTGTTGTAAATGATATGACAGAATTTGAAAAAATAGCAGGAGTAGCTTCTAAGTGGAGTGCACTTGATATCGTTGTGCTTTATTATGCTCCAGATGGTAAAAGATATGTGATAAATCCAAAAAACGCTGATAGTTGGGAGAGAGCGAGGGAACTACACAGGGATCAGCTTATAGTAATTTATGCAAAATATCTTAAAGAGAGTAATCCGAAAATTGAAGATGAAGCAATAAATACGCTTTTTGATATTTTAAAAGGTAAAGATGTTTTTATAAATAAAAGCTTCATAGACCAGAATGCAATCGTGAGAGTTGAAACTGCTCCATCACAAAAGCCTGCAGCAGCAAAAGCAGCAGATGTAGCAATACCAGCTGTCTCGGCTAAACCCAAAAAAACAAATATAACACCAAAGTATGGAGTCCAGGTCACAAATGAGCTTTTTCATAACGGTAATGTTGAAGCATGGAAAAAGATTCTCGAAAGCTATCATGCAAAATTTCCTGATTTAACAGTACATGTTATGTTTGGTGGAGAAGTCATAAACGATATAAACTCACTTTTTAAGTGGGGAAAGGTAAAACATGGAGATTCAATATTTTTTCAGGTTTCAGGTGAAAATATTCTGGGCGTATCTAAGCTTCAGAAATATCTCTTCGAGGGTGCAAGCCAACGCTATGAACAGTTTTTAAAGCTCGGAGTGGGAAGAGTTCTTAATCTATTTTAAGGAAAATGAGGTAAAGATAAAATGGCTAATATAATATATTTTAATAAAGAATTGAAAAGTCTTGATGACAAGACTCTTTCAAAGATAGGTATAAGGGGAAGACGGGCTGTAGAACTCGCGAATATGGGACTTCCAATCGTCCCGGGTTTTATACTGGATTCAGAGCTCACATTGAAGCTTCCACAGTTAAATATAAAAGAGCAGATTTCCACATACATATCCCAGATCGAAAAAGAGACAGGGAAAAAATTCGGTGATAAAAAGAAACCGCTGATGCTTAAACTTGTTTTGAGCTCTGATCTTAATGTACCATTTTTTCCTTCAATACACAATATAGGTATGAACAGCGATACTGTTGAAGCTTTTGGAACTTTTACCGGGAGAGACTTTGCATATGGAGAATATCTCTTTCTTTTGAGAAACCTGGCAAAAAAACTTTTTGATCTTAGTGATGATAACATAAAGAAAATTGAGAGTGGACTGTCCAGGAAGCCTACTGTTGAACAGATAAAAAGTACAATTGACCTATACAAAAAAGAATTTGGTGAAAATTTTAGTGATGATGTTTATGACCAACTTATTTTGATAATGAAAAAGTCTGCTGAAAAATATTGCGATTCTGAAATTGATGTTGATAATACAATGTCAATAATGATTCAGGCAATGGTCTATGGCAATTCCGGACAAAATTCTTATGCGGGTAATTATTTTACACGAAATATTGTTACCGGAGATTCAGAAATACAGGGTGATTTTCTAAAAAATGAATTTGATTTTACCGGTGGAAAAGCTCTGGATATTAAGAAGATCGATAAGAAGTATTATGATAAGTTTACACAGATCGCTAAAAAAGTTGAAGAAAATTTTAAAGAGATAAGAAATATTAAATTCACAATAGAAGAGGGAGATTTCTGGCTTGTTGAACAGCGGGAAGTTGATGAAAAATCGACTCAGGCTCAGATTAAAACACTTCTTGATCTTAATCGGAATAAAAAAATCACTGATGAATTTCTTATCAATTCTATTAAACCGGGACAGCT
>CAZVFJ010000171.1:0-7541 GCA_964625825.1 uncultured Leptospirales bacterium | reverse complement strand
CACATGAGCTGCCCGAGCGCACCTACCGGCCCTAAAATATCGAACCTCCACCCGGTTATAGGATTTTCAACTGTAGCGGTTACCGCCAGTGCCGCCTGTAGTATAAAAAGAAGGTAAATAATTATCCTGCCGTCCCTGAACCTGTACCCCAGTATCAGCTCAAGGCTCAAATAAATTAATACAACGACAACTCCGACGAGCACATAAAATATATTATCCTGCATCCTCCACGACATAAACCAGTATCCAGGCAGCCAGAAATGCATTGTAAGTACAAACCACAGGATTGAAAGAACACCGAAACAGAGAGTGACCCTGTTCCTCGCTTTCCCGAAAACATAAGCACCGATCATTGCAAATCCGATAACCAGTGTCATAACAGCAAGTCCCATTACAAGATATTCGGCCATAAATCTCTCTATGAACGTATAACATCTCACTGAATAATCATAGCCTATAAAAGGAGCGCCGTTAAAGTTTAACTGCTGATCACTGAACTGCCTGATTACTATCGTATTTTCCCCGCCGTATTTTATCAGTTCCGGAGGAATAAAATGATTCACAGATACATTCCAGTCCGAGTGAAAATCCGGGTAGTCGCTCCCCGACGATCCAATTCGTACACCGTTAAAATATGTAATTTCTGTATCCCACACCTTGCCGACATAGAGTGAGAGGTCTCTCCCCTTCATCGAGTCAGGTATGACAACATCCCTTCTTAATAGGCATAGCTGTTTTCCCCTTTCCATAGTAAGGGCTGCTGGAAGCGATTTAACATTGCTCCATGTACTTGTATCGGTTTCAGGATTTATCATGCCGGAATAAAGATTGGGAGGAACTGACTGCTCAGGAAAGCTGATCCCTGAAATATCAACATTCAGTATTTTCCATCCGGATGAGAGGTTAATCTCCGAGGGCCTCGAACATGAAACAAATAGAATTGGAATTAAAATGAACAACAGTTTTCGTTTCATAGATTAACCATTAAATATTCTGTTTAATATCCTTTTAAGGTAAGTATGGAATAATAGAAAACAAGAAAGCTAAATTTTATTTAGCTATAATCTGAATTGTCAAGTGAATGACAGTTTTATTAAAAAATGGAGTAAAAGAAACCGCTCTGCCTTACAAAATGATATACCGGATTATCCGCCAATAACTTCTAAAAATAATACTTCAGCCTGTAATTAATCGACTTTATTAAAAACTGGATCCTACTCCAGTAACCCCTGTAAGTTACAGCGCTGAATATAGAAATCAGGACCAATGCAATAATTAAAGGATAACGCACGAATTTTTTTCTCATCAATTCGTAGAGGTCATCAAATGGTGAAAATTCAGGGGGTAGAATAATACTGAATGACCTGTAAACCGGTTCTGTCCATAAGTATACCTTTTTACCATTAATCATTTTGAAATACCGGCATCTCGCTCCAACTATATAATCACCATTTGTAAGCCCGGTTATATTTACAATTCCGGACTTAAGATTTATCCTATCAGCAGGGAGTTTCTTCTCTCTCCCAATATTTACTGAGTAGCCTTCAACATTCTCAGCAGGGATATTCAAGGACTTAATTATACCCTTAAAACTTCCTTTATTGAAAACATTAAGATTACCAAATGGAAAAACAAGTTCAATACCTGCAATTCTCCGAGTTGGAGGTTGATCAGTTCCTTTCTTAGGCTCAAGATCAAGCTTAGCAATGTTTCTAAGGTATTCAGGATCAATCTTACCTTCTCTGCCCACGATAAAAGTGTACGTTGCAACTCTGCTTATCTGATTAGTCTTGCTCACTGATGCTATATTAAAGAAATAGATCCCGTCTTCAAGTTCATTAAAATTGATCTCGAAATCATTTAAAAATTTATCCGGTTTAACAGGAGTCTCTTTAGCAAAGCTATATATAAAGCCTTTCAACCGCCTTGTATCATTAACAGCCCATCGTAAAACAGCATCTGTTTTGACAGAGTTTTCATTTTCCGGATGAGTTGTAGAAACAATTACCGGCATGGCAAGAGGATTGGAGCTAACCTGCAGCCTGTAATGCACAGTACGGCTCATATTACCCGCTCCGTCAACAGTCCTTATATGAAAATAGCTAATTCCATCATCAAGTCCGCTAACAAGAGCACTTGACGCGTCATATCTCAGATTTTGTATTGTCGGATTCGTATCGGGATTTTTATCAACAAGTGTGGCAAAGCCGGCAATCCCGGATTCATCATAAGGTTTCTTCCATGTTACTACAGCGGCTGTCTCTCTGCTCCATTGATCTTCCGCATGAGTTCTTGACATTACCACAGGGGAGCTGACATAGATATCTGATATATTCATTACTATACTCCCTGCCTCATCCCAGAAAACCATAAGTTTTTTACCTGAACCTGTCGCAACAGGATTACGTCCGGCCGCGTTTTTGACAGAGAGTTTGCTCTCCGGAAGGAACTCCCTGTTTTTTGCAGAATATTTACGGTAGAATATTCTGCTTACCTTTTCACGAAGGTCATACCATGTAATTAAAAGCTCGTTATCAGGGCCGAGAGTTATATCTGGAGAATAACAGTTTGCATTTGTTGTAGAAACCTTCAACGGCACTTCATCCCACCTGTCTCCAAGCTTATATCCCCTGAGAAGATTAATTCCCCAGTTTTTTTCACTGTTATTCATATAAACCAGATATATTATATCATCATACATCTCTATTGAAGGAGCCTGATTATTATTTTCCCCTGAGGTTATCTTCTTTGCCCTGTCCCAGCTCCGGCCGTAATCCTCTGATTTTACAAAATAGAGATGGTCCTCATAACTCTCTTCTTTTATTTGCCATACAATTAGCGCATTATTTCTATAAAATTTTACGGCAGGGAAAAATGCCCCTTTTATATTTCCTTTAAATTGGGCAACAGGTTTCGGATCACCGAACTTACCATTTTCAGTAGATTCTTTTATCGAGTGAAAAAGATTAAACTTTCTGTCCCGGTATGCTGTATAAAAAAGATGAAGAGCTCCCTTTTCGTCAAAAGCAAAAACAGGAAGAATCTCCATCTGCATACCGAAAGTAACCTGCTCCGGCACAGACCATGTCTCACCCAGGTCGGAGGATTTAGAATAAAAAATAGCTCCGTTTGCCTCATCTTCAGAAAGGAGATTCCATATTACATAAATCTCACCTGAAGATGAAATTGCGATACCTGGATTTTTATTAATCGATGTTTTATATTCAGCTATCTTAACAGGTGGAATAAAATCACCCCCGGAATTTACGGATATAGAAACATAAATACCCGACATCCCCTTTATATCACCTTCGTAAGCGACAGCTACCAGATTTCCCTTGCTCTCCACGGACGGACTTTTAGAAACTATTCCTTTCCCTGATATAATCCTCCCTCTCTCCCAGCCCACAGGATCAGTTCTTACATCCTCAGACTGAAACAGAATAACCGTAGTGATACTGGAAATAATAAATACCAGAATCATCAGAAAAAATAACCTGACCCCGGGGAACCTGAAATATAAATTTAATATTATGCCTGATAGTTTCTTCATAAGTATATATAACCTTATACTATTATCGACTTTTTCTGATAATATTCAATAATGAAATAATATGAACAATATATATAATTCATTTCCTCTTTTACCTGAATTACATGCCAGTAATATATTACCTTATATTAAAATTTTAATTGCAGTTTTTTTTTTATTATATAGGATATGCCCTAATCTAAAAATCAAATATAGAGTTCCGGCGGGATAATTCAGTACATATTCCTGATAAATCAGACACAGGGGCCTTTGATGAAATTTCTTTCAGGAGGGGGGATCATTAAAACTGATTGTTCTTCTTGACAGCGGTCTCTATATTCACAATCTTAAAGTCATGAATACTATTACATTATTTAAGCCAGTTATTTTAAAAGATAAAAGGAATATGAATGAAGCTCAGCGATATTATTAAAAATGACGGTGACCGCCTTTTCATAGTAGATACAGAATGTTTTATAATATTTACCGGCGGGTCTATAAATGATGATAGACCTTTTATACGTATCGGGACCTGGTCGGATCTCCCCGTTGAGATAATACCACTTGTTGAAAATATAATTGTAAGCGACAGGATACTCGGCAATCCAGCAATTGAACAATTCAATATAAATGTAAGAAACCTTTCCACTAACAGATACATAGGGGGCGAATCCATTCTGAAAAGATTTCTCGATTACCAGAGAAATTTTGGACTTGATCTCACCAATGTTTCTGTTGTTAATATTGAGAAAGATATACCGGAACTCACCGACAAAAAAAGTGTTTCTGACAGAGATCAATTCATCGGAGTTTTTTATAGCAATGGCAATATCAAAATAGTCCATGACGGGAATGATATCTTTGATCTGAACTCAATTTATGGCGAAAATCTGAATATTACTGAAATGTTCGGCAGGCTCACTCAGAAAAATAAAAACACGCCAAGGTACAACGGAACCGGATTTGTTATCTCCGACAAAAATCCGATCTTTTACTCAAATGGATATTTTACATCATACCAGTTCCCCTCGACCTATCTTGATGATTTTTCACTCCTTGAGATCGATCCTGTAAAAATCAGGGAACTCCTCCTCCCTTCACATAACATGATACCTGTTTCTGACCTTATGAAATACAGGCATGTAAGAGGTGGAAAAATAAGGATATTTTCAGACAACCGGGATCAGATTGATCTTATTAAAAAACTTTTTAAAGGCGCCATAATTAATGATGAGCCATTCTCCGAAATGAATTACAGCACGGGAAATGGTATGACAATTACAGCCCACAGCGGCACTCCGAATATAAGGATAACATACAATCCCGATATAAAACAAAACCGGGGCCTCACTGCTTATTTCATAAAATCCCCTTCTGACATTAAATCTATTTTGAAAGAATCATGTGATATTATAATCATATCCTATACTGCATACGAGCAATCTGTCCTCCTTTTCAAATCAGTGCAAAAGCCTGTTATAATTCTCAATGACGGAAATCCTAATATACGCAAGATTTCGGGCACAGACACTATTATTCTTAAAAAAGGAGTCCAGTACGATCTTAAAATTTATGATTCATCAGATGAGCTCAAGAGATCAATTGAAACTGACAGTGAATTTTTTGATGCCGTTAATAATGAGAATATCACGGCAATTGAGAACTGGTTCGAACAAAATATCAGCAAAGAGCACGACTATTCAACTATATTTAACAGTATTTCCCTCCTCAGGATACAGATAAGCACTACTAAAGACCGGAAACTGTATTCATCTCTTCGCTCAATAATACAGAAGTACAGTGCTTTATTAGAAGACATAGAACCCGCAGAGCTGAAGCAGAATACGTATGTTGAAATCGCCATATGCAACAAATCATCGTTCCAGATACTTAGAAACGTAACAAGAAAATCCCGGGAGTATTTTACTGAAAGATATGACCATAGCACAATAAATAATATACTTCTCGACAGTGACCAGCGCAAACTCGCAGAAAGAATTATTGAAGACAGGGAACGCCTTGCAAATGTTCTCGCCCTTTTTTATGAGGAGAAAGAGTCCCTCCCGTCTTTCCCTTTAATGAAGTCCGAGTTGAGTCTTCTTAAAAATGAAATTGAAAACCGTAGAGAGATATATACTACCGAATTCTACGACACTGAATCGTATATCAGAGCAAAGAAGAACAGGTTAAAGAAAAAAATACTTAATAAAGCAGGCAAAATGGAGAAACAGGAATCCGGATCTACCGCTTCCCTGTTTAAAAAATATCAAATACCGTTTATGCTTCTTTTTTTTCTGATTCTTCTGATAGCAGGCGGATTGATCATATCAAACTCTACAAAAAAAGAACAGCCCGTAATTACAGAACAGGACTTAAGCAAAAAAGTAGAAAACAAGAACATCGTTGTAACAGTAAAACGGGTTGATTCAGAAGAGAGGAAGCTCCTTGTAAAACATAATGTAAAAATTACTGACTACGATATATTCAATTACGCAAATGATGTTGCCATTAAAAACGGCTATTCCGGACTTTCACTGGACGGATTAAAGAAAAAAAATCCGCACTGGATATATCCTTCAAACGTTTTCATTATGCTTGATGGAGAGAAGGTAGTTGTACAGAAAGGAGATACACTGTGGGATCTTTCTCATGCGAAACTGGAAAAGATGAATGCAGAATTTTTCAAGATAACAGATCAACTTGAAAAAGCGGATCCTTCAGATCGGGAAAGAATTAATAAAATACTTACTGATGCTCGAAAATATATTTATACAACTCAGCAGAAAAAATTTATAGAAGAATATAAAGTACAGTACCTGAAAAATGAATGATGAAATTAATTACTATATTGAACCTGTTGAAATTGAAATATACTTAAAAAAAGCAGGAATAGTCAGAACTATAATCAAAGACCTGAAAATTGAGCTTATTGATGTTACTCCGAAAAATGAAAAGAGCGCTGAGATATTTGAACTCTTCAAATCGCTAAATGAACCGGTTGACCTGATGGAGGTACAGAACTACTTTCCTCAATATATCAGGAACATCTACGATTCATATTACAAAAACATGGAACTATACGAAAAGCTCAGCATGCATTTTAAAGCAGGCCTGGCTGGAATGAATGATTCATGGAGAAGTGCCCTCTATTTCACAGAACTTCTGCATAAATATGAGCCTACTGTTGCTTCAACAGAAATACTGGGAAATTTCAATACATATAACCTTAATTACCTGATAAAAAAACTGAACTCACTCGGAGATAAATTTCTTCTTGAAGATTCGACAGTTTATTATCTGATAAAAAGAAGAAATGAAGCCTATAAGGATCACCCTCCAGACAGGGAATTTGACAAGCTGGTAGAGCTATGGGAATATAATGTTAAGGGTAAGAACTAAATTTATTCAGGTACGCAAAGAGCCTCCTGACTTTAAAGGGTTTGACTCAGCCTCAATAAAAAAACCAGTAAACAATATCAAGAAATATCATTATAATAAAAAAAATTGTAAAAGCTTTAAATATTTTTATAAAAATATTTTTCATTCTATGCTATTCCTTCACCGCGACTCTGGTTATATCAAAAACAAAATTCTGGTCCTCCCTTTTAACATAAAGAGTTACTCTTGTACCGGCTTTTCCGCTTAGATAATTATTATATATTTCATCAAATCTCATCCCGTTTGCCACAGGCATATCATTAATCTGAATAATTAAATCACCGGGCCTTACCCCTGCCTTATATGCCGGTCCCTCTTCAAATATTCCGGTTACAATATATGGGGTCTTTTCACTGACCTTCCCGCTACCGATCGGCACCTCAATTCCAATAATGCCCCGGCTCCTCTCCAGCGAACATGAAGTCAGGAAAATGAAGATAAAAAGAATAATAATTGTATTTATTTTTTTCATACATACACCTTTTCATTATTGAGAATTTTTTTCAGGTTCTATTTTAGGATCAGATTCAATTTTATTCTGAGCTTGGAATTTTGCTTCTTCTTTTTGTTA
>CAZVFJ010000170.1:0-7567 GCA_964625825.1 uncultured Leptospirales bacterium | reverse complement strand
TTTTTTTCATTACCAGTTCTTTATCCTGGTATGTTATAAAGGTCCCGTCAGTATCAAGCAGGAATGCTTTAAGATCGATTGTTTCATCTTTAATATCATTTACTATTTTTTGAAGTTCAGCAATATCAAAATCTCCGCTGGATATTCCGAGAAAATTCTTATTGCTGTCAAAAAAAGGGGAGGCGGCAGTAGTCATTATGATTCCGGTTGTTTCATCAAAGTATGGTTTAGTCCAGGTAACGCTGTTTTCTTTTTTATTTTTTGCTGCTTTATACCACTCCTGTTCCGGATAATCGTATGATTCCTTTTCATATTCAGTTGTATAGATAATTTTCCCTTTATCCTTGTATACATATGGGCCGAAATATTTTTCTGTGCGGTTAAATTTGTATGATTCATACCATATTCCAATGCCGAAAGTCGATTCGTTATCATTTATACTATTCATCAGAAAGTTAACATAGGCATTCCGGGGAATATCATTGATATTGCTTTGCGCGAATGAGGCGGCTGTTCTTGCCAGAGCTGAATGTACGTTCAGCTTCCCGTTCATTTCGGATATTATCGCATCAAGTTTTAATGGCATTTTTTCATTTATTTCATTATTGATAGTAAAGTATGTTATGGCGAGAGATGTTATAGATATTGTAAAAACTGCAAAAATAATAATGGAGAGTATATAAATTATCAATCTGATTCTGAATGAATGTATGTTCATAAATTTATTCCTTTTTTTATTGAAACTATTTTATCGCGATATGACGTATTGAAAATTGTCACTCAGGAGATAAAAATAACAATAAATGAGCAAAAAAACAATTTTAATGAGCCAAAATCAAATGGATTAATTTATGTATAAAAGAGTGAGTCTTTCAGACCCATCCCCACATTTAAGCTGGTGATGGATGAATCTGAATTTTGACTATTCCGGTTCTATTTCGGAGAGGGCTTCAATGTCTTTGAGGGAGAGCATTATATCAGGATTTAAAATTATAATCAGATTATCTTCTTTGTTCAGTACGCCCTTTATTACGTCGCGGTCAATGCTGACATGAAAATTAGGAACATCCTGAAGCTGCCCCGGGGCACTAATAACATCTGAAACTGAATCAACTATTACTCCTACCAGTGAATTTCTGTGCTCAATAATGAGTATAACAGTAAATGAATCATATTCTTTTTCAGGGATATTGAATTTTAGACGCAAATCTATTACGGGAACAACTATGCCCCGGAGGTTTATTACACCTTTCAGGTATTTTTCACTATTCGGTACAGATGTGATTGTAGTCATCCCGACAATTTCTTTTACCCGTAAAACCTCTATCCCGTAAACTTCATTATTAATCATGAATGTTACATATTGTTCTGATGAATTTACTAATGTATCATCAATGCTCTGTTTAGTCTCTATGGTCATCTTAAACCTCCGGTCTGCTTCCTTTAGTAACTCATTTTAAGATAGGGAAATTTCTATATAAATGGCAATTAAATATAAAAATATTTAATAAAAATATTCAATTATTATAGTTTAGTTTATTCAAAAAGGAAAATATTTATTTTTTCACTGTCAATATATAAATTCAATTCTTGACATAGTCGTATATTATTATTAAAATAGAGTTTTTAAAAGTGAATTAATAAATGGCTCTTTATGGAGGTATCTATAAATGAAAGTTTTTGTTGCCGGAGGTTATGGGTTTCTTGGGCTTAAGATTATTAATGAGCTGCTGAAATCCGGATATACAGTAACAGTGGCAGGGAGAAGGGCTCCGGAAAATATAAATGTCAGGGGAGTAAATTATATCAGGGCTGATCTAATGGTTCCCGGTTTATGGCAGAAAGACATTCCTGATCATGATGTAATAATTAATCTTGTTGGAATTAATATATTCCAGAGATGGAATCCGGAGATAAAGAAAGCGATCTATGATAGCAGAATTCTTTCAACGAGAAATATTGTTGAGGCTTTGAAGTCTGTAAAGGGGAAGAAAAAAATTTTTATCAATGCTTCAGCAGTTGGTATCTACGGAGATGGCGGAGAGGAGGAGCTTTACGAAAAATCTCCCGCGGGTGATGATTTTCTTTCAGAAGTATGCAGGGACTGGGAGAAGGAGGCTCTGGCCGCGGCAGACTATGGCGCAAGAGTTGTGATGTTAAGATTTGGGACAGTCCTTGGCGGGGATGGAGGCGCTTTTATTAAACTTAAAAAAAGTTTCAGGTTTTTTATGGGAGGGAAGTTGGGAAGCGGTAAGCAGTGGTTTCCATGGATCCATATAGATGACATAGCCGGTGTAATTATCAGAATAATCAAAAATTCAAAAATGTCGGGAGTGTATAATTGCACAGCTCCGGGAGTTGTAACAAATGGAGAATTTACTGATATTCTTGCTGAAGAGGTTCATCGGCCTGTTCTTATACCATTTGTACCGGAATTTTTGTTAAAAATAGTGTTTGGAGAGTTCGGAGGGTATCTTGTTCGCGGACAGAAGGCTATTCCAGGCAGGCTTATTGATGAGGGGTATAAGTTTAAATATCCGGATATCAGGAAAGCGATTAAATCGCTTCTTTAGAAACAGGTAAAACGTGAGCCATGATAATATAACCTTTATATCGGGGGCAGGTATGAATAATGAATGATAATGGGGTTCTTTATACAGCATCTGAGATTTATGCAGGAAATTAATATTGACAAAAGAATGAGTATTTTTAGGATAATCCTTTCATAATTTCAGTATTTAATGTATATTTATTGAAACATCTGTAGACAATATAAAAATAGATAATAATAACGTAAGAGAGGTAAATTCCGATGAAAAGGACATTTCAGCCAAGTAAAGTGAAAAAATACAGGAAACACGGATTCAGAGCAAGAATGGAAGATGAGGATGGAAGAAAAATTCTCCAGAGAAGAAGAAGAAAGGGAAGAAGAAAGCTCTCTGTTTCAGATGAAAAAAGAATGCCCAAATAATTTAATTTAAATCAGGATGTGAAAAGAGCGTATTCATTAAAAGGCAGGAAATCATATAATTCAGTTTTTTTAAAGGGAAGAAAGAAAAGGGGCAGAGGTGTTATTATTTTCGTTTTAAGAAGAAGTAGAAGCGAAAAGCTTGATAATCGATCGGATTCAAAAGATGTTAAATTGGGAATTTCGGTAAGCAGAAAACTTGGTAAAGCTTACAAAAGAAACTGGATCAAGCGAAGAATCAGATCTATATGCTATGAGTTGATTGATCAAATGAATGACGGATTATCTATTATAATTAAGCCCGGACCAGAGTTGTTGGATATGAGTTATGAAGAGCTCAGGAATGATATTATCGTAGTATTTAAGAATACCGGGGTAATAAATGAAAGCGGTTAAATATATCATCGGCCTGTCAATGAGGATTCTTTCTCTTGTTGCGGTTGTTCTGATTAAGTCATATAAACTGATTATATCTCCGTTATTACCTGATGCCTGCAGATATTATCCAACCTGTTCTGTCTATGCTGAACAGGCAATTAGACGTTTCGGTTTTTTTAGGGGCGGATTTCTTGCTGCAAGAAGGATTTTGTCATGCAATCCTTTTGGCGGCAGCGGGTATGATCCTGTCCCTGAAACATTTAGTTTTAGAAAATAAATAAATTCATTTTTTTAAATCTTCTCTTAACCTGCCTCTTGTTTTCACATCATATAACTGAATGATTTTCAGTTCATGCAATAATATCATCATTAAAGGTAAAACATATGGAAAAAAGAACCTTGGTTGCAGTCCTTCTGACTATGCTTGTATGGGTTGGATGGTTCTGGTATTTTTCACCGGAAAAAGATCAGAATAAACAGGTAATTACACAGGAAAAGGTTACAGACTCTACTGGAGTTAAAGAGACCACTGAGGCAAAGCCGGAATTACCGGTAAAATCATCAGTATCAAGTCTTTCCTCTGTATCAAAAAATCTTAAGGAGGAAACTATTCCCCTTAAAACCGGCAAATTTGACTTTGAACTTCAGAATCGCGGAGCATCAATAAAGAAGGCCAATTATACGGACAGAAATATAGATCTTGTTGTCAACGAAAAGCAATTCAATTCAGAAGGGGAGATGGATTTTGCAGTCCATTTTTCTGAAGATGATTTTCTTAAGGGAAACAACCTGAGCAGGGATCTCTGGGATTTTAAGAAAATTGATGAAAAAACAGTTAAATTTTTTACAGATATAACCTATGAAGGGAAACCGCTTAGAATTGAAAAAACATACAGGTTTACTGATAAGGGATATGATTTTGTTGTAGAATACAGATTTATTAATAAAGGGAAAGAACTCTTTAAGTTTAACAGAGGTGGAGCTATTTTCTCTCCTTCGGATTCTCTCGGCCCGGAACTTGATTATAGAAACAGAAATAATCTTATAACTGGTATATATTCTCTGGATGAAGATTATGAACAGAATTTAAAAGGGGGAGGATTTTTCTCTAAAGCCGGTGAACTGAATAAGAAAAGCGGCAGTGTGGATTATACAGGAATTATGAGCAGATATTTTCTTCTTATCATGATGCCACAGCAGGCTAATGCCAGGGAGATGCTCTTTGATAACCGTAAAGATTCAGGTTTCAGAACCGGAATGAATGTTGAAATGGCGGATATTGCTCCGGGCGGAGAACTTGTAAAAACATTCAGAATATATCTCGGAGAAAAGGATAAAGATATGCTCAGGAGTGTTGATGAAAAGATTGTCAGCGCCTCTGATGTCAGCACTCTGATTGAACCTATAAGATATTTTGTGATCTGGGCATTGATGGGAATTAACAAACTTTTCGGAAACCTCGGCTGGTCACTGGTTGTTTTCTCAATACTAACCAAAATTGTCTTTATGCCTTTAACAAAGAAATCAACAGATTCGATGAAAAAGATGCAGGAGCTTGCTCCGGAAGTCAAGAAGCTTCAGGCTAAGCTTAAAGATAAACCGGATGTCCTTCAAAAAGAGACAATGAAGCTCTACAAGGATAACAAGGTTAATCCAATGGGAGGATGCATACCGCTGCTCCTTCAGATGCCTTTTTTCTTTGCACTTTACAGCGCACTTATAAATTCAATAGACCTCTGGAATGCGCCATTTATGCTATGGATGAAGGACCTATCTATGCCTGATACAGTAGCGACTATATCGGGATTCGATATCAATATTCTCCCCATACTCATGACTTTATCTACAATAGTACAGCAGAAACAGACAATGGTTGATTCAGGAAATCAGCAGCAGAAGATCATGATGTATATGATGCCTGTGATTATGCTTTTTATATTCTGGTCTATGCCTTCAGGACTTGTGCTTTACTGGTTCCTGCAGAACCTTTACCAGATACTGAACCAGTTGGTAGTCAATAAAATAGGGAAAACAGCTTAAATGGGAGAGGGAATAGTTCAAATTATTATTTTTCAGGAGGCTGAATTATGAAAGTAATTGAGGTAGAGGGGCGGACATCGGATGATGCCACTAAAAAAGCCTTGGCTGAATTGGGAATCAGGGATTCCTCTAAAATTAATGTTGAAGTAATTGATCAGGGGAAAAGCGGAATTTTCGGATTCGGTGTATCAAGACCGGCAAAAGTAAGAATTTATTATAATGAGAGTTCAGAGGATGTTGGCGATAAGGTAAAATCAATGCTGACTGAACTTCTTAACAAAATGGGGATTGAAGGGGGAGTAAAGGACTTAAAAGAGGGTGAAACAAAAGTTTATGTCGAACTTGAGAGCAAAAACAGTTCCGGACTGATAATAGGTAAAAAGGGAAAGACACTGGAAGCGCTTCAGTTTATGATTAATCTCATGATCAATAACAATACAGGCACTGATAAGAAGATCATTCTTGATATAGAATCCTACAGAGATAAAAGAGAGAAGGCTCTTAAAAAAATGTCGAAGGATATGGCTTTTAAAGTTATTAAATCAGGCAGGCCATTGACTCTTGAGCCAATGAATCCATTTGAAAGAAGATTAATTCACCTGACCCTTCAGAATGACAAAAGGGTAACAACAAAGAGTGAGGGACAGGGGATATACAGGAAGATTAAAATATCTCCTGTTAATGGCAACAGAAAATAGTCATGATTGAAGATACAATTTGTGCCCCGGCAACTGCGCCGGTAATTTCATCACTTTCAATTATAAGAGTAAGCGGTCCTGAATCATACAGGGCCGCTTCGCATATATTCTCCAGGCCTGAAAAAATTCAGGACAGGTTTGCGGCGTATGGTTCTATTTTCTCCGGAAAAGAAGTTATAGATGATGTTGTATTAATATATTATCAGTCTCCGGCAAGCTTTACCGGCGAGGATATGGTAGAGATTTTTTGTCACGGGAATCCTATTATTGTAAGCAGGATAATGAAGCTTTTTTTTAAGCATGGAGTAAGAGCTGCGCAGCCCGGTGAATTCTCAAAGCGTGCATTTCTAAATGGTAAGATGGATCTTACCGAAGCAGAGGCGATTAATTCTCTTATAAACGCAAGGAGTGACTGGGAGATTAAAACATCTCTTGAGCAGATGCACGGCTCTCTTGCAAAAGTGGTTAACAGCATCAGGGATGAGGTGATAATTCTTAAAGCGGATCTGGAGGCTAATATTGATTTTATTGATCAGGATATTGAGTTTGTCTCCTACGGGAGAGGAATTGAGATTGCCCGAACAATCAAAAACAGGCTGGCAGATTTTTTAAACAGGTGCGTTACAGGGGAAAAAGTTTCAAGGGGTGTGGATGTAATACTTGCAGGAAGACCCAACGTAGGTAAATCGAGCCTCCTTAATCTCATACTGAATGAAGAAAGAGCGATTGTGTCAGATATACCGGGTACGACAAGAGACCTTATCCGTGAAAGTGTTCAGATTGGCGGGATTAGAATTAATCTCACAGATACGGCCGGCATAGGATTACCCTGTGATGATATTGAAAGGATCGGAATAGAGCGCACAAGAAAAAAGATTGCAGATGCTTCGCTTGTCGTTGCTGTTATTGATGGTGTCGCGGGGGTTACAGGTGAGGACCGTGAAATTTTTGCCACCTTCAGTGGGAAGAAGATAGTCTATGTTCTGAATAAGGTGGATCTTTTAAGCAATGAAAAAGTCGATGAACTCAGGATAAAAACCGGTCTTGATTTTGTCCCTGTATCAGCAAAATTCGGCAATGGATTCCGGGATCTTGAAAATGCAATTGCAGAAGTTATCAGGAATGAATTTGTTGATTATAATGATTCATTCATCGCTGACGCAAGAATTACAGGGATACTCTCTGATTCCATAGTGATAATTGAAAGAGTAATCGATCTTTTCGGCAGGAGAGAGCTTCCTGAAATTATCGCTTTTGATCTTAATGAACTGGCAGACAGGCTTTCTGAAATTACCGGGGAGATCTCAGCTGATGATGTTCTGGGATCAATATTCAGCAGGTTCTGTATAGGGAAGTGATTACTACAATATTCATCGACACAAATTATTTCACTTTTGCATAAACTTCGTAGGGCCACTTTTCAATTCTCCTCCCGGATAAAAATTTTTAATAATAACCCGAACCATCCCGGCAGTGTGTATAG
>CAZVFJ010000169.1:0-7673 GCA_964625825.1 uncultured Leptospirales bacterium | reverse complement strand
TTTTAGTATATTAAAATTTTAATAAAAATATACTCTTCCTGAATTAAATTTTTTATAATTTTTGTTGACATTTTGTCAAATTGATTTTACGAAATGAGTTGATTTGCTATAGATATGACGAAGCTTAATATTTCGTCGCCGGTTCAGTTCAATTCACTTTTTCAGGTGTAAAGAATTACAACTCTTTCAAAAATAAAAACAAAAGGAGAATTTTTGTGAGACGTTCATTGCTGCTTTTTTTTACCCCTTTTATAATCTTTACCTGGCTTTTCTTCGGTATATCCCAGAAAGGTTGCCAGGATGTAATGCAGGCTGATGCTGCAAAAAAAATTCCATTCAGCCACAAAACGCATGTGGAGAAATACGGGATTAAAGACTGTGAGATATGTCACGGATATGAAGAGAATGGAAGATTCAAAGGTATCCCGACAGTGGGCGAATGTACTGCATGCCACGCCAGGGATGGTGTTACAACGTCTACGGATCATATGATTCCAAGAAAAAAAACTATGTTTGATTCATACAAAGATTCAGACAAGCCATGGACTTCATGGGCTAAACAACCGGATCTGGTTTATTTCAGTCATAAGGTTGTAATGACCGCTCAATATGAGGACGGCAGGAAGAAAGCGCGTTGCGGATCGTGTCATGGAGATAAAGCGAATTCCATAAATAATGATATGATCAAAGGTAAAATGCTTATGGGACAGTGTATGGACTGCCATACAGCTCTGCATATTAGCAACCAGTGCGCGGTCTGCCACGACTAATGAAATGAGAGGAGTAAGTTAATCTTATGAAAAAAATAGACAGAAAGGATTTTTTAAAGATCGGCGGCGGCGCTATAGTTGGTGGCCTTGCCGGCTATACATTGTCCGGGGCTCCTTTTCTTGGTTTTCAGTGGCTTGTTGAATGGTCACAGGATCAGTATATCCCTGTAGGCGGTGTTGAAAAATATGTACAGGCAGTCAGTGATTCATGTACAAATGGCTGCAAAGTATCAGTAAGAATGATTGGAGACAGAGCTGTTAAAATTGAGTCAAAAGACGGCGTATGTCCGGCCTGCCTTAACGGGCTTCAGCTTCTTTATCATCCGGAGAGAATAGTTACTCCGATGAAAAGAACCGGGAACAAAGGTTCCGGAAAATTTCAGCCTGTTTCATGGGATCAGGCATTAAAAGATATATCCTCACAAATGAATAAACTCATCAGTGAGGGTAAAGCTAATTCAATAGCAGCTGTAAATAAAAATGAATCTCTTAACGGTCAGCTTATGGAAAAATTCATAAGAGCCGCCGGGAGCAATAATGTATACTACGAACCATCACTTTATTCAATAACCTCACAGGCTCTGGGTGGATATGTAAAATATGATTTTGCAAATACTGACTACATCCTCAGTTTCGGAGCAAAACTTGTTGAGGGGTGGGGAAATTCTGTTGAAATGCAGAAACAGTTCCTCGATTGGAAAAAGAAAAATGTAAAAATTGTTCAGGCGGATTCAGTCTGCACAAGAACAGGCTCTATAGCCAATGAATTTGTCGGCATTAAACCAGGTACAGAGGCAATTCTTGCTTTCGGTATTGCAAACTATCTCATTACAGGTAAGAGAATGGTTTCCTCCGGCGAAGAATTCGCGAAATGGTCACAGATTATCATAAATAAATATCCGCTCGGGAAAGTAGCACAGATTACCGGCATTGCGGAAGATAAGATTAAAAAAATTGCTGACGAGTTTGCAGCAGCAAAAAATCCTGTAGCAGTTGCAGGCAAAGGTGCTTACGGAGTTAGCGGTTCTTCCGCTGAGTTAATAGCAGTATACTGTCTGAATACCCTTGTTAAATCAAAAGCAGCTGCACTCGTAAAAAACAGTGCTGTATCCTACACAGCTGAATTTGCAGGACTTGACAAGTTCATAAAAGATGGGAACTTCTCGATGATGTTCCTTAACGAATCAGATCCTGTTTATAAAAGTATAAATGGTGATGAGCTGAAAAAGAAACTTGAGAAAGCATTAGTTATTTCAATTGCTCCACTGATGAATGATTCAGCAACATATGCAGATTATATACTTCCTCCGCTTTCATTCCTTGAAACAGAAACTCCCGAAAACAAAGCTGTTGTAAAAGGGTTGAAGGAGACAATGGATGCGAAGGAAATTATCATTTCTCTTGCTGCAATGGTTGATAAAACTAAAAATGCTCTCCCGAAAACTGCAGCTGATGTATATAAAACAGCAGGCAAAGAGACAGCAGGTGGTAAATTCTCATTTAACGTTGAAAAAATTAAGGCTGTCATTGATGCATACGAGAAAAAACTAGGTCAGAATGCCGAATACCCGGTTACACTCATACCTGTGGAGGTTCCACTTGTAGGAGATGGGGACGGTCTTGCATTCCCTTATGTTCTGAAAAGTATAGATCCAAGTACAATGAAAATGGGAAAATTCTATGTCCAGATGAACAGGGAAACAGCAAAAAAATATGGATTCTCCGAGGAAAGTTCAATAAAAATCACCTCCGCAAGAGGTAAACTCGGGAAAGCGTATGTGCATATAACTGATGTGGTAGCACCTGAGACAATAGCCATACCTCTCGGTTTCGGCCACGAATCATATACAAAATATGGTAACGAAAAAGGGCTTAACCCCAAAAAAATCATGAACGCTGATGTTGATCCGCTGACAGGTACAGCAGACTGGTGGTCAACACGTGTTAAAATCAGCTAAGAGGTGAAATATGATAGTTAAAGACGTAGCGATGAAAAGAAAATGGGGTATGGCGATAGATCTTGATAAATGCACAGGTTGTGGAGCCTGTTCTCTTGCCTGCAACCAGGAAAATAATATGCCTCTTTTCGAAGATGATTCAGATGTGCCAAAAAGGGTAGCATTTCTTGAACTTATGAAAGTAACTAACGATAGAGATGCAAAATTCCCGGAAGTTAAAGCAGCATATCTCCCGAAAATGTGCCAGCAGTGCGAAGGGAATGACAGTGGACATCATAAAGGTGAACCTCCATGCGTTTCTGTATGCCCTGCAGTCGCAACAGACGTTGGAGATGACGGAGTTGTAAGCCAGATTTGGTCAAGATGTATAGGATGCCGTTACTGCCAGACCGCATGTCCATATGAAGCAAGAGCTTTCAACTGGTGGAAACCGGAATATGAAGGTTCATTCAAAAAATCACTTAATAGCGAAGTATCTGTTGCTTCAAGGGGTACTGTTGTTAAATGTACATTCTGTAGCCATATATGGAAAAGAGAAAGGGATAAAGCAGTTGCTAACGGGATACTCGACATCAATGCAGTAACATATACCCCGGCCTGTGCAAATGCGTGCCCAACCGGTGCCATTGTTTTCGGAGATCTCAACGATCCTGAATCTGAAGTATCAAAACTCGCAAAAAGCGACAGGGCAATTCGACTTGTCAATACAATAGATGATGAGCCTGCAGATAGGAAAAAAGCTCTTATGAGCAAGAAGCAGTTTACTAATCCTAAGGTTTACTATCTTACAAGCCAGAAGTGGCTCCGCGATATGATGCGGTTTAAAAAGAACTCCTGAAACAGGGAACGAGGAGAATAGATAAATGATACAGTCTATAAAAAACATTTTTCAGGGATACTCGAAGAACATGAGAATAACACTCTATGTGCTTATAGCGCTTGTAGTGCTCTTCGGTATTTTTGCTATCCAGATCCTCTTTTGGGGATTGGGATATACAGACATGAACAATAACTTTACCTGGGGCGCATGGATTATAGGTGACCTCGGGCTTGTTGCTCTGGGGGGTGGAGCTTTTACAACAGGTTACATTCTCTATATATTCAGAGTCGATAAACTCCGTCCTTTAATTAACTCGACAGTGCTTATCGGTTTTATGTGTTATCTTTTCACATTCGTATTCCTGCTTTTTGACCTGGGACAGCCGCTCAGATGCTGGTTCGGGTTTGCTTATCCGAACTGGGGAAAAGGTGTTTACCCTGCATCAATGCTCACAGAGGTATTCTTCTGTTTATCAATTTACTTCTGTGTTCTTATTGTTGAGCTTATCCCGGTTATATTAGAGCATAAAGTTCTCATCAAGAACAAAGTCGTTGCCGCAATAGCACATTATATGCACCTTCTTATGTGGACTATGGCTGCAGCTGGTACTTTCCTATCTTTCTTCCACCAGGGCTCTCTCGGTGGCGGCATGTGGGGAGCTCTCTATGCAAGACCGGCGTGGTTTTCACCCCATTTCTTCTTCATGGCTATAGTTGCTGCAATGGCCGGTGGAACATCATTCATGACAATGATGCCATATATCGCTGGCAAAGTAATGAAAAAAGAAGTTGTTCCTATGGAATCTTACCAGCTTCTTACAAAAATATCAGGTATGATCTTCATTGCATACTTTGTTTTCAGAATATATGATGTATATGCAGCTTCAGTGAAATATGCACCAATGGCTCAAAGAGATTATTTTGAAATGTGGGGCGGATATTACGGAATATGGATGCTCGTTCTTGAGTTTCTCCTTGTCATAAGTGCAGTCTTCTTTCTTAACCAGAAAAAATACAGGGACCAGGAAAAATTCATGGTTATTGGCGCATCATCAGGTATCCTTGCAATAGTAACAAGTAAACTCAGCGTACTACTCCACGGTTTTTCTGTACCAAACTTCCCGTGGAAAGGATACACAGCATATATGCCGACAATTCAGGAGTGGTTAATTACTCTCGGATGTTTCGCATGCATGATCCTGATATACATGGTATTTGCAAAATGGTTCCCGCTCTTCCCTCATCTTGAGCACCAGGAAGAGCATGAAGCTCATCACTGAAAAAGTTAGTCTATATAGATAAAAAGAAAAGCTACCTGCGGGTAGCTTTTCTTTTTATCATGTAATCTTTTTATTATCTATTCTGCATTTCAAATGCTTTTACTGTATTGCGAAGAAGCATTGCTATAGTCATAGGCCCTACCCCTCCGGGAACAGGAGTTATTGCTGCAGCTTTTGGCTCGACAGTCCCAAAATCAACATCACCAACAAGTTTTGTTTTTGACGGATCATCGGGATCCGGTATTCTGTTTACACCTACATCTATCACAACTACCCCGTCCTTTACCATGTCGCCAGTAACAGTCATAGGCCTCCCCGCAGCTACAACAAGAATGTCCGCCTGCTTTGTATAAATGCTTATATCCCTGGCTGCGGTATGGCATATTGTAACAATACAATTTGCCCTGTCATTTTTCTGAATCATCATATTCGCGACAGGTTTACCAACAATATTGCTGCGGCCGACAACAACAAGATGTTTCCCTTTTAGATCCTTTACATACCGGTTTATAAGTATCTGACAACCATGGGGCGTGCAGGGAAGAAAACATTCATCATCAGCAACAAGTTTACCCACATTAACCGGGTGGAATCCGTCAACATCCTTTATCGGGTCAATAGCATTTATCACGGCTTTTTCATTTATATGCCGGGGTAAAGGCATCTGTACGAGTATTCCATTTACATTACTATCATTATTTAAAGTATCAATTAATGTAAGGAGTTCATCCTGTGAAGACGACTCAGGGAGAATATACTGGAATGATTTGATCCCGACTTCCTCACACCCCTTCCCTTTCATCCTTACATAAACAGCTGATGCAGTATCATCACCGACAAGAACAACTGCAAGGCCGGGTACTTTCCCATAGGTTTTATCAAGCTGAGCAACGCGTTCTTTTATTTCAGCCCTTATTTCGGAGCTCACCTTTTTACCGTCTATTATCTCTGCCATAATCATTCTCCTGAAATTTCAATTTATAGATTTTAACTCAGCAACTGAATTTTCATAACTATCCATATCTGAAACAATAACTTGAATCTGTGGAAAAACTTCAGAAATAAATTCTTTCAGTTTCAAAGGTTCTCTAATAAGCAAATTTTTATCAATTCTTTTAAAAGATTTGATAAAGGCTTCAATTTTCATAGCATCCCCTCTTGTTCCATTTATTTTCCATATAGCTTCAAATGAAACCGGCTTGAATCCCCTGGTAAATTTAGCCCCTTTTTTGCCTGTTTTATGCTCATTAAATCTTTTTACAGGATCAGACGTATACCCTGTATAAAGTCTGTCACCAGAGCATCTCATTATATAGATGTAATACCAGCTCTCCATTATTAATGAATCATTTTGATTCTAAATATTCCAGTCAATAAAAAAAGGCATCCGCGCAGGTTGCCTTTTGATAATATATTATAAATCTTACGATTACATTAAATTTAACTGAATATCAAAATAAATATCTTGTAATAGTTCTATTCAATTAGAAAAGTCCTGTAATCTTTCCGTCATCAGTGACATCAATAACAAGAGCTGCCGGTTTCTTTGGAAGCCCAGGCATGATCATAATCTCACCGGTATGAACTACAAGAAAACCCGCTCCCGCTGAAAGAGTCACATCCCCAACAGAGATTTTAAACCCGGCAGGACGATTCATAAGAGAAGGATCGTCTGATAATGAATATTGCGTTTTGGCCACACATATCGGCAGATTTCCATATCCTTTCTCAGTCAGGTATTCTATCATCCTGAGGGCATTCTTTGAATAGAGAACTCCATCAGCACCATATATCTCCACAGCAAGAGTTGAAATCTTTGCCTTAATTGACATATCTGTATCATAAAGAAACCTGAAAGTTGACTTCTTCTTTTTATCAATAATAGCAAGAATTTTCTGTGCAAGGTCGATTCCTCCCTCACCCCCTTTTTCCCATACTTCAGAAAGGGAACACTCAGCCTTCATCGAAGTGCAGAATTCCAGTATAGTATCGAGTTCCTCCTGTGAATCATCAGGAAACCTGTTAAGAGCCACAACAACCGGAAGCCCGAACTTTCTTATATTCTCTATATGTTTTTTAAGATTGGCAAGCCCTGACTTGACAGCCCCGACATTTTCATCTTTAAGATACTGTTTAGCAACTCCGCCATGCATTTTTAGCGCCCTTGCTGTTGCCACAAGGACAACACATTCAGGTTTGATCCCCGCATACCTGCACTTGATATCAAGAAATTTTTCAGCTCCGAGATCAGCGCCGAATCCGGCCTCTGTAACTACATAGTCCGAAAGTGCAAGCGCCATCTTGGTTGCCAGTACAGAATTGCATCCATGAGCGATATTGGCAAAGGGGCCGCCGTGAATTATTGCTGGAGTATTTTCCAGTGTCTGCACAAGGTTCGGCTTAATAGCATCTTTAAGAAGAGCGGCCATTGAACCCTGAATTTTAAGGTCCGCCACAGATACAGGTTCACCACTCCTGTTTTCTCCAATAATTATATGGCTGAGTCTTTTCTTTAAATCAGCAATACTTTCGGCAAGACAGAGAATTGCCATAACCTCAGATGCAACAGTAATCATAAATCCACTTTCACGGGGAATTCCATGAGTGCTCCCCCCAAGTCCTACAACTATGTGACGCAAAGCTCTGTCATTAATATCAACTACTCTTTTCCAGTATATCTTAGTAGGATCTATATCAAGCTCATTACCATGCTTCAAATGATTATCTATAGCAGCGGCAAGAAGATTATGAGCCGCACCGATCGCATGAATATCACCTGTAAAATGAAGATTAATATCCTCCATAGGTATAACCTGAGAATGGCCTCCACCTGCTGCTCCACCTTT
>CAZVFJ010000168.1:4511-7695 GCA_964625825.1 uncultured Leptospirales bacterium | reverse complement strand
AAGGCACATTATTATGTTAAAAGCAGGGAAGAAAGATATTCCGAGATACTGTATATTCGACCAGAAGAGCATATCGTTTAACGTTGCACTCGATATTTCCATGCCGTAACCGATTGAATAAACTGATGAACATAGCAGTACAGATATAAATGACCATACTCCCCTGTCGGAGAGATGTTTTACAGCCAATCCGGCAAGGAATAGGGTGAAAAAGCCGGAGGCAAGAAGTATTATTCTCAGAATATCTGGTTTCATTTATAAACTCAATATCAGCGTAGCAACTATTATCAGATGGTTACAAAAGTTCAATCGTGTTTTATTCCGGAAATGAAAAATTAAAATCAAAAATAGCTGTTATGTAATGCGAAGTAGAGGATTTTATTGTAAATAGCCCGGATAATAATGAAAAAATACTCAGTTACTCGAGGAGGAGTCCTCCTCTCAGGGCTTCAGTATCCTGTTTTCTTCAATAAGCTTCTGGTTCAGATAAATGGCGTTCAGCGATTCGCGGAGTTTCGATACTTCTTCCGGAGTATAGCCTGTATCCATCAGGTTCACTTTTTCTTTCGGGTCATTCTCAAGGTCGAAAAGGTATTCCTTGCCGGTTTTTATATGAGATATAAATTTCAGGGGATAATTTACTACCTGAAGAAATTTTCCATTGTAGGGCTGTATCAGATAAATCGGATGTTCACTCCGCCTGTCAAAGATTGAGATACCGGTCATATTGTTTCTTCCCTTGCTTATCCCCGCAAGGTCTGCTATTGTGGGACCTATATCGATCTGAGAATATACTCTCCCTCTTATCCTCTGAGGATGAATTACACCATTCCATAAAACAAGGAATGGTATACGGAAAGCCTCATCGTAAAAGCATATCTCGTTGTTATAAAGGCCATGCTCTTTCATTGGAAATGAGTGATCACCGGTAATTATTACAATTGTATTTTCAAGGTACTTCCTCTGTTTTAAAAGTTCGAAGAACCGTGGGAGATGGCTGTCGCTCAGCCTGAGTGCGTTGGAATATTTTTCCCTGATGTTTTTCGGGTCTTTGAAAATTTCCCTCCTTTCAGCAGGCATTCCGTCACATGGAATATGAGTCCCTACAGTCATGAGTGCCGTAAAAAGAGGCCTATCGGGATTTTTTGCGTGTTCTGCATCCAGCAGTTCAAATGTTCTCTCATAAAAAATCCTGTCCTCAACTCCCCATCCCCATATATATGGCTTGTCCTCCTTTCTCCTGAACTCCGCGTATGATTTAATTATAGAAAATCCGGCTTTTTCCATGTTATGCGTAGTGTTATCAAACTTAAGGTTATTGAAAGCCTGGAAAAAAATTGTATGATAGCCTGAGTCTCTCAGCAGAGAAGGGAAACCTGTTATGTTAAGTTCGGAATAATCGACAAATATCTTCCCGTTGATACTTGGAAGTATGGAGTAAAAAATTGCGGCCTGTCCCTTGCATGTCTGAATCGAATTCCCGTAGAACCGGTCTATGTATATCCCTTTATTTATCAGTGAATTAAATACTGGCGTGTAATCAATACCGTCTGGAGCTTTTGCATCAACAAAGTTTGCGTTGAATGACTCAACCATTATTAAAATGATATTAGGTCTGCCGGATTTATCTGATGGTGCAGATGAATTTATAGATGTTATCCTGATTTTATCCCTGTCGTAAGGGTATCCCCCGGTATCCGAAACCGCTGCGGCAGCTTCATTAGTTGTAAAAGCACTCTTCAGGAAAAGGGTAAACTCATCCCCCCTCTGCACAGGGAGAATAATGATAATCATTACAAGAATAAATGCAGTAGCGCCAGGTCTCCATCCCGGTTTTACTGAACCGGAAAAGAGAGAAAACTTTAACTCAAGAATAACAATAAGAGTAAAAAGTGCTGCAATAAAGAGAAAATCATATCCATTGAATGGGGCACTTATCATCTGCAGTGCTTCAAAAGAAAAACTTATGTCGATATTATCCTTCACAAGCGCGAAGTCAAGTGGCGAGCCGGTTGACAGGTGGTATGCATATAATCCGTTTGCTATGAAGATGATAATTGGCGACATTATACGCGTAACAAGCCTTGTAAACATCAGAGATTCAAAAATTACCCCGAAGAGGAAAAGTGTAAAAAAGCTTAAAACTATTGAAAGAATATCCGGAGCGGATATTGAGAATCCTGATATACTATTAATAGTAAAAATTATATAATAGCATAACTGGATTATTAAAAGAGCGTATGTAAGAAAACCCGGGGCAGGGATATATGGTTTTATTTTATTTTTCATGTCTAAAGGATACCGAGTTTATTTTTTAAAATTCTGAAAATTTATCTATTATAAACATTACAGGAATTTTATCTGGCAAGTTTTTTTCTAACTTAAAATGATTGTAAACAAAAAGAGTTTAATAAGAGAACAGATATAATACTGTTTTATAATTAAATGATTAATACAAATTAGGTAATAAATTTTTTGGGGATATTTTTTGAGTATTTATTACAATTTTGTAACTAAAAAATAACAATTTTGCTATATTTCCAATTTTGTATTTTTTTATTTGACTAATAAACAATAGCAATTCATTTATTTCAAAAATGTATAAAATCCGTTTAATTTAATAATCCTTAAAGATATCTGGAGAAATATATGGCACCAAAGAAAGGAGCTGATATTGCGTTAAGCCCTAATCCCCTTGTGCAGTATCTGCAAAAACCTGCAAAAGATTTTACAAAAGCAGACCTGATTAAATATATCACTGATAATGGAATAAAGATGTTGAATTTTCGTTATGTGGGTGGTGACGGAAAACTTAAAACTCTTAATATTGTAATCTCAGGCCTTCAGCAGCTTGACAGTCTCCTGTCATGCGGAGAGAGGGTGGACGGTTCCAGCCTCTTCACTTACATAGATGCTAAATCAAGTGATCTCTATGTGGTTCCCAGGCATAAAACAGCTTTTCTTAATCCATTTTCGGAAATTCCGACGCTGGATATCCTTTGCGCTTATTATGATAAGGATGGCAACCCTCTTGCAAGTTCCCCGGAAAATATCATGATGAAGGCTCATAAGAATCTTGAAGAGAAAACCGGGTACAGTCTGGATGTCATGGGGGAGCTGGAGTACTATGTAATAGCCGATAAGCATGATTTTTATCCGGCAACGGATCAGAAAGGTTATCATG
>CAZVFJ010000168.1:0-4501 GCA_964625825.1 uncultured Leptospirales bacterium | reverse complement strand
TCCCTCCCTTATGCCAAATTCGAAATGATAAGAAAAGAGTGTATGCAGGCTATTGCCCAGGCTGGCGGACTAATCAAGTATGCTCACTCCGAAGTCGGTAACTTTACACAGGGTGACTGCTACTATGAGCAGAATGAAATTGAATTCAATCCGACATATATTGAAGATGCGGCAGACCAGCTGATAATTGCCAAATGGATGATCAGGATGATTGGATATAAACATGGCGTACAAATCAGCTTTGCTCCGAAGATAACAGTGGGTAAAGCCGGAAGCGGTATGCATATTCACATGAAGCTCCATAAAAAAGGGAAAACAGCAACTGTTGATAAAGGGAAACTGAGCGATGCCGCAAAAAAAACCATTGCCGGCATCCTCGATATTACTCCTGCTCTTACAGCTTTCGGCAACACAAATCCTACTTCCTATCTCAGGCTTGTTCCGCACCAGGAAGCTCCTACAAATATATGCTGGGGTGACAGAAACCGTTCAGTGCTTATCCGTGTTCCCCTTGGGTGGGTTGGTGTTAAAGATATGATCAAAAAGGTTAACCCGAACTATGATGATGAACTGAAAGATTTCTCCGACAGGCAGACTTTTGAATTCAGGTGCCCGGATGGTTCAGCGAATATACATCTTCTGCTTGCCGGCCTTTGCGTTGGAGCCAGACATGGCCTTGAGATGAAGAATGCCCTTGAAATGGCTGAGAAGCTTTATGTTGATGTGAATATTTTTCACGAGGAGAATAAAGCGAGGCTTGCCCAGCTTCAAAGCCTTCCGCTTTCATGTTATGAATCAGCCGAATGTCTGCTTCAGCTCAGGGACCACTTTGAGGTGGATGATGTTTTCTCTCCGAAGGTAATTGATGGTGTAGCAGCAATGCTTATGGCTTATAAGGATAAAGGCCTCAGTGAAAAGCTTTATGGAAAGAATGATAAGATTAAAGAGCTGGTTGAACAGTATATTCACCACATGTAGTATATAGCTTTTTATTTAACAGGGAGCCCCGGCAGTGTTAATTCTGTTCCGGGGCTTTTTTATTGGTAATTCAAATCATACCGCTTAATTCCCGTGATAATTTTTTATAAAAAATTTTAAATCATTAACATGGGAGTAAATTATTATTGCAAATTAAAATTACATTTTTGTATTATAGACAAAAATGTATCAGCATTTCGGGTTGAGAAGTGTGCTGGAAAATATAAAAATTACATTTTTGTATCTTTTGCCGGTGTCTGACTTTAACTAATCTTATCAAAAATTTATTTTACTCTGGAGTTAATTATATGGAATCAAAATCCTACAATCCGTTTCATGTGGCCCAGAACCAGTTTGACAGTGTTGCAGCAATGCTTGAACTTGAGGATGGCATAAAAGAACTATTAAGACAGCCGATGAGGGAGTATCAGTTTACAATCCCGGTTCACATGGATGACGGTAGCGTAAAGGTTTTCAAGGGATTCAGAATACAGCATAATGATGCGCGCGGTCCTGCAAAGGGCGGTATCCGTTTCCATCCTCTTGAAACAGCTGATACTGTCCGCGCCCTTTCAATGTGGATGACATGGAAATGTTCTGTTGTGGATATCCCCCTTGGCGGAGGGAAAGGAGGAGTCGTGTGTGACCCGCATCACCTTAGCACTCGCGAGCAGGAGCAGATATGCAGGGGGTGGGTCCGTCAGATCGCAAGAAATCTCGGACCTGTACTTGATGTGCCTGCGCCGGATGTTATGACCAATTCTCAGCATATGCTCTGGATGCTGGATGAGTTTGAAACAATTCATGGCGGAAAGTTCCCCGGATTTATAACAGGTAAACCTGTCGGTATGGGGGGATCGCTGGGGCGTACTGAGGCGACAGGATTTGGACTTATATACACTTTAAGAGAAGCTCTCCGTGAACATAATGTTGAACCGGGAAGAACAACAGCAAGTATCCAGGGATTCGGGAATGTCTCCCAGTATGCGGTTAAACTTTATGATCAGCTTGGCGGAAAAGTAGTATGCGTTTCATGCTGGGATCAGGCTGACAAAACATCCTACACATTCAGAAAGAAGAGTGGAATAGATGTTGATGAACTACTTTCAATAACAGACAAATTCGGCGGAATTGACAAGAACAAAGCACGTGATCTCGGCTACGAACAGCTTCCGGGTGATGCATGGCTTGAGCAGGAAGTTGATATTCTTATCCCATCGGCTCTGGAAAATCAGATTAATAAGGATAATGTTGAGAAAATTCATTCAAGGGTTAAGTTTATCGCAGAGGGGGCTAACGGGCCCACAACTCCTGAAGCTGATGAAGTTATTAAAAGACGCAATATCTTTATAATCCCCGATTTCCTCGCGAATGCCGGGGGTGTTACTTGCAGTTATTTCGAGCAGGTTCAGTGTAATATGAATTATTTCTGGGAAAAGAAGGAAGTTCTTGATAAACTTGATACTAAAATGACTAACGCATTTCTGGCAGTCAGCGATCTTGCAAGGACTAAGAAACTGTACATGCGTGATGCGGCTTATGTTATAGCTATTGACAGGGTAGCAAAAGCCGTTAAATCAAGAGGATGGGTATAGTCAATAAAATCTATTATTTATCTGAGGAATACTTTTTTGCAAGGTGCAGTTAAGGGCTATGATTGATTCCAATCTGCAGAAAGACCAGCTTATCAATATGCTCCGTGAACGCGCTAAAGAGCTGAACTGTCTATACCAGGTCGAAGAAATTCTCTCCTGTTACGATGGTTCGCTCCATGACATGTTCATGTCTATTATTGATATAATTCCATCCGGATGGCAGTATCCCGAGATTTGCCAGGCCCGCATCCTGTTTCAGGGGATGGAATATAAAAAGGAGAGTTACATTCCCACAGAATGGGCTGATATTGCTGAAATAAAAATTGAAGATAAGGTTGCAGGCTGTATTGAAGTATCATACATACAGGAAGTAATCCTCTCCGAAAACGGGTATTTTCTCGATAAAGAGCGCAAGCTCATAGCCACCATTGCTGACCGCATAAGCCAGACGATTTTCCATCGTAAACTCCAGCATCTTTTCCGTGAGCTTGAAGCCGCGGGGAGGGAGCCTGGAGATAAGTCCAACCGGGAATGGATGGTTATTACAGATCTCCTCCGCAGGACAGATGAGAACCTCTACCATCTGATGGCGCGTAAAATGATTTACCATCTGTTCTGGAACGGGATAAAGGACGCTAAACTGCTTCTGAATAAATACGGATCTGATTTTACCCGCAGTGATGCTGATATCCAGCTAGATTCAAACAGTCCGAGCCTGAAGCAGTCAAGAGACCGCATCCTTGAGACAAGCGCCCAGGTTTTTATTACAGCCTCAAAAAATCTCAGCGACAATGAGATTATGTCTTGTATTCAGAAATGGATTAATGAAAACAAAACAGGTTTCCTCGTTAAGACAATCGATTCCGGCAACGCGAGACTCAATGAAATCATAGATGCCATACAGCGCTATCGATTAATGACCGACAGTGATATGGCTCTTGCCCCGTCCACAGAGAAGTGGCTCAGAATTGCCCTGATTCGCAGATTTTTTTCTGACAGCACTGATTTTATTAATATTGCAAAGAAGCATCTTGAGGTAAACGATTTCTTCGATCTTACAACACGGATAATTCATCATGCCGGCAGCAACGGCAAACTCGGAGGCAAGAGCGCCGGACTTTTTATAGCAAAGCATATATTGCTCAAGGCGTCTGACGGGAGCAATATGTTTGAGAATGTCCGTACTCCTGCAACCTGGTATATCACCGCAGATTCACTTACAGAATTTCTCCGATATAATGACCTTGAGGAGCTTAACGAACAGAAGTATAAAGACCCTGAGCAGATACGGATAGAATACCCTAATATTATCCATCTCTTCAAGAACGCTCATTTCCCTTCTGAAATTAAAAAAGGGATAATGGCCGCTCTTGATGAACTTGGTGAGAATCCGATAATTGTCCGCAGTTCAAGCCTTCTTGAGGACAGGGTGGGGACAGCTTTTTCCGGAAAATATAAAAGCCTTTTTCTCGCTAACCAGGGTGACAGGGAGAAGAGGTTTAATGCTCTGCTGGATGCTATTTCTGAAGTTTACGCGTCGCTCTTCGCTCCTGACCCGATAATTTACCGGGCGGAACGGGGGCTTATTGATCTTCATGAAGAGATGGGGATTATGATACAGGAGGTAGTGGGAACAAAAGCAGGGAATTATTTTTTCCCGGCATTTGCGGGTATAGCCTTCAGTAATAATGAGTTCCGCTGGTCACCGCGGCTTAAACGTGAAGACGGACTCATCCGGCTTGTGCCGGGACTCGGTACAAGAGCTGTTGACAGAGTCAGCAATGATTACCCTGTGATGATATCGCCCGGACAGCCTGCGCTAAGGGTAAACGTAAGCCCGGAGGAAATAAGACACTACTCCCCATCATGGATTGATGTTATAAATCTGAAGAAAAAATGGGAGATAAATTTTCTGGAGACTTTTTAAA
>CAZVFJ010000167.1:297-7701 GCA_964625825.1 uncultured Leptospirales bacterium | reverse complement strand
GCTTCAACATTTTCCGAAAAGCCTGTTGCCGGGAGTGTGATATGTACTGTGAAAATCAAGACCCCGGAAGGCGAGTATGAGCTTCAGGTCTACAGTAAAAAGGATAAGGAGATGTACTATGCGGCCTCTCCTGAAAGCCCTTACACTTTTACTCTCGGGGGATGGCAGACAGAAAAATATTTTATAAAAAACATAAAAGATTTTGAAAAGAAGCAGAATTAAAAAATGTATAATTAAAACAGGGGGGCTATATGGCGGATGATATGACAAATCTTGAAAACCAGTTAATACTGGCACATGAATTCAGGCCCGATAATATGACAATAATACCGATATCGCAGAGGCCGATATTCCCTGGGATGATGATTCCGTTGATCCTTACAGGGGATATTATGATCGAAAGTGCCCAGGAAATTATCGATTCACCCAATAAGATTGGCGGAGTCGTTCTTATAAAAAATCAGCATGACGGAATGGCGAGTACCGAAGATCTTTATACTGTCGGAGTTGCGGTAAAGATAATAAAGATAACTCCTGTAGATGAAAGAACGATCCAGGTAATGCTAAATGCACTTGGAAGATTCACTTATAAAAGTACGATTCAAAACGGGCCTGTAATCAGGTGGAATGTTGACAATTATTATGAGGATGATTTCAAGCCAACTGATGAAATGAAAGCCTACTCGATGGCGATTATCAGTTCGGTGAAGGATCTCATCAAGACAAACTCGCTTTTTCAGGAGGAGTTGAAACTATTCCTGAACAGGTTTAGTGTTGAAGACCCGGGAAAACTTGCTGATTTCGTGGCCTCCATGACAACTGCCGAGTCCGGAGAAATTCAGGATGTACTTGAAACATTCGATGTGCGGCAGCGGGTAAAGAAGGTGCTTATACTCCTTAAAAAAGAGATAGAACTGAATAAACTCCAGAAAAAGATCTCTCAGCAGATTGAGGAGAGAATATCCAAACAGCAGAAGGAGTTCTTCCTTAAAGAACAGCTTAAGGAGATAAAGAAAGAGCTTGGCCTTGAAAAAGATGAAAAGGCCTCTGAAATAGAAAAGTTTGAGGAGAAGATTGCAAAACTAAAACTCAGTGAAGAGGCAGCAAAAAAGATCGATGAAGAAATGAATAAAATGAGGCTCCTTGAACCGCACTCGGCAGAGTATGGGGTAAGCCGCAATTATCTTGACTGGCTTACATCCCTCCCGTGGGGAATATATTCCGAAGATAACTATGACATCGAAAAGGCCCGGCAGATACTGAATCGCGACCATTACGGCCTTGATGACATCAAGGAGAGGATTCTTGAATTTATTGCAACAGGTAAGATGAAGGGTAATATCTCCGGTTCAATAATCTGTTTCATAGGGCCTCCCGGTGTGGGTAAAACATCAATCGGTAAGTCAGTTGCCGAGGCTCTTAACAGGAAGTTCTTCCGCTTTTCTCTTGGCGGTATGAGGGATGAGGCTGAAATTAAAGGGCACAGGAGAACATATATCGGTGCAATGCCTGGGAAAATTATTCAGAGCCTTAAAACAGTGGAAGTCGCAAATCCTGTAATAATGCTCGATGAGATAGATAAAATTGGAGCCAGTTTTCAGGGAGACCCGGCATCTGCACTTCTTGAGGTCCTTGACCCTGAGCAGAACCGGGATTTTCTTGATCACTACATGGATGTTAGATTTGACCTCTCCAACGTATTGTTTATCGCAACAGCAAACCAGATGGATACAATTCCCGCTCCGCTCTTTGACAGGATGGAGATAATGAAGCTTTCCGGTTATATAATGGAAGAGAAACTTCAGATCGCCCGTAAATACCTTGTTAGCAAACAGCTGAAGGAGCATGGATTGAAAAAAGGGGCGGTAACCATTGATAATAACGCGATAAAAGGTATGATAGACGGATATGCCAGAGAAGCGGGTGTGCGCTCACTCGAAAATAACATCAAAAAGGTTATGCGTAAAGCAGCGAGGAAATTCGCTGAAGGTGAGACAGCATCAATAAATGTAACAGAGAAAAATATTGAGGAGTATCTCGGTAAGCCGAGGTTTACTGACGAGTCACTCTACGACAAGCGTATACCGGGAGTTGTAATGGGCCTTGCATGGACAAGTATGGGGGGAACGACTTTATATGTAGAGTCAACAGCCATCCATACAAAAACCAGGGGATTCAAACAGACCGGGCAGCTGAAAGATGTTATGCGTGAATCTTCTGAAATTGCGTATACATATATTCAATCGCGTGCAGAAGATTACGGCATAGCGCAGGATTTCTTTTCTGATCACTTCATTCATCTCCATGTACCGGCGGGTGCTACTCCTAAAGATGGCCCGTCAGCTGGAATAACAATGGCAACATCGCTATATTCCCTTGCAAAGAATCAGCCTATCAAAAAAAATATTGCGATGACAGGGGAGCTCACTGTAACAGGTAAGGTACTTCCCATAGGTGGAGTTAAAGAGAAAACGATAGCAGCGAAGAAAGCGAAGGTTAAAACCATCATATATCCTTATGAAAATAAAAAGGATTTTGATGAACTTCCCGAATATATAAAGAAGGGGCTTGATGCTTACTTTGTTAACTATTTTGACGATGTTTTGAAGATAGTTTACTGACTTTTATAAATATCCCCCTTTCAAAGGGGGTGCCCGAAAGGGCGGGGTATCTTTCAATTAAGGGATATGGATGTTCGGAAAGATTCCGCAATTTTTTGTAAGCTATGTTTTACTATCCCCCATCTGCTGCGCAGATAGCCCCTCTCAAAGGGGGCTCTATAAAAAAATTGTGCCGGTAAAAAAATATTTTCTTTTTTTGTTGACATAAGATCCGGGCAACTGTATTTAGTCTTACATAAGTTATTGCTACTAATGCCCAGGTGGTGGAATTGGTAGACACGCATGGTTGAGGGCCATGTGAGAATACTCGTGTGGGTTCAAGTCCCGCTCTGGGCAATAACAAAAAGCTGTCTGAATCATTTCGGGCAGCTTTTTTTTATTGCTAAAAATAAATATCAGTCGGAAAATATAAAAAGTCATTCAGCTCTGTAAAAGTATCGATATAATCCTTCGGTTTAGAGCTTAATGACATGCTTGCGTAATCTGGATTATTAAGGCCATGATTCAGGGGAAACATACTCTCATACCCGTGAAAACGGGTATCCATTCTACTTGAGTTACGAGCAATCCGTATTATGTGAGTTTGATTATGGATTCCCGCCTTTGCGGGAATGACGTGAATTTTAATCCGGCGAATTGTTTTTCATAATAAAACGATAATGTACCAGGAGATATTAATGGAAAGAACTCTGTCTATAATTAAACCTGACGGTGTAAAAAAGAATATTATTGGTGAAATAATCAGGCGTTTTGAAACCGCGGGGCTTCGCGTGGCAGCTATTAAGAAGATTCATATGACTAAGAGGATTGCTGAAGGATTTTACGCAGTGCACAGGGAAAAATTTTTTTATGATGAGCTCACAAGTTTTATGTCGGAGGGCCCTGTCGTTCTCATGGTTCTTGAGGGTGAAGATGCAATAGCTCTTAACCGTAAACTTATGGGAGCCACAAACTTTAAAGAGGCCGATCCTGGAACAATCAGGGCTGATTTTGCTACAAGCATACAGTTTAACATTGTTCATGGCTCGGATGCGCCGGATACAGCAAAGTTTGAAATCAGCTACTTCTTCTCTGAGACAGAGATATTTTAATTAGCTTAAGCGGGTAAAATTGTTTATTGACAAAGATTATACGTTAATTTATCAGGTTAAAGGTCGTTCATGGAAAGGTGTCCGAGAGGCCTATGGAGCACGGTTGGAAACCGTGTGTTGCGCAAGTAACCGGGGGTTCGAATCCCCCCCTTTCCGAATAATTGAGGCTGGTTAACATTCCAATGGCATACCAGGTAATTGCCCGTAAGTGGCGTCCCCAGGCTTTCAGTGAAGTTGTATTTCAGGATCATGTTTCCAAGACAATTCAGAACAGCATAAAGCAGGGGCGAATATCCCATGCATACCTTTTCTCAGGGCCACGTGGTGTCGGGAAAACGACAATGGCCAGAATTTTAGCAAAGGCGCTTAACTGTGTACATGGCCCGACGCCTGAGCCATGCGGAGTTTGCGAAAACTGTGTTGAAATCAGGCAGGGGAACTCATTTGATGTAATTGAAATTGATGGCGCTTCAAATAATGGTATAGATAATATCCGGGAGCTCCGTGAAAATGTTAATTTTGCTCCCGCGAAATCGAAGTACAAGATATATATCATAGATGAAGTACACATGGTCACCACTGCGGCTTTTAATGCTCTTCTGAAAACCCTGGAGGAACCACCTTCACACATAATATTTATCTTTGCCACGACAGAAATTCACAAAATCCCCGATACTATACTTTCACGCTGTCAGAAGTATTTTTTTAAGAAAATACCGATAGAGGTAGTTGTGCAGCACCTGGAGAGAATAGTAAAAAAAGAGGGATATAATATATCTGCTAACGCCCTTTATCCTGTTGCCCGAATTGCTGACGGTTCCATGAGGGATGCCCAGTCTCTGCTCGATCAGGTGATATCATTCTCCGGCCTCTCAACAGGCGACAGTGCCGAGATATCAGAACAGGATGCTCTTTCCATACTGGGTGTAGTCCCCACTGAAAGCTATATCAGGTTATTCAATTATATATCTTTATCTGACAGGGGAGGGCTTATCGGCGAGGTAGACAGGATCGTTTCAACGGGGATTGATATATCTCGCTACTCCTCGGGGCTTGTTGAGGCAATAAGGTCACTCCGTCTTATAAGAAACGGTATAGATCTGCAAAAACTTCTGGGGCTTTCTCCTGATGAAATAAAAGGCCTCAAAGCATCCTCGGCAGGTTTTGGTGATGAGGAACTTTCAAGAATCTTTAAACTCGCTGCTGATCTGGTGAAAAATCTCAGATTTTCAGGGAATGACAGGGTCTACCTGGAGATGGCCCTCCTTGACATGGCTTCTGTCGTAGATACTCCTTCCATTGCGGATATTATAAAGAGACTTGAGGAGGGAGATGGGGCTCCATTTACCGGGGGTTCAGGCAGGGGAGCCGGTAATGTCCGTGCTTCTAACCCTTCCGTTGCAGAAAGAGCCGGGTCAGCCATAGATAAGCCGCTTGAGTTCAATGAAGCATGGGGAGAGATGCTTTCGGAGATGGAACTTAAAAAAAACCGTCTGCACCTGATATTGAGGCCTGCTGATGCAATATATGATTCAGGAACTGTTACAATCCGTTACCCCTCAGGAATTGACGCAACGAATTACATTAAAACACTTGACGCAGGGGCTCTTGCTTTAATAGAAAATAATCTCTCTAAAAAAACCGGATCAAAATTGAAAATTGTGGTAACCGGGACTGAGCCTGTTGAGGTCCAGAAAAACAAAGCTGAAGCGGGGATATATGAAACTGAAGAACCTGAAGGAGAAGACCCCCCGGCTCCGGAAGCGGAGATGATCCGTAATCCCGAAAAGAATGATTACAAATTAGAAAGCCACGCAGTGACAAAGATACAGAACGCCTTTTACGGGCAGATTATAAAAAAAGGAGAATAGATATGTTAAAAGGTCTTGGCGACATAGGGAACCTGATGAAGATGCAGAAGGAGATGAAAAACATCCAGAAGAAGATTCAGAAGACAAAGATTGAAGGTGAGAGTTCAGACTCCAGCGTAAAAGCAGTGGTTAACGGCGAATTCAACCTCCTTGATATATCAATAAATGAAGATTTAATAAAATCCGGTGATGTTAAAAAAATTGAAAAGATGGTCTTTTCAGCGGTTAATGATGCGGTTAACAAGGCAAGGGAATTTTCAGCTGAAGAGATGAAGAAAATTGCCGGAGGAATGGACCTCGGCAGCCTTTTTAAATAGAAGAGAGTTGGCAAATTGGCAGGTCCGTCGTACTATCTTGAAAGGGTTACGCGTGAGTTCTCAAAACTTCCCGGTATAGGGAATAAAAGCGCGTCAAGGATAGCCTTTTATCTTCTTAAAATCGGAAGGGGAGAAGTTGACACTTTGACCCGGTCAATCACAGAACTTATTGATAATATCAGGTTCTGTGCAATATGTGGAGGTATCTCGGATAATGAAGTCTGCTCAATCTGTTCCGACTCCGGACGTGAAAAGGACCTTCTCTGTGTTGTAGAAAGTGCAAGGGATGTACTGACAATCGAAGCTGCCGGTGGTTTTAACGGTCTTTACCATGTGCTCTCGGGGCTTATATCCCCACTTGACGGTGTTGGTCCTGAAGATTTGAATATTAATTCTCTCATAAAAAGATGTAGCAGTGATGCTCCCTCTGAAATAATAATGGCGCTGAGCCCTACCATTGAGGGCGATGCCACAATCCTCTATCTTGCCTCAATCATTACACCAATGGGTATAAATATAACCAGGATTGCCCACGGGCTGCCGGTGGGGAGCGATCTGGAATATGCGGACAGCGCTACAATACTCAAATCTCTCGAAGGGAGGGTTAAAATCTAGCCTTACCTTTTATGTTCTCTCTTCTTTTTCCCTTCAATCTGAATAATAATCGGCAGGCCCTCCAGGCCAAGAGACTCCTTCAGCGCTTTTTCAAAGTACCGTATAACGTCTTTACGGAAGTATTCTGCGTTGTTAACAAAAAATCTGAACTGCGGAGGCACAGTGTCGATCTGCACGGCATAGTAAACCCGTATCTTCTCACCTAACTGAGGAATTCTTCCAACACTTTTAATCTCTGAAATAACCCTGTTAAGAGTCGGGGTATCTATCCTTTTGTTCGCCTTTTCATGGAGTGTGAAAGCTGTCTGAAGAAGTTTATCTATTCTTTGTTTGTTCTTAGCGGAAACTGAGATTATAGGGAAATCTTCGGCTTTATAAAATTTAAAAATCAGCTTATCCCTGTATTCATTAAAAGTTTTGTGATCTTTTTCGACTGCATCCCATTTATTTATCGCAATGATTATCGGTTTTTTCGCTTTAAGTATCTCGTCTGATATTTTCTTGTCGTTTTCAGTGAGCCCGACAGTTGCATCTATCAGGTGTATTGCCACATCACACCTGTTTATCGAATCAACCGTTCGCGTGAATGAGTAGTACTCAATGTTTTCAGTGATTTTACTTTTTTTTCTTATACCTGCCGTGTCAATGACCTGTACGTTTTTGCCGTAATAAGTAAAGGTCTCATCAACGGAATCCCTTGTTGTGCCCGGAATATCGGATACAACGGACCTTTCGTACCCCATAAACGAATTCAGTAGAGTCGATTTACCGGAGTTTGGTCTTCCGACAATTGTAATTTTAAGGTCCGGCTCGGCAATAGAAGTCTTCTTGGCCGGTAAAAGTCTTACAATGTTGTTGAGAAGCATTGATATGTTGAATCTTCTTGTGG
>CAZVFJ010000167.1:0-287 GCA_964625825.1 uncultured Leptospirales bacterium | reverse complement strand
GCTGATACAGGTATAATCTCGGAGAAACCCATCTCATAAAAGTTTGGCATATTTTCAAGTTTATCAGAGCTGTCCATCTTGTTTACAGCAACAATAGTCGGCAGAGACATTTTCCTTACTATATCGGCAAGCTCATAATCGAAAGATTCAGGCCCGGGTGATTCCATAAGGAGGAGTATGACCGAACTGCGGGCAAGGTGATTTCTTGCATTATCGAGAATCTGGTCGGATAGTTCAGATGAGCTTGCAAGGTCGAGCCCCGGAGTATCGGCTAGTACGAAACTCGT
>CAZVFJ010000166.1:0-7773 GCA_964625825.1 uncultured Leptospirales bacterium | reverse complement strand
TAAATATAGTACACATGATAGGGTGGCATAACCCCTAAAATCCTACTGCTACCTTGTTTTTGTTAAATAAAGACATTAAACACTTCCCTGCTTTGGTGAATAATGATTTGACTTAATATTTTTCATCTTTTATCTGATTTTTATGAGAAAAAATATCGTGAAAATTTTGCTGTCAGTTATGTTCATTTCTATCCTGTCTGATGTGTCGGTAGCTGAGTTTACTCCATGGAATGCTGATACTTTTACAGGTGATGCTCTTATTGAAACATTCCCGGCTGACAGGGCCGGGGGAGTTTATAACGGAGCCCAGGCCGGGGCTTTCTTTCTCCTCAGGTTTTTTCAGGTGTTTATCTCTCCGCAGGATGGAGCAAACTGCCGGCATATACCAACATGCAGTTCTTATGCTCGGCAAGCCGTGGTAATACATGGAGCTTTGCTTGGCTCAATTCTTGCAGGAGACAGATTGCTCAGGTGTAACCCTTTTTATCCTCCATCAAAAGACCCTGTTCCGGAAAACCCTTTCGCAAAATGAAAAAAATTTATTATTTTCTTTTATCTGAAATACATTTAGCGTCTATGGGCGGATTTTTTTCAACAGGCTTAGTACTTTTCTGTTTAATGACCGCAATTCTCTTTACATCATTACCGGCAGGTGCGGCAGGGGATGACTTTTTTATCAGTAAACAGAAAAAATTTATTAAATCACTCTACTATGAAAAGGATTACTTTAATAGTATTGCTGAAGCAAGGAGGCTTCAATCTGAAGATAAATCCCCGGAGCTGGATTATTTTATCTACCTTAATTACTTTTTTGCCGGCCAGTATAAAACAGTTGTGCAGAAATATAATTATTCCAGTGGACGTTTTGGCCTATGCGCGGGTTCTCTGGTGTCTATGTCATACTTTAATCTAGGGATGTATGATGAAAGTTACAGGGCTCTCTCTATATATAATTATTCGGGAAGAGGCAGGGAAGATATGACTCTCTTCCTCAGAAGGATTACTCCGTTACTTTTTTCAGGTGGTATAGAGCGGATTAGGGAGGAGGAATCTGCCGCAAAGAAATTTTTAAAGGATGATTATAATTTCACATCACTCAGAATGGAGCTTGCGAGATTCAGGGAAACGGGGCTTAAATCTTCCTGCGGCAGTGCAATTATGTCTGCAATAGTCCCGGGGGCGGGACAGTTATACTCCGGATATCCTGTTGATTCGTTAATATCTTTTGCTGCTGTGGCATCAACGGCTCTTGGGGGGATCTATTTGAACAACCGGGGTAAAGACGGGTATTCATATACTTTATTTTTCTTCACAGGACTCTTCCATGCCGGTAATGTATGTGGAGCATATAACTCCGCAGTAAGGAGAAACAGAAGTATAATTAATAATGAATATAAAATAATTTCGGACAGATATGGGGAGTACGAGCCCTCATCCTGTATTGATATAGAGAGGCTGCTGCATTGAAAAAAATTGCGGTTATAATAGTTTTTTTGATCCCGGTTAACCTTTCTGCCTCCGGAGATACAATACTTGAAGCAGCAAAGCTATACTACAGTAACAGGGAATATTATAATGCTGTAACTGAAGCTATGAGGTATCAGCATCTTTACCCGGCGGGTACGCTCTTCCCTTCAAGCATGATAATAATGGGTAAATCCTATTTTCATGGGGGGGACGCAGGCCGATCTCTTGATATCTTTTCGGACTGTTATAACAGGTTCCCGGATAAGCCACAGGGGGAGGAGGGCTTATATTATTCCGGGATTGTGAGACTTCTAACCGGTTCATATAATTTCGGGGTAAGAACTTTTCAGGAGTATAACTTCGTTTATAAAGGAGGATTATTTTATGAAGAGTCAGTTTTTAATTTATGTATGGCTAAGGCTCTTGCCGAAAATTATGATGATGCCGTAAGACTTATCGGGGAATATAAGGTTTTATTTCCAGAAGGGAAATATTCAGCGGATGCTGATAAACTTGCCGTAATGGTAAGCGGGGAGAAAAAACGTGATAAAAAGAATTCTCTTCTCGCGGGACTTTCATCTGCGATTATTCCGGGATCGGGTTATTTCTATACTGGAAATTACAGGCTTGGAGCGATATCATTAATAACTAACGGGGCTCTCATCTTCCTTGCATACGATGGGTACAGGAAGGAGAATGCTTTCCAGATGTTATTTTTTTCAGTGGTAGAATTTTCTTTTTATAATTATTCAATAGTCGGTTCAATAAGGAGCGCGCAGGAGTATAACAACGGAACCGCTTTCAGGAAAGAGCTCCTTATCGGTTTGAAAAGAGGTTTTTAATTACGGAGGTTTTGCGCTATGGATAGCAAAACATACAAACTTGATTCCCTTGAAAGTATTGATCCCGGGAAGAGCCAGCTTATCAATTTTGATAAGATCATTAAGAATGAGAAGCTTGAAGATGTTGCTGAAAAACTGATTGAGTCAACTTTTGAGGAACAGCACTTCATGAGGAAGGATGCAATCGACCGGCTGATAGAGTTTACTTTTTTTAAGGTTCAGACAGGCTCTTTTCATGTAATACATATGGCATATCCCACAAAGAGGATGCATGACCTGGAGCTTGAATCAAGGATCATCCGGTTGTTTAATGAACTCCTCTATCCGGAAATTGTGCTCCGCATACTTAAATTTTTTACCAGAAATATTCATGATTCAGATACAAATTTATATATAGCAAATCTTGTTGAATCTGAATCAATAATCAGGTCTGTTTATGAAACATTCAGGCTCTTCCAGAAGGATATATTCATATATAGTCCGGAGAAAAAATCACTTAATGTCAAGAGAATACAACAGTTCTCTCCACAGTCCGATTATAAGCTTTCGCTACCGCTTGATGCCTGTGCAAGGCTTAAATATATTCTTGAATTTTTTCAGATCAGACAGGATGTAAGTCATATCTATAAAGCGGAAGATATAAGGATGTTCAGCCTTGCCTCGTGAAGCTATCTTCTTCTTATCTCAGAGATGTCGGGCCCGTTCTCTTTTACAAAGATGTTTAAATATCTTTTTGAATCGGTAAAAGTAGATATATCGTTATAAAGAGGATTATATTCCTTTATCATCCAGTACATAAGGTCCTGAATGTCAAGAGGACTTGTATCTATTACAGTAAACCGGTAATGAAGCTCATGAGTGTAAAGTTTTTCCCTCAGGTTATCCTTCCCTGTGTTAATAAATGTTTCATCAAGAAGTTTGCGAAGCCCGACCCTGAGGCCATCGCGCCAGCATGCGAAAAAGAGAAGGCTCTCCATCTGGTTCTTAACAGGGTGTTGAAGCCAGACAATGCCGGGAAGTTCAGGCATAACTCTTCTTGCGGTAAATCTGTCGTACTCAAAAATACGGGACCACTCGATTGAGTAGTAAGCGTCATCCCCACGAACATCTTTTTTAAACATTTTTTATCCCTGTTTTCCGAATTTATTAATAATCAGTTGAATTTTTTTTTGAAGAAGTCTACTCCTTTCAGATATATCGGTTGTATTAAGAAGATCATTCCTCATCCTGTCATCAAGAATAAAGTAGTTTGAAATAAAATCAGTTATCTGTCCAAGATCAACAAGGAAATTCATCAGTTCAATCAGCCTGTCAGACTCCTCAACATTAATGAGGAATATCAGCTCCTGAGCTTTTTTTCTCAAATCTTTTGTAATTAGTATGTCCTGGTGGGATGTATCTTCAGGTATATCGATAAACCGGGCTTCGAAAAATCGATAGAAATGAGTAACTTTAACTCTTTTTATCCCTTTCAGCTGAATTTTAAGATGGTTTTTATCTTTTTCAATGCCTGTAATTTCAGCAAGTATAGAAATTCTTTTTTTTATTAAAAAAAAGTCAAAAAAATTTCTCAGGGAGAAAATTAAGATTTTACTGCCCGGTGAAAGAGCCAGTGTATGTTTCGATTCCCGCATGCGTACAGTCATGGTGCAGTGAGGAAATAGTACTTTTTTTTTCAGATAAAAAATGTTTATGGAATCTGTTTTCATCCGGTTTTACTCTTCAGTTAATTGAGTATTCATTCTATATGATGTTATTTTAATAGAATACTCAGACAAAGCTAAGTATAAAAGTGAGAAATCTTAAATAATAGATTTGATATAAGAAAGAAAAAAAAGATTGTAAAATTTGTCAATATGTATATTTTTAAATAAATATGAAGCATGTTTTGAAGCTTAATGAGGTGCATGGATGGATGATAAAAGAAAGACCCGCAGAGTAAATAAAAAAATAAAATCAGAAGTAAGAACGGACGAAATTATTACCTTGAGTTCAGCAGTTGATTTGAGCCATGGAGGGATTTTTATATCCACACCGGAACCACTTAGCAATGGTGCAAATGTAAATCTTACAATAATTCTTCCTGATAATGGTGAAATTGAAGTTCAGGGAGTTGTTAAGTGGCTCAGGAGTGACGAAACCGAATCCGGTAAAGCGGGCATGGGGATTGAGTTTATTAATGTAAGCAGTGAAATATCAAGAAAGCTTGAAGGAATTATTGAATAATCGGGGAGGGTGGAGATTAAAGCATTTCCATGATTGCCTCTGCGATGAGTATGTATCCATTTTCAAGGGGATGAACTCCATCCTCTTGAATAAGGGATACATGTTTGATGCCGCCGCTTATTTTTTTCTTCCAGTATTCATGAACCTGTACAACGGGTATATTAAATTCCACACCACATTCAAAAATTCTAGCATAAAAAGCTTCAGCAATTTTATTTTCGTAAGGACTGATTATCGGTATAGATGTAAGGAGAAGAAGCTCTGCAGAAGTTTCAGAAGTTATTTTTCTGATTATCTGCTCAACAGTTTGTTTGAACACCTCGGGAGTTATCCCTGAAAAAGCATCATTGAGGGCAAACTGAATCATGCAAAGATCCGGTTTTGTTTTTATTACTTCTTTAATTCTCCTCAAGCCATCTCTGGCCGTGTCACCCGGCACTCCCAGATTTTTTATTTTTATATTAATTTCGGGATATTTTTCATAAAGCATTTCACTTAAAAAATCAAGATAACCCTTATTTACAAGCCATCCGTATGTTAATGAATCCCCAAGGGCTGTAATTGTAATTAAAGCAGGATTATTATTTTTTTTATATAAATTTTTTATTATATTCATTTAAATTTTTCTTTCACTAATAAGGTAGTAATAGCATTTGTACCAGATAGCAGAATAAATATCAATTAATAATCATGAAGTTAAGCGATTATAAGAGTTCTTCTGATATTATTTAAAAAAATATGTGTAAAAATGTATATTTTTTTAAAGTATAGCAATAATGTTATTGATTTTTACCATATTTTAGAGTAAAATAAATGAAATAACATTATAGCGTATAAAAAATATTATATTTTTTTTGTTTTAGAAGAATATATAATTTATATTTTTTTATAAATATTTTAATTATATTAAAATATGAGAATAATTTTGGAAATTACGGATATTTAAAAAATTATTTCCTGGAGTATGATGATGAAAATTGAAATAACTATTCTTGGTTTATTAATGGAAGGAAATCTCTATGGATATGAGATTAAAAAGAAGATTGTTGAGCGCCTCGAGGATTACGTTGATATCAAGTTCGGGTCAATCTATTACGCAATAAAAAAATCAGTGGATAACGGCTGGGTAAAACGCGTTGGAACTGAAAAAGAGAGCGGGAATCCGGAGAGATACGTTTATGAAATACTTCCCGCAGGGAAAAAGCATTATAAAAAACTTCTGAAACAGTATTTTGACTCAAATTTTATACATTTCGATGTTGATATAGTACTTATGTTTTTCGATTTTCTTTCAGATGAGCAGAAAGAGCAGTTTCTTGAAGAACGTATGTCAATTATTAAAGACAAGATTGAGAGTATAAAAGAAAAAATTGAAAAAAATGCCGGAGAAGAGAAGGGATACAGGCATATTCTAACATATCTTGAACATCATCTGAAAGCGGAATTGAACTGGCTGAAAACGTTGAAAAATTAAATTATCCGATTTCATCAACTATAGGCTGAAGGTATTCAGCCTTCTTTTTATAGATTGCGTCATCAAGGTCATTTTTAAGCTTTGAAATATCAAGCTTGAGCTTTTCAACCTGGTTTATTTTTTTATCCTCTTCTTTTCCACTATCAAGGGCATTTTCAATTAGAGATCTGTTTACGGCGCTTATTTTTATTATATTGAAGTAGTGTTTCTGAGCCAGGGAATATGTGATATTTTTTAAAAGGCCATTCTCTTTTTCGCAAAGGCCTTTTAGTTCAGTTTTAAGTATTTTGGTTATAACTGTGTTGTTTTTCGCACGGAGAGTTGCGGTTCTCTTTTCATTAAGGAGAAGAGCCATCTCACCGAAAACGGTTCCTTTCTTGTCTATTGTCGCGACCCTGTTCCCTCCGATTTCGACATCAATTGAGCCTGCCTGAAGAATATATAATTCCTCCCCTACAGTATTTTCTTCACATATTGCTGAGCCTCTGGGATATTCAATCATGCGGTCTGAAAGAATATTTGTCGATTCGATTGTTATAGATTCCTGTGATTTACAGAATGCCTCACCTCTCTTGAAGCTAAGCGAAGTGATATGTTTTTTTAAAATTTCATTAATCCAGGGGAGTTTTCTCTTGTCATATTCTTTTGAAAGTGCTGAAACGCCCTTATAATACTTAATTGAGAGATCTTTAAAAAGCCTGTTATTCCCCTCAAGGGCATCCATATTTTTATTAATTATTTTATTTGTAAGGAGTACTTGCTTTGCCAGGACAATGGATGTATTTATCAGAAAAGAGAAAGAGTCTATGCTTTTAATGAATTTATCAGCAGGAATTCTTTTAATAACTGAATTTGAGGTAGTAACAGCTGTTTCAAGCCTTAGAGTATCCTCCCTCAGGATATGTTTCATTATAAGTTCGGTTGAACCGACTATCAGGTTTTTTCCTTTTATCGAGTATTTATCAGTATTGGAGGCATAAAGAAAAACGCCCCCTTCGTTAAGGAAAAAAGCGTTATCAGGATCTGAGTTTGCTGAATATAGTTTTAAAAAATCTCTGGTCATATTGTTATTGTAGCATTTTCGTTATTAATGCAAGAAGTTCTTCTTTTGTGAATGGTTTAGTAATGTATTCATCAGCGTTGATTGCCTCGTCATTCATTTTGATTGTATTCTGGTTGAGAGCCGATACTACAATTATTTTTGATTCAGGGAATTTGCTTTTTATATCTCTAATGGCATTTATTCCATCTTTCCCCCCCATCGTAATATCCATAGTGATAAAATCAGGTTTGACCTGTTCATATAACTGGATACCGTCCTGGCCATTATCAGCTTCCCCTTCTACAGTGTGTCCGCCGGATATGAGGATATCCGCTATAATTTTTCTCATGAATTTTGAATCATCAACTATCAGTGCCCTGGCCATTCCCTGCTCCTGTCTTGCGTAACTTATTTGTTTTTAACTAATCGAAGATATAATAAAATTGTTCAAGTATAAAATAAATTATTAAAAGGAGGATTCATAAAAAAAAGAGTCAATTTAAATTAAATATTATTAAATTTAAATTCTGAATAATTAAAATAAAAGAAGTTAATTTTTTTCCTAAAAAGGGGTATGATGTAAAGCTGTTTTATAAATAATTATTAATTAATCTTGACATATTTTATTCGGATAATTAAGTTAGATATAGCTAATATTATTATTGATGGCTATTGGTAGAATAAAATGAATCTTATGAATAAAACTGAAAATCGTAGATTAA
>CAZVFJ010000165.1:0-7819 GCA_964625825.1 uncultured Leptospirales bacterium | reverse complement strand
TTGAGGATATGAAACGCCGGTTAGAACTTTATCAGGAACTATTTGTTTCGCAGCAGCAGTTTGAAAGGGGAGAAGTTAAGGACGCTTACGAGGCACTTGAGGGCTTAAGGGATAAATATGACTTACAGGATATTTTAAAAAAAATTCCCTGATTATGATTGTCTATAACAACACATTCCTCTCAACAAGAGACAATAAAAACTCAATAATCTCTTCCATAATAGAAAAGTTAAAAGAAATTGATGGAACAGTAAACATCGATGATTTTGACCTCAACCTGATACTTGACGAAGCAATAATTAATGCCATGGAACATGGCAATTCATGGGATCCTGAAAAAAATATAACAATAAAAATTTATTACACCGGAAAAGATGTTCAGATCCTCATTGAGGATGAAGGCTCCGGATTCAATTATAACGACCTCGACAACAATGATCTGAAATGGCAGCCTGATTCAAGTCTGGATTTACGCGGCAGGGGGATATTTCTTCTCAAACAGCTCTGTGATATTGAATGGATAAACAGAGGAAATGTTATAAAAATAGTCCTCCCCGTTAAAACTACAGCATGATACAGGTTATTTAAAAAATTTCATCCCCGTATTCATTACCAGGTTTAATCCTCAGCAATCTTTAATAACTCTATTTTTATATTGATTTTTCCGATAAAAACCATGTATATATATAAAGTCGAGGTTTTTGAGTAGATGAATATAAAAAGAACAATTATAAATACAGCATTGATATTAATTTCCACCGTTTCTGCACTTCCTGCCTCTGAAAACGGTATCAACGAGGCTCTCCTTAAAATGATCAATACATCTGGTGATGAGACTTCCTGTACAATTTCAAGTAACAAAAAACTGGTCATATTCGCAAGAAAACCGCAAGGCTCGAACAACAGCGACCTTTATTTTTCTGAATATAAAAATGACAAATGGACAGAGCCGGTACCTGTATCAGCGTTAAACAGCGAATCTGACGACATCTCCCCCTGCTTATCCCGTGACGGAAATACTGTTTACTTTTCCTCAAACAGACCCGGGAGCCTGAAATACCGTTCAACACCAGAACCATCTTTTGATATATATTACTCTGAAAAAAAAGAAGGGGGATGGGAAAAACCTGACCAGCTCTTCGGAGTTATAAACACAAGGGAGGACGAAACCTGGCCTTCAGTCTCTCCCGACGGGAATACAATCTATTTCGCAAGAGAAACCACAGGAGAAAACAGCAAAACATCAATTATACGGGTCTCAAAACAAAATGATATCTGGGAAGATGTTCAAAAAATAAATTTAACAGCCAACAATTACATCCCATCAATGGCGGTTAAATCAGATTATAGGAATATATATATCTTCACCGCTTACAGGGAGAGCAGCAAATCAAGAGATATCTTCTTTACGCCTGTTTCAGGTGAAAACTCCGGGGCTGTAACTGAAGACCCGGAAGTTAATACAACAGGTGATGAAATTTCATTCTACGAAATTAATAATAATGAACTGCTAATCTCAACAAATTACAATAGTATATCGGGGAGTTACGATATATTTCTGAAAAAAATCTCTGATACCACAGCTTCCGAGATTACAGAATTGGCCATAACAATAAAAACCGTGATTAAAGGGTATGACAGTACTGAAGGGACCAATATAAAAATTCTCTATTTTAACTCAGATAAACATGGAGAAGAACCGGTCAAAAGTGAAGTATGCGTTCCTGACAGCAATGGAGAAATTAAACTCACTGTCAAATCGGGTATTAAGCGGATAATCGCAATTCCTGCGAATGCAGACATGAAAGAATTCGTTCTTGAAATTTTCCCTGATAAAAAAACAGAGCCTCCCGTAATTACCATTGAGAAGAAGAGTGAAACCGAATTTAAGATACGACCTGTTTTTTTCCATTTTAATTCGTCAGAACTAATGCTTGAAGAGATACCATATATATATGCACTACTCAATTATCTCAGGAAGAATGAACATATAACATTATCAATTGAAGGATATGCAGATAGAGCGGGTTCATGCCGGGTGAACAGGAATATCAGCCTGGCAAGGGCCGAAAAAGTCAGGAAATACCTGATTAAGCTCGGGATAGACAAAAGCAGGCTTAAAATTAAGGGCCACGGCTTTATACAAAAAAAACCGGAAGACACATCACAATATAACCGTAGAGTTGAGTTTATTATCAGCAAATAAAAAGGGGCTGTCTAAAAAGGCAGCCCTTTTTTATTAGTATTATCATCTGAATAATTATTTACCGAGCATACCATTTTTCAGAGAACCCTGAACCGGTTTAGGGCCAATAAAAATAGCGAAGAAAGCCTTTTTAAACTGAACGCCTTTAATTACGCCCAGGGTTTTATTATTATGTGTCACTGTCAGTCCCTGACCGGGGATATAATATTGATTAAAGGTATCACCCTTTACTATTGTAACATCTTTGAACAAATTAATATAAGCCTGTTTTTCAGATGTGCCATATCCTGCGCTTGCTGCTTTATCAAGGCCTTCTGAAACTGCGCTAACAAATTTTTCTTTTGATATTATTTTTGATTGTATGGATATAAAAATTGACATAGGCTCATCGGCATTCAGTATTTGAGATTCACTTGCACCCTTCATTTCCTGAGGAACAAAGAGAGCCGCACTATACATAGAGACAAAAGCTATTGTCCTTGTACCGGAACCATTTTTTACAACCTCTTTTCCGCCGAGTTTTCCTGAGAAAGCAGGAAGAGCCATAAGTACTGTGAGAAGAGCTACGATAGAACTTTTAAGAAATATTGATTTTTTCATTGCTTCTAATCCTCCAGAATTTTTGTTATAAAAGCAGCACGGTTTATGCCCGTTAGTACAATTTATTTTGTAAAATTAATTTATTTATAATTATTAAAAATGTCAAGATGAAAAACCGGTTAGATGCGCAATTTAATATGATAATTAATATTGACATTAATTTTATGGTTCATATTATCATTTAAACAAAAATATCTGCACCTGAGATAAACCGGTTATCATGAAGACGGCGACTCTGACATCAGGAAGAAACCGCCGGCAGATTTTAATATACCGTTCTATTGAAGGAATAATAAAAGAAATGGGGGGTATCGTGGAATACAAAACAATTCAATGCGAAACACTTGAGAAAGGGATAATGCAGCTCTCTCTTAACAGGCCTGAAAGCTACAATGCTGTCACCCACCTTATGATGGAGGAGCTTGAACATTTCTGGCGTGAAAGGCTTTATGACCTTGATACAATTATAGTTATACTTAAAGGTAACGGCGAAAAGGGTTTCTGCGCCGGGCTTGACATGAAGGAGTCAATGGAAACAGCCCCGAAGATGAGTACAGAAGAATTTTACAGGTTCCAGGCACGTTTAGCCAGGATCAACCTCCACATGAGGAGAGCACCTCAGCCGATTATTACCGAGGTTCACGGAGCTGCCGCAGGCCAGGGATTCAGTTTTGTTCTTTCCTCCGACATCAGAATAATATCCCCTGACGCAAAATTCAGCGCGGCCTATATAAATATTGGGCTTGGAGGAGCGGACATGGCATGCAGCTATCTTCTCCCGAGGATGATAGGAGCAGGCAGGGCCTATGAGTTCATGTACACCGGGAAGTTTATGACTGCTGAAGAGGCGATGAATCTCGGGCTCGCATCAAGAATGGTTGAAAGAAGCAAGCTCCACGAAACAGCAATGGAATACGCGAAAATCATGATCACAAAAAATCCGATGGGGCTCCGGCTCACAAAAGAGGCGATCAACATGAATATAGATGCAGGTGGAATGGAGCAGGCCCTTAACGTGGAGGACCGGAACCAGACATTGCTTGCCATGGGTGCGGCTCTTAAAATGAATAAAATCAAAGGATAAAAATAAAAAAAGGGGAGCCGAACTGGCCTCCCCCTTTAAAAATAAATTTATTTACTTGAGCATTTCTGCCGCGTGTTGAGAAGCTTCTTTCGCTTCTTTAATTATTCTGTCGATTACTTCTTTAACTGTCGGGATGTCATGTACCAGACCGCCGCACTGACCGAAGAGCTGAACACCTTTTTTATCATAATCCCCTTCCTCTGTGGCTGCCTGAATTTTACCAAAAGCTGTAGCCATATGAGCAAGAGTCATCATTTTGTCTGGCTGAGCGAGCATACCAAGCATAACTTTCATGAGCGGAAGCTCCATTGATTTCGCGATCTGGGGACCTACAAAAGCTGCTTTAAAAAGGTTCATACCGCCTTTAACTGATTTTTCAGCTGATGGAGATTTGAGTACCCTGCACCATAGACCGTCAAACCTGTTTGAATAAATAGTATCTTCAACGGATGCAGTGAGATGAGCCTGTTTTGTTCTGTCATGAACAGGACTCTCTTTAGTTGTGGCGAGCCTTGTCCCCATAGCTACCGCATCAGCACCAAGTGCGAGAGCGGCGGCAAGACCCTGGCCTGTTGCAAATCCGCCTGAAGCAACGATAGGAATATCTACTTTCTCTTTGATTGAAGGAATCAGACAAAGGTTGGCAACCTTTCCGCCATGTGCAGCAGCTTCATAACCTGTTACCTGGAGAGCGTCAACTCCGCCTTTAACAGCTGAAAGAGCATGTTTTTCGCCGATAACAGTCTGAATAACTTTGCCTTTGTAATCATGAACTCTTTTAACTATATCATCCGGTTTTCCCAGTGATACGTTAATGACAGGAACCTGCATATCCATAAGAACTTCTGCATTCTCTTTTGCACCCGGCATCAGGAGTGTTGCACCCGCGCCAAAAGGTTTATTTGTCAGAGATCTGATCTTGTTTATAGCTGCTTCTGTCTCTTTAGTAGAAAGAGGACCTGTAGCTAGCCAGCCGATACCACCTGCATTACATACCGCTGCAACAAGTTCCGGAGTACTGATCCAGCTCATGCCGGGGAGTACTATCGGGTACTTGATTTTGAAGAGTTCAGTTATTCTGGTTTTCATTATTTATTCACCTCTTAATTTTTATTCAAATTCATTGTTTAAAAAATTTATTGCCTCTTCACACCACCTGATGTGAAAGAGTTCAAAATTGATACCGGTACGGAGATTCAGATAACGGAACTTCCCTTTTTCAGGGAGATTTTTCACATCTTCAAAATATATCTTTTCATATTCCCTGAAGAGTCTCAGTTTTTCCTCATGAAGATCCTTCAGCTGCTGGAGTTCCTTAATAAGAATTTCTTTCGGGACAAGGAATCCGACATACATCTTGACCAGCATATCCTCCTTAATCGGAGTAGGGATTGAAGGCTCGGCTATCCACTCAACAAGGTGCTGCCTCCCGTTATCTGTTATACTATAAACTTTTTTATCAGGACGATCATTTTGTCTGATCACCTCTGATGTTACCATTTTATTCTTTTCGAGCCTGGCCAGTTCCCTGTATATCTGCTGATGAGTAGTTTTCCAGTAGAAACCCACAGAGCTGTTAAACTCTTTTGCGAGATCATATCCGCTTAAAGATTTGCCTCTTCCTATAAGAGTCGCAAGAATTGAATGAGAAAGAGCCATTTTTTATAATTTCTCCACTGTCATTACAGTTTATAATATTATTAAATTAAGAATATATTCAACTTGTTGCATATATTAAAAATTAATATATATTGTCAAGAAATAATAAAAAATATTTCGATACTATTAACACTGAAAGCAGGAGTTTATCGTGTTCCTGTTGCGGCTGCAACGATTCTCACTGTTGAGTAAACCTCTCTTCATACTTTGGCTCACGAAGCCCCATATCAACCATAAGGCCATATGTAAGGGCAAGCCTGAGGTTGCCGAAGAAGAGCTCGCTCCCCTTTATATTTACGAAATCGCTGTCGACCCTGTTAATCCATAATTTTTCTGTGGCTTTCATTACGTGAGAGGTTGACTGATTTTCATTGAATGCTCCAGCAATTCCATCCCGTAATTTTTTCATAAAGCTTATATGATCATCAAATAGTATCTCTATATCACTGCCGGTTATTATTCCAAAATGACAGAGGCCAATCATTTCCGGATGAATCGAACGGATTTTTTCAACACTGAGCATATAATCTTTATAATTAAAATTCGGCGGCATTGATGAAGGTGTAGTGAGTATCTCTCTGTTCCTGTACATGGTGCCGCACGCCTCCGCGGCGAAGCAGAATTTGCATCTATCTTCTGTAAATACAGCGATGGAGGAATGATCAGGGGTATGCCCCGGCGTATGTACAAGTTTTAATCGTGCACCGTCATTAAATTCAAATGGAAGCCACGAATCAGCCTCAAGGAGATAAAATGCATCATCAGGGGGAGGGTCCATTTTACCGACAAACCGTCCGAATGTGGAAGCAGCTCCCTCGAGGTGAGAATCCGCATGCTGCAATTTATACTTTGTCAGGGGAGTCGTGTATATCCTGAAATCCGGATTGATTACCTGCATCCTTTTCCGGAGTTCAGAGCAGCCGCCGCCATGATCAAAATGGTAGTGGCTGGGCACAACTCCTGCCAGTTTCTGCGGGGGTATTCTGAACTGTTTAAGGGAAGCAAAAATAGCCTCAATGTTATCAGATGTGCCCGCATCAAAAAGGAGGGCAATATCTCCATCATACCAGCAGAATACAGAGGTAATAGTTTTAAGATTAAACTGCCCGGTATCTATTATATAAAGGTTATCAATTCTGCGCTCTTCCCTTATTATTGACATAAAAAAATCCTATCAGGGAAACTACCTGCATTTTTCACAAATCCCGAAAAATTCAAGCGTAAAGCTTTTAACTCTCTTCCCGTCAATATTCTTAATAAGATCAGCGGGATTGATATTATCAGATATTTCAAGGTCTGTTACAGAATTACATTTTTCACAGATAAAATGGGAATGTGTTTCGCAGTTCCCGTCAAACCTGTTAAATGTGCTCCCGAAATCGAGCCTCTTAATCATACCTGTATCCACAAGTATATTCAGGTTTCTATAGACATTCCCCAGGCTCAGGTCGGGAAATTCATCCTTCATCTCAAGGTAGATAGTGTCAGCAGTGGGGTGTTTTTTTGTGTTCCGGAGTATCTCCAGAATCCTCTCCCTCTGTCTGCTCTTTCTGTATTTTATTGTTTCTTCATTCATAATTCAAATAATAATCATTCTTATTACTACAAGATTTGTCAACTATTTAAAAACAGAAAGGAAAAACGGATGAGATTAATAGATTGAAGAGATAAAGGAGGGTGTAAAAAAATAAGAGCAGTAATCGGATTACTAACATCCAACGTCTGCTCTTAAGGGTATCAGAACGTAAGTTTACCGGCGACATATGCCATATCATTATGATCAAACTGTCCTATTTCAGTATCCTCATCCCCTTCAAGAATCCATCCGCCAACCATGAAATCAAAGTTATCCGCGAGCTTCACCAGGAACTCCATGTTCGCGTAAGTGCTCTCCTCTTTCAGGTTATAAGCCCCTTTTGTTGAGATGCAGTACTTTTTATTCAACATGAAATATTTCAGGGTCCATAATATATGGTTAACATACTTATCCTGCGCGAGTGTATCTTCATAGTCCATTATTATCTTCTGGCTGAACTGAAGGTTCAGGTATAGGTCATCGAAGATAAAATCGTGATCATCAAAACCCGCGGTGTAGTATATGTAGTCTTTTTCTACGGAACCGTTTCCGCCTGTAGTTAAATCAGTCAGAAGAGGCGATGTCGCGAAAGACTCACTGTCGTAATAAAAATATTTTCCCCTGTCAAAATAAGCTCCCTCTCCGCGAAGGGTAATTCCGAAGAAAAGCGCTCTCTGGAAATCAAATCCGAACA
>CAZVFJ010000164.1:2049-7858 GCA_964625825.1 uncultured Leptospirales bacterium | reverse complement strand
ATATCAGAATTATCAGTAGGATGAGAGGTAAGTTTAGCCATAAATAATGAAATTCCATTAATAAGCTTCATATATTATTTATCCCTGTAATTTCCGGAATTGTTTTTAATATATAAAAATAAAACTGTCATTAATATTTTAGTTAAGATATCATCCTTTAATAAAAAATTCTATTTTTATACAATAATAGTTCCTAAATATATTTTTTAGTGTAAAATTAAAAATTATATACTTCTGCCGTCTTCGGCGGTGGGAGTAATAGAGCATTTTTTACCGCAAATAACTTAAGGTATAAAGACTGATTTTTATAATAAAGTTAAAATCTTTGTTATGTCAGGGAGCCCGGCGATGCTTATAATTGAAAAATACTTTATACTGAAATCACTCAGCAGTATTCCCGCATCTATAATTAACTTGACTTAGATAAAATTTAAAATATTCTTAAGTAATAATTATAAAAACTAACATTACACAATACGGATAACAGTAAATGAATTTTGCAGAGGACACAAACAGCTTACTTTTTTTTATAAACACATTTATAAAATTTTTCTTTCTCCTTACACCATTTTTTGCACTTTCGATGTTCCTCACAATGACCGAGGGGATGAGCAATGCATCACGAAAAAAGCTTTCTGTGAAAATCACTATTTCGGTTTATATCTCCTGCATCATACTCTTTATGTTTGGTGAAGAGATTTTCAGCATATTCGGGATAACAATAGACGCATTCAGAATCGGGGCCGGGGCGCTCCTTTTCCTTACAGCAGCCTCACTGGTCCAATCAAAGCAGACTCAGAGTCCGTTTAATTTTGAAGATGATATTGCTGTTGTACCACTGGCGATACCTATAATTGTCGGCCCTGCGACTATCGGTACGATCCTTGTCATGGGGGTTGAAATAGATGGGTTCAGGCTGAAAGTGATAGCTCTTTCAGCACTTTTTATAGCTATATTTTTTGTGGGCCTTTTGCTATACCTTTCTTCGTATCTTGAGCATGTTCTTAAAAAAAAGGGAATTTTAATAATAAGTAAGATTACAGGGCTTATACTTGCAGCTCTTGCAGCACAACTTGTTTTTACTGGAATAAAAAATTTTATGAAGGATTAGATTTTACTCTCTAAAAATATTTAAGTAAATACTCAATTATTCCTGGCAAGACGTATCCCGATAAAACCGAATTCAAAATGAGGAACACGGTAATCTATAATATCAGGGCTCATATAATCTGCGTCCATATTACAATGTCCATCCCTCACAACTCTGTTTAGACCATTATAAAGCGGATGCCAGTCAAAACACCATTCACTTACATTACCGCTGATATCATAAACCCCTGCATAGTTAGGCTTTCTTGTTCCCACTGGATGAGTTTTCCCGCCGGAATTATCCCTGTACCAACAGTAATCACCATTCATCTCATCACCCCAGAAGTATTTTCCGTTACTCCCTCCACGCGCTGCAACCCCCCATTCAACTAAAGTGGGTAGCCTGAATCCGTCAGCTTCACTATTGATTGTTACACCCCATCTTGTTCCACTGTTTGTGTTTTCCGGATCATCCCTGTTTTTATCAATAGTATAATATTGCCTCAAACCTGCCCTGACGCTAAGCCTGTTACAGAATTCAACCGCGTTAAACCAGCTCACCTGCTCAACGGGGAGCCTGTTCCCTTTGAAATAACTGGGATTTTTATTCATTACTGATTCGTATAGTTCCTGTGTAACCTCATATTTCCCGATCCAGAATGATTTGATTCCACTGCCGGTGATTAAAACCATTTCGATACCTGCTATCTCTATAAGTGCAGATGCTCTCCCTTCATCATGCTTAATTGTTAACACTGACTTTGTATCATCTGAAAATAAATCTTCGGTATATGCAGGTGAACAGTTAAACAAATGCAATCCCACCAGTCCAGATATCAGTATTCTCTCTACAGCCTTACAATAACTCATCACTTACAATCAATCCTTTTGATTTTTCATCATATACACCGGCCTTTTATTATTCCGGTATGTATTTATTAATATCTATTCCGTAAGTATCGAACAGTTCATTCTTCGATACTTCAAATTCAATAAGTGAGGCATTATAGGCAACAAGAAGCCGAAGTTCCGACTCCCTGCTGTTTATAAGGGCATCCAGGGCATCCCTTACTGATGATGCGGCGAAACGCCCCCGCCTCATACTTGTCAGCATATTCCTGTAATAAAGTTCAGCCTGTTCTCTCGCGTTCATGGCCTCACCATAAAGGTGGTAATATGTTTGAATATTTTCAATTTTTGTTATTACATCGTCCCTGACATATCTCCTTGTTTTTTCAAGGTTCTCCACGATCCATCCGGCGTTTCTCTCTTCCGCTTTCTGCCCTGTATCATCCAGTGGATAAGTCATGTTTACCCTTGCCTCGTATTTCGGATATTTCATTGAAGCTGTATTTGAATAGGCATCACCCATAGAGTCTGTATTGTAATCCATTGATGACACAGAGACAGAGCCTTTAAGTGAAGGTAATGCGTTGTTTTCATTTATTTTAAGTGAGAGTTTAGCGTTTTCAAGACTCTTTACAGCCATAAGGTAATCAGTCCTTTTTTCAAATGCCCTTTTCAACGCTTCATCTGTATTTATAACCGGGAGTTTATCGGAAAGGATAACCTTCTGCTCCATGGATATCTCAGCCTCCACATTAACATCACGAAGAAGTTTCCTCAGGGCGTTCCTGTAATTCTGCTCCGCCTGTGCAACTGAGGCATTTGAAGATGACACCAGTGAATTCCAGTAGTTTATCTCAAATTGTTCACTGAGGCCTATATGTACTTTTTCAGCCACGATTCTCCTCACTTTTTTTGTTTCAGAAAGCATTATACGGGCATTGTCAAAACTGTTCCGGGAAAGGACCACGTTCCAGTAATCCGTTATCACCTGAAATGCTATCATGGAGATGCTGTACACATAAGCGTCCCTCCTCATGCCAGTCACATTGGAAAAAATTTTCTGTTGTTTACGGTCATTAAACCCAAATGAATTTCTCAGAAATTCCTGTTCAATAGAGGCAAACACAACCGGATTGCTGATATCATATTCAGTCCCATATCCGCTATCCAGGCTGGTTTTAGTATGTGCAATACCGGCTGCAACAATTGTTCCTGTTGAAAAATTTTTCACAAGTGAAGCTGAAACATCTAATGAATCGTTCTTTTTCCCATAATCAGAATAAAGAAATTCAGGATTGGTTATTGAAGATACCCCGGTTCCCCCATTAAAGATGGCCGAGTATTTTGAATTATACTTCATCTCATCTGTATCAGACATCGCGACATTATACCTTGCGATATATATTTCAGGATTAAGCTCGATTGCCTTAATTATCATCTCCGGGAGTGAAAACCTATCCCCTCCGATAATTACAGCTGACTCATCTGAAAGTTGAACAGAAAACTCCGATTCAACAATTTCATTCTTATCATTATTTTCCTGCGCTGTTATAGACGACCAGGCAGAAAAAAATATACAGACTGCGAAAAGCAAAATTTTTCTTTTCATATGGCGCCCTGTTAAAAATTATTTAATTTACTTTTCATTTTGTCTCACTACAGGATTATAGATTGTACTGCTCATCCTGATCCCGAAATTCGAAAGGAATCGGGCCAAAAGACCTTTGATGTCCTCAGCTATATAATAGAAGCAAGGAATAAGCACAAGGGTAATGAATGTGGCGAATATAAGCCCGTATCCGAACGCCAAGGCAAGAGGAGCAACAAGGTAATCCTTTCCGCCAAAACCGTACATTACAGGCAACAGTTCAAGAACCATCGCACCCGCGGTGAGAATGATGGGCCGCAGCCGCACAACTCCACCCTCAACAAGGGCATTCCTGATGCTCATACCGCTGCTTCTGAAATTATTGATAAACTGTACAAGCACCAGTGTATTACTTACAATTATACCTGCGAGGCTGAAGAGGCCCAGCGTGCTCATAAATGACAGCGGCTGCCCGTGCGTAAAGAGTGCGAATATAACTCCAACAAGCGCAAAAGGTATAGCTATCATTATAACCACAGGGAGTATAAGTGACCTTGTATATACAGTGAGTACAACAAAGATAAAGATAAGCGCCGCTATAAAAAGGTTGCCCAGTTCAGCCATGGACTCATTGGTATCCTCCTGCTCTCCGCCATACCTTATTATATATCCGGGATAGCGCTTCTCTACATCAGCGAATCTGTTTTCAAGTATCTTTGTCACGTCAACGGGAGTTATTATTTTTGTATCAACATCAGCCTGTACCTGGACAAGCCTTTTGAAATTCAGCCTGTTAATCTGGGAATAGGCTTTATCAATTCTGACATCACTCACCGTTTCGAGAGGTATAAGCCCGCCTGTCATATTTGCTATCTTGACGTCACGGAGACCGGCCATTCTTTCTCTCGATTTTTCTTCGAATCTCACGCGTACTCCTACTTCCTCCTCGTCCTGGTTTACCTTTGTTGCCACAGCCCCAGAAAAAGAGGCGTTTATAGCTGAAGCGATATCATATGCCGATACTCCTGTCCAGGCAGCCATTCTTTCATTGACAGTGTACTGGTACTCGGTTTTACCGCTCTCCAAGTCCAGTGTTATATCTCGTACACCTTTTATTTCAGGGAGATATACAAGGTATTCATCCGCAATCTTCTTTATGACTTCGAAATCTTCACCCTGTATCTCAACATTAACCGGTTTACCCACAGGTGGGCCGTCAAATACGGATTCAACCTTAATGTTTAAATCCTTTCCAATAACACCCTCTTCCTGTGCCTGGGATAATCTGTTTCGAAGATCAAGGTTTATTACATCGGCGGTTCTTTTCCTCTCTTTTTCGGGGACCAGGTAGATTTCAAAAGTACTTTTATAGGTTGCTTTCCCCGGCTTCGGGTCAATTATATCAACATACTCTTCTCCGGCATAGAGATGAAGGGCTTTGAATTCCTCTTTAGAAACCGTCTCAAGGATCATTTTTTCAACTTTTTTCATCTCCAGCAGGTTCGATTCAAGATTGGTTTCAAAGGGCAGTTTAATGTTGACCCTGATCTGCTCCTCTCCACCACCTGTGATGAACTTAAAACCGATCTTCGGGACCAGTAAAAATGACAATATTAACAGAAATATAAGGATGCCCACTGTAATGTATCTGTGCTTCAACGCCGAAGTGACAAACTTTTTATAAATGTTCTGCACCTGTCCGAAAAGACCTTCCTCTATATTTTCATCCTCACTGCGGAGTTTTTTAAGGGCCATGTCGATTCTATTACCGAAAAGCCATGATAAAATTTTCTGCGGAAGGCTATCTCCCTGACTCTTCCCTTTCTCATGTGATTTTCCAAGGAATATATTGAGATACATGGGGAGAATAAACATCGCTATAATCCATGAGGCTATAAGCGTTATAATGATAATAATTGGTATAGATTTGACAAATTTACCGATCATACCTGAGACAAGGAGAAGCGGCATAAATGCTGCTATGATACATATAAGCGTAACCGTAACTGAAAGGAACACTTCTGATACGCCTGTTTCAACAGCCTCCCTTCTTTTAATTCCTCGCTCCACATACCTGTGGCTGTTTTCAGCAATAACAATACTGAAGTCCACCATCATACCAAGCACCATTATCATGCCGAAGAGGCTTACAATATTTATTGTTATACCCAGGTACCACATAGCTGTGAATGTGACCATGAATGTAACTGGAATACCGGCCAGGACAAGTATTGACATTCTCCGTCCCAGAAGGAGCAGCATGAATATTCCCAGGATAACAAA